>JAZSPZ010000005.1:0-6715 GCA_045537735.1 Lachnospiraceae bacterium
TGCAATACCACATGTATCTTTATAATAATCGTCAAATAACTCTTGCTTTATCTTGAGGGACTTGAATTGTAATTTTGAAAACCATTTATGTCTAATCAATCCATAACAACTTCCAAACGCTGGTTTAATCATAGCATATGTGAGCTTTGAAGGAATAACCAAAGCACTCTCAACGATTGCATATTCGCAAATATTACCTCGCTGTGACAGTATTTCAAGTAATATCTGACCGCCAAGAGACAACCCACCTATTAGCAACACAGAACCATTAAACTTCTCATCTATAAAGGAAATAATTTCTTTTGCATTATCCTCAATTGTTGTAAACCCATTATCACTTCCTGTGTGACCATCCAATATCGGAATAATGACATGAAATTTGTTTTGAAGCATTTCTGCTTCCTCTCGATAATTCCAACAAGATAACCCGCCACCATGTAAAAGAATAATTATATCTCTATTCTCTTTTCCATATTCCTTGTAATTCATCTTCTTTTACCTCGTTATAAAATTCAAATTCATGTGTGCTTTCAATCTCTCTACAAGACTGAAAGTTGTCTCTCAGGTTAGTATTACTACAATTCTCAACCTCCCTTTAAGCAAATCACAAATCCTTTTGTATACCCTTCAATACTATCATCAATATACAATCTGCCCCTATGTTTCTCCACAATTAAATTAGATATAGCAAGTCCTAATCCAGTTCCCTTTCCTCCGGAACGAGATTCATCCCCCTTAGCAAATGGTTCAAATATAGTAGTAACTACTTCCTTGTTAATTACATCGCCATTATCTGCAACAATAATCCTTACCATATCACCTTGCACAGAAACTCGCACCAGGATGTTAGCACCTTTTTCATTGTGCTTATAAGCATTTACCAACAAATTGCTGACTGCTCGCTTTATTTCTTTTTCATCTATATTGCATGCAATACTTTCTTCCGGAATATCAATATCCAGATTCATATCTCTTGCCTCAAACTCATCGTAATACAAAGCCATCGTCTCACGCATCAATGCGCACACATCCATCTCTCTACGAGACAATACATATTCATCCGTATTAAGCTTGGAAAATGTAAACATGGTATCTAACAACTCATTCATATAACAACTCTTGTTATAGATAATATCATATATTTCTGCTTGTTCTTCCGGCTTTACCTTACCTTCCTTTAAAGCTGTAGCAAAGCCCTGCACGGAGGTCATCGGTGTTTTCAAATCATGCGCAATACAGGAATATAACATATTCCGCTCATTCATCTGACGCATGCTCTCCTTTTGCCACGTTTTACCAGTCAGACGATAAAAGAGATATGCACTACCTACAATATTCATCAATGATAATATCAAAAATCCTCCAATCACAATCGACATAGTATTATCACTTGGCGAACTCAACAACATTATCAAAGCTTCCATGATACTTAAGATGATACCTTCCGCTACAAAGCAACCAAATAAACACAATATAAAATACAAAACAACTTTCTTTTTTACTTTATTCATGAATCTCCAATCTGTACCCTAACCCACGAATGGTTTTAATGGTATCATTTCCAACTTTATCACGCAGACGGCTGATAATAACACGGATGGTATTATCATCCACCACATAATCATCTCCCCATGCATACTCATAAATCTGTTCCTTAGTAAATACCCTTTTAGGCTGCTTCATAAAAAGCTCCAGCACTTTATACTCTGCCTTGGTAAGCTCCTGGGCAACACCATCACGAGTTATTACACATTCATCACAATTAAGAAGCAGATTACCAACTTCTATAACATTTTTTTCTTCCACAACAACGGTCTGTACGCCTGCCCTACGCAAATGAGCCCGCACTTTAGCTGCCACTTCCAAAGGTTCAAATGGCTTTGTAATATAATCGTCTGCGCCTAAATCTATACCGAATACTCTGTCAGACAGTTCACCCTTAGCAGAAATAACAAGTATAGGAATGTATCTTCCCTTTCGGATTTCCTTGATAATTTCATAGCCATTTTTCTTTGGCATCATAATATCCACAATGGCAAGATCAATGTTTTCCCTATCTAAAATCTGCAATGCTTCCTGCCCGTCATTTGCCTCAAACGCAATATGATCATTTGCCTCAATATACATGCGAAGCAATCGCACAATTTCCTTTTCATCATCAGCAATCAATATATTTGCCATTGGTGCACCTCTTTTCATAAACCGCAATCCTACACTATGTATTATAAAACACCATACTTTTAATGTCTATTTTTACTTCAATTCTTGCTTTCTAAATTTAATATAGGATAACGTCACTGTGACTGCTAATCCCAGAACGGATGCTGCTACTGAAACAATAAGGTTTTTGGTGCTTGCATCTACCAAAAGCATAAATGTCTGTCCCAAAGGAGTAAACTTCATAAAATTTACTGCCCATTCCTTGCTTATAAGCATTTGTCCCACAATATTTAACACCAGCATTGACACAAGATTCACACCAATAGCTGCCCCAAGATTCTTTACCAGCATGGATAAAAAGAAACATATACTAACAAAAGCAACTTCAACAAGTGTATAGGCTACAATTCGCAATACAACCTCCCTAAAAAAATCATCTACAAAAGCAACTCCTTCATTTGTTAAAACCCCACCTACTAAGCTTGCACCCATCGCGCATATACTAAAAGCTGCAACAGAAAGGGAATAGGAAAATAATTTCACTGCCAAGATATTGAAACGACTATTTCCTGCCATAACTGCTGCCTGAATTTTACGCTCCTCAAATGCACCTGCCACATGAATACCGGCAAAGATACCTATAAAGAGCAGAATAAATGAATTATAATCGCTACATCCCTGCATAAATAACTCAAATCCTCTTAATTCTCCATCTATGGAGGTAATAATTAAAAATATAATATTCATCAATGTAAAAGTAATCCCAAATGCCCAAAATGCTTTTGACTGAAATGTTTGTCTCAATTCCCACTTTAATAGATTTTTCATGATTTACCTCCCAAAAGCTCCATATAATAATTCTCAAGTGATTTTTCATACTTCATGAGAAGTGTTACAAGAATGTTTGCATCAAACATCCATTTTGCCACATCCTTTATAGAAACATCGTCATAGATTTTAATGCTTTCATTCTCATTTGACACTGACTGAACACCATGCTCTGTAAGTATCTTTAATGCAGCCTGCGTTTCAAGAGCTTCAAGAAGGATGTATGCCGAACATTTATTATCAAGCTCTTCCTTGCTTAAGATTTCAAGTATCTGACCGTGTGAGATAATAATATAATCTGTAACAAGCTGATAAAGCTCTGCAAGCATATGACTAGAGATTAGGATTGTGATGCCATCGTCCTCGCAAAGAGAACGAAGCAATTCACGAACATCCACCATACCCATAGGGTCAAGACCATTTACAGGTTCGTCAAGAATAAGCAATTCCGGACTGTTTATCAATGCCAAAGCTATACCGAGGCGCTGCTTCATGCCCAAAGAGAAATCCTTGACTTTTTTATTTCTAACATCCCTCAGACCTACTCGTTCCAATATCACATCAATCTTAGCATCATCTGTCTGCCCAAAAAGTAGCTGCTGCATTCTAAGGTTATCAAATGCGGTTTTGTTTAGTGAAAGTATGGGACGCTCCACCAGACACCCCATCCTCTTCCTAGCCTCTTCCAATCCTTTTTGATTCGATGCTCCAAATAATTCTACCGAGCCATCCACAACAGATGTAAGTCCTGTTATAGCTCTGATTGCGGTAGTCTTACCGGCACCATTTTCTCCGATAAATCCATATATTTTTCCCTTTTCAACAGTAAAACTTACATCCTTCAAGGCTGTTTTCGCGCCATATGTTTTCGCGAGGTGTTCCACCTTCAGTATCTTATTATCCATAACAGAAACTCCTCCCAATTAGATATGTACAAAATCATATAACTGAAACCATATAATCACAGCCACATATCCAAAGCAAAGAATCGCCCAAATATATTGCTTTATCTTTTTCCATCTTCCTATCTCTTTGTCTTTCCAAGTATTCTTAAGAAGGAGGATTCCATTTACCAAGCTTACCAATGCAAGAATAACTGCCATGATACAGAGAAATACTGCATATGCATATCCTTTGATTCCTATTACACTAATCAAACAAAACAGAATTACACCGGATACGCCCTGTATTACCTGCTGTAAGGTAATTTGCTTGTTTACCTTAGTCAACGTTTTTTCCTTTTTTCTAATTTTACAAATCAGTAAAGTCAACCCCTTTACCAGTAAAACAATTAGACAAATAATGCCCCAAAGTGAAAATCCAAAATAAGTTATTATCCCATAAATATGCTGATTGTTCTGAACCATATCCGTACTCATCATCTCAAATTGCCGATTACCATCTGAATCAACACTTTCATAGGTGAAATAATTTGCACCGCTTTCTGATGTCTGAAGCCACATGTGGTCACCAATATGAATCATTTGCATTCCACCGGTAAGAGGCATATTAAATACATCAGGATTGTCCGTCTTGGTTGCAAAAAAACATCCATATGCATATTGTAAAGCACTTCCGTATCCGCTTACAATCGTTCTTGTTGGAGCGTATGTTCCACTTATGTCATAATGTTCTTTAGCCGGATTATTCTTTACCAATTCACTATCTCTTACATCACCAAACAACATACCTACAAGTCCTGTCGAAAACATAGTTTCGCCCGGTTCATTTGTAAGTACTACCATTCCAAGTCCACTTTCCGGATCAAACTGAAGATTAGCTGTACATCCACCTGTATTCCCGCCATGTCCCAATGTAGGAACCTTAAATTGTTCTACCCACAATCCGTGACAATTCTCAGCAATATCACTGTCTCCATGAAAGGAAGTTGCCGTAAACATTTCATCTCTTGTATCATTACTTTCAAAAAACGGGCAATCAGTCGCTACAAACCCCTGAGCAAATTTAGCCAAATCACTTGTAGTTCCTATTGCAGCACCTGCAGGATAAAGTTGTACCCAAGAATGGCACACTCCATAATCCGCATTATATTCTTCCTGCACATATCTTTCGTAACATTTTAACGTTTCTCTCTGATTTCTTACCCAAGCATTATCTTCTATGTGCATGCCAATGGATGTATTCTCCATACCTAGCGGCTTAAAGATATTTTCATTCACATAATCTACATAAGACATTCCGCTTACACGTTCCACAATAAATGCTGCAAGTGCTGTTCCCCAATTGGAGTATGCTGTATGCTCACCCACATGATAAGCCTGATAACATTCACATGCCTTTACCGCTTCCTCAAGACTACCATAAAGTTCATCTTCCGTAGCTATCTGGTTTTCATACATCGACTCCTGAAAGCCTGCATCATGGTTCATCAAGTTAAGCATTGTAATAGTCTCATCCTCGTACTGAAGCTTGGTAAGAAAACCTTCCGGAAGATATTCCCTGATATCTGTTTCAAAATCAAGTTTTTCCTGCTCCTTTAACTGCATAACAGATACCCATACAAGAAGCTTGGAGGTACTACCCCAATCATATACCGTTTCTTCATCTGCCAATTTTTCATTTTCTATATCCGAATATCCATAATAACCTTCATAGATAATACCTGACTCATCAAACACACAAGTACCTACAGATACCAGTCCGGTCTCATATTCTTTTACATAGGCATCTATCTCTGTGCCAATGCCATCATAAGATATTCCCGAAGGCGTGAGTTTCTCTGCTGCATACACGCCTTGCGGTATTATCATAACCAGCATCAAGGCAGCAACAAGCATTGCAACAAGTCTTTTCATAATATCAATTCTCCTTTTTGTATGTTTTACAAGTCATATAATATTCTAAAAACCTTACAGGAAAAATCGATTAACATTAACTGAATATTAAAATTAGCCATCACAGATAATGTCTGTAATGGCTATATGTGTATACTACATATTAAATTAACACTTCTGAAAATTCATAGTTTTTGTTCTCTACAAATTGGAATTTAGCAATACCTTTATCTATAGAGACATCTTCATAGATACTACTCCATCTCTATTATCCGTTTCTTTAAATCCCATGCGCTGATACAATCCATATCCTATACCCATAACTTCAGGCTTTGTCGTAAATGTAACTTCGTGAAAGCCAAGTTCTTTACTTCTTGAAAGCATTGCATTTATCAATTCTCTTGCGTAGCCTTTTCCTCTGAATTCAGGTTTAATATATAGTCTTTTAGCCTCGCAAGCATTTCCATCAATATTTTTAATTGCAATCGTTGCAATTGGGTTACCGTTCTCATATCCAAGAAGTAGCGCCCCCCCCTTATAGAATCCTTCTAAGTCTGCCAGTTCTTTATCAAGAGAGATAAAGCAGGATTCAGCTCCCTTAATCTGGGAATACTCTAAAAACAATTCTTTTACAACTTCATAATTTTCACAGTCTCTAATTTCAAGCATTTTTCTCCTCCGTTTTTCTATAGTCTAAAAAGCCAACAGTTACCTATATTAAATGAATCCCTATTACTTATCACATTTATTTCTGCTATCTTTTTGTCCTGAAATGCCATTTGGTAACCTATACAAATTCAAATTCGTCTCTCAGTATTACTGAAATCTTCGCGTGCTTTCAATCCTCATCCCATGTTTTCATTCTTTCTTGAATTGTTTCTTCATCAAATCCGAACCATGTCATTTCCCACAAAACTAAAGCAGCATATTTT
>JAZSPZ010000031.1:0-18783 GCA_045537735.1 Lachnospiraceae bacterium
TATGTAGGGATATGTGCTCTAATTACATATTTTAGAAAGAATATTATAAATGATATAAAAACTAACAAAATCAAAATTATGTATGTTGTTGTAAGAGATAAGAAAACTATAGAAGGCAATAATTTAGAAAGTGGAAAATATACAACAATTCAGATGGCAGATAATAAAATGAGAGAGTATAAAATTAGCCCAGAACTTTATAACAAAATCGGATTAGGATCAATGTTAATAGCCATAAAGTACGAAAACGGCTCGGGCTTTTATGACGAATATGATTTACTTTTAAACCCTAATACAATTGCAGAAAATAATTGAAACAAGGTGTATAAAATGCTATAATAAGTTGTTATATTGTGTTCGTATATTATATATACGCATACCTAATAATTGAAATACAAATTAGAATATAAGGAAGTGATTATATGGCTGCTAGGATTGCAAAGGTCTCTAGAGTAACAAAGGAGACAAATATTGAATTGGAACTTAATTTAGATGGAACGGGAATAGCTGAGGTTGATACAGGTATTTCGTTCTTTGATCATATGCTTATTAGCTTTGCGAAACATGGCTTATTTGATTTAAGACTTAAAGCTATTGGTGATATAATAGTGGATTCACATCATACAATCGAAGATACAGGTATTGTACTTGGACAGGCAATCAAGAAAGCCCTTGGAGACAAGAAGGGGATCAAGCGTTACGGACAAAGAATTTTACCAATGGATGAAACGTTGGTACTTTGTGCTTTGGATTTGTCTGGTAGACCTTATTTTGCGTATGATATGAATTTAACTGTAGATCAGGTGGGATACTTTGATACAGAGATGGTAAAGGAGTTTTTCTATGCTGTTGCTTACGGTGCCGGCATGAATCTACACTTGAAGCAATTAGATGGAAGTAACAATCATCATATTATTGAGGCTGCATTTAAAGCCTTTGCGAAAGCATTAGATGAAGCGACACAGATTGATCCTAGAATGAAAGATGCTGTTCTTTCTACAAAGGGAACATTATAAATGTAGGGGGAATACAGCGTGGATAAGCAGATTGAATATATAGCAAAACCACTTACATGTAGTCAGGATTTTGATACATTTAAGTTGGATGCCAACGGATTGATTCCGTGCATTACACAGGACTATCAAACCAATGAGGTTTTGATGATGGCATATATGAATAAAGAGTCATTTGAAAAGACGTTAGAGACAGGGTATATGGTTTACTATTCCAGAAGCCGCCAGAAGCTATGGAAAAAAGGCGAGGAAAGTGGTCATTTACAGTTTGTAAAAGAGCTTATGATTGATTGTGATAAGGATACGATTCTTGCAAAGGTTGCACAGATAGGTGCTGCGTGTCATACAGGCAATCCAACCTGCTTTTATACATCTCTAACCAACAATGAATAATGGAGGTATTACAATGGCATTTTTAGGTGAATTATTAACTTATTCATTCAAGTATATTGTTTTGTTGGCTGTTACAATAGTGGCCGTTATTTGTGGTATAAAATATAAAAAGAACAAGATTGCAAAAGCTGCTGCGGAAGTTGATGCAGTTGATACAAAAGATGCAGAATCAGAAAACTAAGAGAGGTACAAAGACGTGAAGAAATATGGTTTAAATGAACTTAGAAGAATGTATTTGGAATTTTTCGAGAGCAAGGATCATCTTAAGATGAACAGCTTTTCATTGGTTCCACAGAATGATAATTCCTTATTGTTGATTAATGCTGGTATGGCTCCACTTAAGCCGTACTTTACTGGACAGGAGATTCCACCTAGAAAACGTGTAACAACTTGTCAGAAATGTATTCGTACTGGTGATATTGAAAATGTTGGTAAAACAGCACGTCACGGTACATTCTTTGAGATGTTAGGTAATTTCTCCTTTGGTGATTATTTTAAGAGAGAGGCAATTGCTTGGTCATGGGAGTTCTTAACAGAAGTATTAGAAATGGACCCAGAGCGTCTATACCCATCCGTATACGAAGAGGATGATGAGGCGTTTGACATCTGGAATAAGGAGATTGGTATTGCTCCAGAACGCATTTATCGCTTTGGTAAAGCAGATAACTTCTGGGAGCATGGTTCAGGTCCTTGTGGTCCTTGTTCTGAAATTTACTATGACCGTGGTGAAAAGTATGGTTGTGGTAAGCCGGATTGTGAAGTTGGTTGTGATTGTGACCGCTACATGGAAATCTGGAACAATGTATTTACCCAGTTTGATGGTGATGGAAAGGGTAACTACGAGGAATTAGAGACAAAGAATATTGATACTGGTATGGGATTAGAGCGTTTGGCTTCAGTAGTACAGGATGTAGATTCTATCTTTGATGTAGATACAATTTTTGCACTTCGCAGCAAGGTTTGCGAATTAGCAAACGTAGAATACAAGACCGATGAGAACAAAGATATTTCCATCCGTTTGATTACTGACCATATTCGTTCATCTACTTTTATGATTTCAGATGGTGTTATGCCTACCAATGAAGGTAGAGGATATGTACTTCGTCGTTTGATTCGTCGTGCAGCTCGTCATGGACGTTTGTTAGGTATCGATGGAACTTTCCTAGCAAAGCTTTCTGAAACTGTAATTGAGGGATCTAAGGATGGATATCCAGAATTAGATGAGAAGAAGGAGTTTATTTTCCGTGTGTTGACACAGGAAGAGAATCAGTTCAATAAAACCATCGATCAGGGACTTGCAATTCTTGCAGAAATGGAAGAGGAGCTTGCTAAAAGTGGTAACAAGACCTTAGCAGGTGCAGATGTATTTAAGCTTTACGATACCTTTGGATTCCCTGTGGATTTGACAAAGGAAATTTTGGAAGAAAAGGGTTATAACATCGATGAAGAAGGTTTCAAGGTATGCATGGAGGAGCAAAGAGTAAAGGCTCGTACAGCGCGTAAAGAAACCAACTACATGGGTGCAGATGCTACTGTATATGATGAGATTGATCCATCTATTACAACAGAGTTTGTTGGATATGATAATGATGTATATGATTCTAAGATTACCGTGCTTACAACAGATCAGATTACAGAAGCAATTGTTGCAGGAGACGAGGCAACATTATTCGTAGAACATACACCATTCTATGCGACTATGGGTGGTCAGCAGGGTGATACAGGTGTGATTACAACATCGGATGCTGAATTTGTTGTACAAGAGACAGTGAAGCTCAAAGGTGGAAAGTATGGTCATATCGGAACTGTAACAAAGGGTATGTTCAAGACTGGTGATACTGTAACGCTTTCTATCAATACAGCTGAAAGAGCAGATACCTGTAAGAATCACAGTGCAACACACTTGTTACAGAAAGCACTTAAGACAGTACTTGGTAATCATGTAGAGCAGAAGGGTTCTTTGGTGACTCCAGATAGACTTCGTTTTGACTTTTCTCATTTCTCTCCAATGACAGAGGAAGAGATAGCACAGGTTGAAGCAATTGTGAATAGAGAGATTTCTAATGCGTTACCAGTAAATATTGCAGAGATGTCAATTGAAGACGCAAAGAAAACTGGTGCTATGGCATTGTTCGGTGAAAAGTATGGTGACACTGTAAGAGTTGTTAATATGTCTGATTTTTCAATTGAGCTTTGTGGTGGTACCCATGTTAAGAATACAAGCGCAATTACTACATTTAAGATTGTATCAGAGGCTGGTGTTGCTGCTGGTGTAAGACGTATTGAAGCGTTAACTGGCGAAGGTGTATTTAACTATTATAAGGAAATCGAGAAGAAAATGATGGAAGCATCTAAGATTTTGAAGGCAAATCCAGACCAGTTATTGGATAAGCTTACAAGCACATTGGCTCAGCTTAAGGAGGTTTCCTCTGAAAACGAATCCCTTAAGGCGAAGCTTGCAAATGAGTCCTTAGGAGATGTCACATCGGATATGGTTTCTGCTGGTGATTTCAATATCATTGCAACTGCTGTAGAAGGTGTTGATATGAATGGTCTTCGCGACTTAGGTGATCAATTAAAGGCTAAGGTGGGCGAAGGTATTGTTGTCATTGCTTCTGCGAATGATGGCAAGGTGAATTTAATTGCTATGGCAACGGATGCTGCTGTAAAGGCTGGTGCTCACGCAGGTAACTTGATTAAAGAGGTTGCTCCACTGGTTGGTGGTGGCGGTGGTGGTCGTCCGAATATGGCACAGGCTGGTGGTAAGAACCCAGCAGGCGTTACTGATGCAATATCTAAGGCAAAGGAAGTTGCTACGAGCCAGTTAGGATAATATATAATTCTAGAATAGTAACCTCTGGCGGATATCTGCCAGAGGTATTATTATCGGATGGTAAATGTATGAAGATAAAACAGGGAATTCAACAATTGAAACAGGATATTAAGGATTGGTATAAAGGTATTTTAGCCGTCGCAATATTCATAATCCTTGCCAATCTTATATTTCACAATATATGTACTTTGGTGATTGTTACAGGAGTTCCGTGTCCAGGATGTGGTTTGACAAGAGCAGGGCTATCCTTGTTAACATTTCATTGGGAAGATGCTTGGAATTATAATTGTGTTATATTCTTGATTGTGCCGCTTATTATATATTGGTGCGCATGCAGATACATTTTTCAATGTAAATGCCGAGGTTTCGTTCCTTGTTTGATAATCATTGGAATATGTCTATTTACTTTGTATATTTACCGAATGATTTATTACTTTCCTAATACACCACCAATGGTGTATAATAAAAACAATTTACTATGGTTTTTTAGAAATTTATTTTCTATAAACATATAATTTTACTAAGGAGGAAAAGGGTATGAATAACGAGATGACAATGGGTAAGTGGTTGCTAACATTACTAATCATTAGTATTCCATGTGTTAACATCATTATGTTGTTAGTGTGGGCGTTTGGTAATGGCGATTACCCAGCAAGAAAGACATTTGCACAGGCATATTTGATCTATTGTGTAATTGTATGTGTTATATCATTTGTGTTTGGTTTCGCAATGGGAGCCATGGCACCAGGAATGATGAGTGGCTTGAATGGATACAGCTTGATCGTGTTCTAATAAAACACGATTGATTGTATTATTAATGAACAAGAAGAACAGAGTGTATTGTGTTTGTCTACGGGCAGAACATGCACTCTGTTTTTTGTTTATCGATTGGGTTGAGCATTTATTCAGTATTTTACATAAATATAGATTGACATTACTATGTCACAGTGTTATAATCACTAACATACTTTAAAGCGTTGAAGTGTTAAAATATTAATGAGTTGACAAAGGAGAGAGTGCGATGGCAAGAAAAGGTAATTTGATGAGCGTACGTCATGATATCAAAGTATTGGATTGTACCATTCGAGATGGTGGATTATGTAATAATTTTGAATTTACAGATGAATTTGTTAGAGAATTATATAAAACCAACGTAAAAAGCGGTGTTGATTATATGGAGTTTGGTTATAAAGCAAGCCGTTCATTATTCAACGAAGAGGAATACGGAAAGTGGAAGTTCTGTAAAGAAGAAGATATACGTGCGATTGTTGGAGATAATATATCTGACATGAAGATTTCTGTTATGGCAGATGTTGGAAGATGTGATTATAAAACAGATTTCCTTCCAAAGGAAGAGAGTGTGATTGATATGGTGCGTGTGGCTTGCTATATCCATCAAATTCCAGCAGCTATGGAAATGATTGAACATTTTCATCAATTAGGCTATGAGACAACCTGTAACATCATGGCAATTTCTCAAGCCCATGCGGAACAGATTGATGATGCGTTAGCTATGCTTGCAGAAAGTAGTGTAGATGTCATTTATTTAGTAGATAGTTATGGCTCGTTATACCCAGAAAATGCCGGAGATTTGATTAAAAAATATTTGAAAGCAGTAGAGGATACCAATAAAAAGATTGGTTTCCATGCGCATAACAATCAGAATCTTGCATTTGCAAATACCATTGAGACATTGTCTTATGGTGTATCATACTTGGATGCGACAGCACTGGGTATGGGAAGAGGTGCAGGTAACTGTGCAATTGAATTATTGTTAGGTTTCTTAAAAAATCCAAAGTACAGCTTATATAGCTTGTTAACATTTATCGAAAAATATATGGTTCCATTAAAGAATGAAGTTGTATGGGGATTTGATTTGCAGTATATGTTTACAGGTCAATTGAATCGTCATCCACGTGAAGCCATTGCATTTACAGACGAACAAAGAACTGACTATTGTGAATTTTATAAAGGGCTATTGGAAAATGACTAGTGTATTTAAGGCTTTCTCGACAAAAAAGGTATTGACGTATTGTAAAATTATGTTATAATCTAATTTGTGTTTTAAATAACCCAAGGTTGTGTGGTAACACAATATGCAACTGAAGGGAGGTCGGGTGAGAGAATGTCAAATGTAGTAGTAAAAGAAAACGAGACTTTAGACAGCGCTCTTCGTCGTTTCAAGAGAAATTGTGCGAAGGCTGGTATTCAGCAGGAGATTCGTAAGAGAGAGCATTACGAGAAGCCAAGCGTAAGACGTAAGAAGAAGTCTGAGGCAGCTAGAAAGAGAAAATTCAAATAATTATTAGAATTTAGTGAGGTTATTGTATTGATACAATAGCCTCTTTCTTTGTATTCATATATTTTTTCTATTATACATATACTAAATGGAGAAGTAATGGGTGGTGTTAGAGTGAATATATCCAATGAACTTTTATTTGGTGAAGTACTAGTCCATCTTTCTGGAAATAGGGAGGCTGTAATAGAAAACTATAAAGGAATTCATTTATATACAACAACTGAAATTATCATTTCTTGCAAAAAACAATCTATTCAAATCTGTGGTGAGCAACTTCAAATTCGATATTTTTCTGGTTGCGATATGAAAATCACAGGTATCATTCATTCTATAACATATCATACGGATGGAACACTATGTTGTTAAAATTATTACGTTTTTTCATTGGTTATGCAAAGGTCGAGGTGTTTGGTTTTGCACCAGAACGTTTTATGAATTTAATAATTCAAAATGAGATTGTTGTATGGGATGTTGAATATACAGATAGAGGATATATATTTTTTACTGGTAGATATAATTTACTAAAAATGAAACCATATTTGCAGAAAACGAATATGAAGCTAAAGTTATTAGATAAATTTGGATTGCCATACTTTATAAAAAAGAATAAAAAAAGAGTTGCATTTATATTAGGGTTTTGTTTTTTTATAATCACATTATATATGTTGTCACTTTTTGTGTGGGAAGTGAAAATTGTGGGAGAAAACAAACTAGTAAAAGAAAACATGTTGGAGCATATAGAAGGTCATTATGTTCCTTTGGGGACAATGAAAAAGAATGTTCACTGTGGGGATTTAGAAGAAAACTTACGTGCAAATTACCCAGATATTTCTTGGATTAGTTGCGAATTAAAAGGAACAAGCTTAACCGTGTATTTAGAAGAGGGAATGTCTCCCCAAAAAGAAGATGCACCTTATGAAAATGGAGATATTGTTGCCTCGAAAGATGCAAAAATCACCAAAATGATTACTAGAGAAGGTACACCTGTCGCTAAGGTGAATGAACAAGTAAAAAAAGGAGACATATTGATTTCTGGCACAATCTATATTTATGATGATAACAATGAAATATTAGAGACAAATTATATTGCTGCAGATGGAGATGTATATGGCGTTACAACATATCAGTATGAAGACTATGTAGATATGCAATATTATGAAAAGAAATATATTGAGCAGGATAAAAAATATATATCGTTTTATGTTATGGATTATAGTGTCACACCATTTACTCCCAAAAAACCAAAGGAAAAATATGATACTTACAGGAATATACATAAGGCAAAAATATTTAGTAACTTTTATTTACCATTTGGATACACCACCACAGAATGGCGTTCCTACACACTGGAAAGAAAACATTATTCTGAAGCAGAGGCAAAGAAAATACTAAAACATCGACTTGAGAAAAAAATCGCAGATTTTAAGGAAAAAGGGGTAGAAATCATTAAAAATGATGTTACAATAGAACAGGATGGAAATCGATTTGTAGCAAAGGGAACTCTAACGTTGAATGAATCGATTGTATCATTTAAAAAAGGAGCTACAAATCTCTTGCAGGAACGAGAGATAGATTGAGATAGGAGATGCGTCATGAGTACAATAGAAAGATGTATTAACATACCTGCTGATTATATTGCTAATGTATTTGGGCAATTTGATTGCCACGTGAAAAGAATCGAAAAATATATGAATGTAACCATGATTTTGAGGGATGATCAATTAAAGATTATGGGTACTGAGACAAATGTAGAGTCAACCGTGGAGATTATTCAATCATTGATTAATCTTGCGAAACGCGGAACTCAAATCACAGAACAAAATGTCAATTATGCGTTGTCATTAAGCGAAGAGCATAAATCGAATGCGGTGGTAGAACTGGATAAAGATATTGTATGTCATACAGTGAACGGAAAACCAGTAAAAGCAAAGACAATCGGTCAAAAGCAATATCTGAATGCAATTGATAAACATATGGTTGTATTCGGAGTAGGCCCCGCTGGTACAGGTAAAACATACCTTGCCATGGCAAAGGCGATTACAGCGTTTAAGAATAATGAAATCAATCGAATTATTTTAACAAGACCGGCTATAGAAGCCGGAGAAAAGCTTGGATTTTTGCCAGGAGACTTACAGAGCAAGGTTGATCCCTATTTACGTCCTTTATATGATGCTTTATATGAGATTATGGGTGCGGAAAGCTTTCTGAAAAACATGGAGAAGGGGCTGATAGAAGTAGCACCTTTGGCATATATGAGAGGTAGAACTTTAGATAATGCATTTATTGTATTAGATGAAGCACAGAACACAACACCTGCACAGATGAAAATGTTTTTAACTCGTATTGGCTTCGGTTCCAAAGCGATTATTACAGGAGACTTATCTCAAAAGGATATTCCTAAGGATGCTATCAGTGGTTTGGATGTTGCATTGAAGGTCTTGAAAAATGTAGATGATATAGCAGTATGTCATATGTCTAGCCAAGATGTTGTAAGACATCCGTTGGTACAACGTATTGTAAAGGCTTATGATGACTATGAACAGAAATCAACCAAAAAGACGAAACGTCCATAATGTTGTGTGCACAACTTGATTTATGGGCATATATAGTGTATAATGTGGATGATTGCTTGGCTACGATGTAAAGAGGTTTTTATGACAGTACTATTGGAAAAAGAAGTAGATCTTTCGTTTGAAATTGAATATGAAAAGATTGCGGAAGAAGTGATAAAAGCAGCTTTAGATTACGTAGAATGTCCCTATGAATGTGAAGTGAATGTTTTACTTACAGACAATACGGGGATTCAAAGCACTAACAATGAGATGCGTAATATTGATGCAGCTACAGATGTATTATCATTTCCTATGATTGATTTTGAGTCAGAGGGGGATTTTTCCGTTGCAGAAGATGATATTTCTTTGTTTAATGCAACTAGTGGTGAATTGCTGTTGGGAGATATTATGATTTCACTAGAGAAAGTGAAGGAACAAGCAGCACAGTTCAATCACAGTATTACACGTGAGTATGCATTTTTGATTGCGCATAGCATGTTGCATCTATCTGGGTATGATCATATGGAAGAGAATGAACGAATCCGTATGGAACAGATGCAAGAGGATATATTGCAGCAAATGGGCTATACAAGAGAGATTGAAGACTAAGGAGAACAACATATGAAAAAACGACTATTAGCATTAACAATATTAAGCGTTGCGGCACTTTCTATATTTGGGTGTAAGAAAGAAGAACCAGCTACAACTGAGATTGCAACAACTCAGGCGCCGACAACTGAAGAGGCAACAACGGAAGATCCACATAAGGGCGAGTTTTATAATGAGTTGACTGGTGAGTGGTCCACAGACTACGAACCCAAAAGACCAATCGCGATTATGATCAATAACATTGTAGATGCATTGCCATCTTCCAGCACAAAAAAAGCAGATATCATTTATGAATGTATGGTTGAGGGTGGAATTACAAGAATTATGCCAATATTCTCAGAGTATGATGACATTGAGAAGCTTGGTTCTGTAAGAAGTGCAAGACACTATTATATTAATATTGCCAATGAATATGATGCAATTTATTTCTGTTATGGACAATCAAAACCAGCTAAGAAAATGTTGGACAAGAACAAGATTGATGCGGTTAACGGTTTAACCTATGATGCTGGTTATTATCGTGATAATTCTCGTGTTGCACCACATAATGTATACACTACTAGTGAGAAGATTGCTCAGGCAATTGAAGATTTTGGTTATACCGCTGAGTATAGTGAAAATCACAAAAAGGTTTTATCTTTCAACGAGGAAGATACTGATTTGAAAGATGGTACCACAGCCAATACAGTACATGTAAGCTTTGGTACTTATATGAAACCATATTTTGTATATAACGCAGAGAAGGGTGTGTATGAGCGTTATGAATATGGTAATGCACAGGTAGATAATATGGCTGCAGAAGATGATAACATTTTGACATTTAAGAATATTATTGTACAGCAGTCGTCTTATGAATGTATTAACCCAAAGAATGATTTGCAAGAGTTGACACAGGTTGGTAGTGGAACCGGATATTATATCACCAATGGTAAAGCGATTCCGATTAAGTGGGAAAAGAAAGAAAAGAAATCAAAGACCAAATATTACACTGAAGATGGTGAAAAACTGTTATTGAATCCAGGAAAAACTTGGATTTCAATTATTGGTAGCGGAGAATCTTGTGGTGTATCATTTGAATAGTATATTTTGATAGAGTGAAAGGGCTATATTACTATAGCCCTTTTATTAAAATGAATGGAGATGATCACATGACTGATAAAGAACTGATAGAACTTGCCAAAGAAGCTGCCGAGCATGCGTACGCCCCATATTCTAATTATTTTGTAGGAGCAGCATTATTGACAAAAGACGGACAAGTTTTCAAAGGTTGTAATATCGAAAATGCCTCCTATGGAGCAACCAATTGCGCCGAACGTACAGCGATATATAAAGCTGTATCGGAAGGATACCGATCCTTTGCGAAAATTGCAGTTATTGCAAGGGATGGTTCTACAGCTTATCCTTGTGGAATTTGTTTGCAGGTGATGCAAGAATTTATGCCTGATGGAGTTGTTGTTTTGGAGCAGGATAATGAAATAATATCATATCCTTTGAAAGAACTACTTCCTAAAGGTTTTGTTTTATAATTCTATATATCATATTGCATATTTGTATATTATTTGGAAATACTTTTCATATACCGACAATTGGAGGTTTATATGAAAAGAAGTATACTATTTGCCATCCTTTCTTTAGGAATCGGTGTCATATTAGGACTTGCTATATTATTATATCATTTTTTCTATCCTCAACGTTATATGAAGACGGAAAGCGGTGAATATATTAATATTGCAGTTGCTAATCAGAAGTCTACCTTTCCTGTAACAAAGGAGACACAATTCGAAATTGAGCACTTTTATGTAGAAGAACAGCGTACTTTAATAGAACACGTAGGTAATATTCCTATATTGATTGGATGTGATAAGGCTGGTGTGGAAGCTTATTTGGACGAATATATTGTCAATATGTCCACTGAAGAAAAGTCGCAGGGATTGTCGTCCTATCAATTGGTTTCTTATCAGGATCACACAATACGTCTTAGAAAAACCTATGAATTACCGAAATATGAAGGATATTATGCCAAATCCTTTAATGGCACAATTGTGATTCTACAGGGCGATGGTAAAACAGTGTATGAATATACCCAGATTTCAGTTAATGTTTTACCGGATAATATACAAGAAGTTATGCAGGAAGGTTATTATTTGGAAGATGATAATGCGTTGTATAATTTTCTGGAAACTTACTCTAGTTAAAGAAACGAGATAGGGGAGATAAAGTGAAATTTGATTTGATTATCATTGGTGCAGGTGCTGCAGGCCTTGCAGCGGCTTACCATGCCATTTCTAAGCATGCACAATTGAATATATTAGTACTGGAAAAAGAAGGAATTCCGGGACGAAAGCTGAATGCAACAGGCAATGGTAAATGCAACCTAACCAACCATGCTTTTACAATAGATGCCTACCATGCTGATTCACAGGAATTTATAACGAATTGGTTTGAACAGCATAGTTATGAAGAAATCCTATCATTTTTTGAAGGTACAGGTATCTTACTTTATGAAAAAAATGGATATTATTATCCTTTGTCAAATCAAGCAAAACAGGTTAGTAGTTTATTGTTTGAAAAGAGTAAAGCCTTGGGCGTACAGTATCATTTTCACACTAAGGTGACAGATATTCGTCTTTCTTCTGATAAGAATTCCTGTTATGAAATAGTTACTACATCGGCGGAACAGAAAGAATGCATATATCAATCTACATATGTACTACTTGCCACGGGTGGTTGCGCATCTGCAAAGCTTGGCGGTTGTAAGGATGGGTATAAGTTATCAAAGAAACTAGGATTGACTTGTAATCCAATTTATCCAGTACTGAGTCCGATTTACGTGGTAGATCATAATCTTACAGCAGCCAAAGGTGTGCGTATGGATGGCAATGTCACCTTGAAATTCGGAGACGGTTCCCTCTATAAAGAATCAGGACAAATCCAATTTAATGACAATAACTTGTCTGGCATTGTAATGATGAATATGTCGAGCTATTACAATTATAATCAAGGGAAAGATAACGAAGTTACGTTGTATATTGATGTTATGACAGAGTATTCATGGGAGCAATTAAAAAACTTTTTTGATACCCAGAAGAAGACTTTTCCATCAGAGACCCTTGGTTTTATGTTACAGGGTATCTTACCTGGTGCATTTACAACATACCTATGTAAACGCTTGAATTTAGATAATAAAATGTTGCTTGCTAGTATGACAGAGAAGCATATGAATCGTTTAACCTCTGCCTTGAAAAAGTTGGAGTTTACACCAGTATATGTTGAAGATTTTGATAAAGCACAGGTTACAGGTGGTGGTATATCCACAGACGAGATTTCTGCGGAGTCATTTGAATGTAAGCAATATAAGAACATGTATATTGTAGGAGAGTTATTAGATGTCAATGGTAAATGCGGAGGATATAATCTGACATTTGCAATATTATCAGGAATACAAGCAGTAGATGATATAATAAGTAAGGAGACTTTATGATAGAGATTCGTGGAATTAAGGTCCCAGTTATGAATTCAATAGAACAGTTGGAAAGACAAATCTGTAAAAAATTAAGATTACAATCTGTACCAGAATACATAATTTTGAAACGATCCATTGATGCAAGAAAGAAAAATGAGATTCGATATGTGTATCAAGTAGGTGTTCTTTCGAAAGACGAACAGCGGATTGTCAAGAGGGTTAACGATAAAAATATTATGTTAACAAAAAGAGTGTTTTATCAATTTCCTCAATCTGGAAATATAAAGATGCAACATCATCCGTTGATTATTGGTTCTGGTCCTGCAGGATTATTCTGTGCTTTGATAATGGCAAAACAAGGATATGAGCCAATTGTAGTCGAGCGTGGTTTCTCTGTTGACGAACGCGTACAATGTGTTCAAGATTTTTGGAACGGAAAAGCATTACATCCAGAATGCAATGTTCAATTTGGCGAAGGTGGCGCAGGAACCTTTAGTGATGGCAAACTCAATACACAGGTAAAGGATAAGTATGGTAGAATACGATATGTATTGGAAGAATTTGTTAAACATGGTGCACCGGAAGAGATTTTATACGACAGCAAACCTCATGTTGGTACAGACCTTTTAATCAATGTTGTCAAAGGAATTCGAAAAGAAATAGAAGAATTAGGTGGTGTATTTTTATTTGACACCAAAGTAATTGATTTTCAGATTGAGAATAACATGATTACAAAAGTATGTTTGTTACATGGTGGAAGTAACCGCCTTGTGGATACCAATCATGTTGTTCTCGCCATTGGACACAGTGCTAGAGATACCTTTTCCATGTTATACGAAAAAATGATTTCTATGGAAGCAAAGGATTTTGCTATGGGTGTCAGGGTTGAGCACAAAGCATCTGTCATTCAAGAAGCGATGTATGGAACCGGTGAAGAAGCGAAGCGATTGCCAGCTGCACCATATAAGGTGACCCATCAGGCGAGTAACGGTCGTGGTGTGTATTCATTTTGTATGTGTCCTGGTGGTTATGTGGTAAATGCCTCCTCTGAGGAAGGCTATACAGCGGTGAACGGTATGAGTTATAGCAATCGAGACGGAGAAAATTCCAATTCTGCGATTGTTGTGACGGTTAAAAGAGAAGATTATTGGAATGAACATCCCCTTTCAGGTGTGGATTTTCAACGTCAATTAGAAAAGAATATATACGAAGAAGGTCAAGGAAAGATTGTTGTTCAGCGATTTGAAGATTTCGAACTAGGTCAGGCGAGTACAAAATTGGGATCTGTTACCCCGCAGATGAAAGGGGCGTATGTGCCAGGGAATGTAGCAAAATGTTTGCCTGCATTTATGACAGAATCTATTACAGAAGGAATCCATGCATTTGAGAAGCAGATTCCAGGCTTTTCTAATCCAGATACTGTAATTTCCGGCGTAGAAAGTAGAACCTCTTCACCAATTCGTATTCATCGAAATGAAACATTTCAATCCAATGTACATGGTTTGTATCCATGTGGTGAAGGTGCAGGCTATGCAGGAGGGATTATGTCTGCAGCCATGGATGGAATGAAGGTTGCTGAGGCAATCATTCAGGAATATGCGCCAGTTTGTAAAGAAATATATTAGAACAGGAAGGAAATAGAGAATATGAACGAAGAGAAAATTGCAAGAATTAATGAATTATATCACAAATCCAAGGCAGAGGGTTTGACAGAAGAAGAAAAAGCAGAACAGCAGGCGTTACGCAAGGAATATGTACAAGCGATTCGTGGCAATATCCGTTCCACTTTAGACAACGCAAGTATTCAGAATCCTGATGGAACGGTGACACCACTTAAGATGGTTCGTATGCGCAATGAGGAGAAGAAATAGTTCTATGGATGATAAAAAGATTTTGCGTAAGAAAATGCGTGAGATACGGGATGCTTTGACAAATGAAGATATGGATGCTCGTTCGAGACAAATTGCAGAACAACTCTTGCAGAGTTCAATCTATAAGGAATGTACGCATATCTGTGTTTATGAAGCATTTCGCAATGAAGTGAGCTGTAAGTACATAACAGAGCAGGCATTACAGGATGGAAAATACGTATATCTGCCAGTAACAGATAACACGACAAAGACAATGGACTTTTATCAAATTTCAGAAGATACCATTTATCGAGAAGGAAATTATGGTATTCGCGAGCCTGAGCTTAACGAGAATTCCAAGACATTACAACAAAAAGCACTGATTCTTATGCCAGGACTTGCATTTGACCGAAATAAGAATCGTTTAGGCTATGGTGGTGGATATTATGATAAATATTTATCATTACACCATGAACATATCACAGCGGCATTGTGTTATAATTTTCAAATAGTGGATGAATTACCTTATGAAGAGCACGATATATTGCCAGATTATATTGTGACAGAGAGTGAGATGTTTTAAATCAAGACTATAACTATTTATGTTTTAAGTATATGAATATTTAGGAGTGTAGAAAGAAAATGCGACTTTTAAACTATGATTTATATGCATTAATTGTTTTTTTAGAGCAGATACAGACAAGGTTTTAGAGTATGTAGGAGCAGAACCGAGGAAAGCCATCAAATCCATGATTCGGATTTATCAAATAGAATATAACAAGAATTTTTTGGTAGAAGAATTGAAAGCACTGTATGGTAGGGGATTTGACAAATCCTTTGGACTTCAATCCCAAATTAATCAGCATACATGAGATAGTAGATCCGGAATATGAAGAAATGGATGATGTGGATTTTTATAAATGGAATGAAGAGTCGTTAAGTGTAAAACTTGATGGGAAAGAAGTCTGGGATATTGAAACACAGGAAATCTTTGGAAAAATTGATACGTAATCGGGACGTGATATGTTTCTTCATAGACAACAGGGGGAGAAAATGTATAGGATTATTGGATATTATATTTGTGAAAAAATAAGTGTTCCTGATTTTCTGGGGATAAAGAGTGATGAAATGATTACTGTAAGTAGTTGTTTCTCCGAGACACATCCTGATTTAAATTATTGTTATTTTACCAATAACAGAAAAAAGGAACGAATGGAATATCATAAAAAATGGGGCATTACTGAAGAAAAAGCGATTATGCTGCAAAATGACATACATTTTATGTTTGAAAAATGTCTGACAATTGACGGTCGGTTTGCAAATATTGAGGATGTGAAAAGAATTCGAGAGAAATATTTTGATACGGACAAGTGTGTAATTGTAAGTGTATCGACAACAGAGGAACACTATAAAAGTTTGACGGAAGAACTTAGTGAAAATTCGAGCGGAATAAATAATTTCTTTTCCGGTGTCACAGATGAAAATCAGTTGCTTGGCTATGATATTTTAGGTTGGGACATAAGTGGATTTCATACCTTTTTATGCAATAGTTTGCATAAAGAATTAGAAATGCCGAAATTTAACCAATATTGTTTGTTGGAGAATGATTTTGAAACTGTACAGGATTTTGCGAAACAAATTCATGGAAAAGGAGAACCGGTAGAATGGATTCCTTGCAGAATCGGAATTGAAAATCTGTAGAGAAGGAAACTTAATTTGGTGAGGTAAGACTGTATGGAATATAAAGAAGCGATTATTTTTATCGGCATACAAGCCAGTGGCAAATCGACCTATTATCGTCAGCATTTTAGTGCGTATGAACATGTGAATCTTGATACATTGCACACGAGGAACAAAGAGAATCTGTTACTTGAAGAATGCGTTAGGGATGAAAAATCCTTCGTAGTAGACAATACAAATCCAACGCCGCAGGATAGAGAAAAATATATCCGGTTGGCAAGGGACAATGGATATTTGGTGTGCGGATACTATTTCCAGTCGGCTATTGCAGATTGTATGGAGCGTAATCGACTAAGAGAAGGAAAGGCACGCGTGCCTGACAAGGCATTGGCTTGTACACATAGTAATTTGGAACTTCCAAAACTAGAGGAAGGATTTGATAAATTGTACTATGTGCGGATAGAGGATGGAAGATTTGTGACAGAAGAATGGGACGATAAATGATATTGGGAGGAGCAGTATGAAATTTGATGATTTTGATAAAGAAATGCGGATATATGAAGAATCACTCGACCAGTATATTTTGCCGGATATGTATATAGTGGCAAGATTAGATGGCCGATCTTTTACAAGACTGACGAAGGAGGTGTGTCAGTTTGATGCCCCCTTTGATATAAGATTCAGAGATTTGATGACAGATACGGTGAAAGCGCTGATGAATACCGGTTTTCGAATCATATACGGCTACACTGAAAGTGATGAAATATCCTTGCTGTTCCATCCGGATGATAATACTTTTGGAAGGAAGGTGCGTAAGATAAATACCACTCTTGCAGGAGAAGCAAGTGCAGCTTTTGCTCTTGCATTAGGTCAAGTGGCAACATTTGATTGTCGAGTGGTGCCATTACCGAACAAGAACAGAGTAGTAGATTATTTTCAGTGGCGTCAGGAAGATTCTCATAGGAATTCTCTAAATGCACACTGTTACTGGGCACTTCGCAAAGAGGGACAATCCCAGAATGCTGCCACCTCAGAATTGGAGAGTAAAGGTGTTTCATATAAAAATGAACTCCTCTTTCAAAAAGGAATCAATTATAATGACCTGCCTTCGTGGCAAAAGCGGGGGATGGGTATCTATTTTAAGAATATTGATAAAGAAGGCTTTAATCCGATTACAAATGAAACAGTTATTGCTCAGCGTCGGGAACTTGTTGTAGATTATGAACTTCCAATAGGAGATGCTTACAGAGAATTTATATTGAGTTTTCTGGCGGATGAGTAGTTTGATAGTGCGATTGATATAGGGGAGTGTTTAAGATATGACAAATGGAGAAAGAGCAAAGCAAATAATCGACAAATATGGTTTTGATTTTAAAAACATACCAAAAAACGAAGTGATTGATTTGATACAAAAAGAAATAGCTAATTTTCAACCAGGGAGTTCTGAATATATCCGCTTATTATGTGGATATTTGTATTGTCTTGGGGATGTTTCAGATGTGTCTTTGCTGGAGAAAGCAAAGTATGGTATCAATATGGATGTGGGGTGCATGATTGATAGTGAGTGGATTGAAAGTTTAAAAAATGGTGGTTGCAAAACGCAATACACTAATTCTCGTCAGGAAATTATAGATGATTTTATTTTATACTATCAGGATTTTCAACCTGAAGACGAATGGTAGATTATATATTGATAATATTCTTATAGTTTAAATCTTGTATAGTGTTTTTATGGAGGAAAAATGATTTACAGTAAAAAGAAAATGGAAGAAATTGTAGGCGAAATTACAAAACTGGTCGCTGAGTATTCTGAATATCCGAAGGTGAAAAAAGGTGTTAATATTGAAAGTACTGATAAAATCATTTGGTCTAAGGGCTGGATAGAACCTTTTTGCGCTGATTACATAACAGAGATAAATGATAATACCATTACTCCAAGAAAATTACTGAAAAAGGAACCCAAAATCAAGGATTATGTATCAGTACATCATATGGCTGATAATACCCCTGTCTATTCAAAGTTTTATGGCGATAAGGATAACGTTGTATATGAGAAATTTTTCATAAAAAAGGAAAATTTGCTTATAGGTG
>JAZSPZ010000026.1:0-120114 GCA_045537735.1 Lachnospiraceae bacterium
TACCACTTCTCTTGCTTCATCCAACAAATTCTCTGACTCTCTGACATATACAAAGCCTCTGGAAACAATATCCGGACCCGCAAGGATTTCGTTGGTATACTTCTGCAAAGTCAATACAATAATAATCAATCCGTTTTCCGATAAATGCTGACGGTCACGCAATACAATATTACCAACATCACCAACACCTAATCCATCAACTAAGATTCCCTGTGATGTTACGTGACCTACCACCTTCATTTCATCACTGGAAATTTCCAGAACATTACCATTACTCATAATCATCACATTTTTCTTATCAACACCCATTTCAACAGCCAACTCTGCATGTCTCTTTAGATGTCTATATTCACCATGAACCGGAATTGCATACTGTGGTTTTGTCAAGGCATAGATTAACTTCAATTCCTCTTGGCAAGCATGTCCTGAAACATGTGTGTCCTGGAACACCACCTTGGCCCCCTTCATTTCCAATTCATTAATCACCTTATTCACTGCCTTTTCATTACCAGGAATCGGATTCGAACTAAATATAACCGTATCTCCTGGTTTAATACTTACCTTATTATGAATATTGGCAGCAATTCGAGACAATGCAGCCATGTTCTCCCCTTGGCTACCTGTTGTAATCATCACAATCTGCTCATCTGGATAGTTTTTCATCTGCTCGATGCTAATCAAGGTATTATCTGGAATTTGTATGAAACCAAGCTCTGTAGCTGTGTTAATAATATTCACCATACTACGGCCTTCCACAACCACCTTGCGACCATATTTATCCGCACTATTAATAATCTGCTGTACACGATCCACATTAGATGCGAAAGTCGCAATAATCAGACGGCTATTTCTATTCTCGGCAAACAGCATATCAAAAGTTCTGCCTACAGTCTTTTCACTCGGCGTAAAACCCGGACGCTCTGCATTGGTGGAGTCAGCCATCAATGCTAAAACACCTTTTTTACCCAATTCTGCATATCTTTGCAAATCTATGGTCTCACCAAATACCGGTGTAAAATCCACCTTGAAGTCTCCAGTATGAACCAAAATGCCTGCCGGAGTATAAATCGCCAAGCCTGAGGAGTCTGCAATGGAATGATTTGAACGAATAAACTCTATTCTAAAGCATCCCAAATTAATAATCTGACCATGTTTTACAACCTTCCGTTTTACATTGTTCAACAAATTATGTTCCCTCAGTTTGTTGTCAATCAATCCCATCGTAAGCTTTGTGGCATAAATTGGGATATTCAATTCCTTTTCAACATAAGGAATAGCGCCAATGTGATCTTCATGTCCATGCGTCACCACTAAACCTTTTACTTTTTCTATATTATCCTTCAAATAGGAAACATCCGGAATAACCAAATCAATTCCCAGCATGTCCTCTTCCGGAAACGCCAAACCACAATCTATTACCACAATCGTGTCATCATACTCGATTGCAGTAATATTCATACCAATCTGTTCAAGACCTCCTAACGGAATAATCTTTACACTTGGGGCCTTCCCAATCTTGCGGCTCTTTTTAAAAGTGTCCACATTATTCATATTCAATTTCAAAACTCTACCTCCGTATCACTTTCCTCTAATAACTCTTCAAAAATAGGAAATACACAATTCAACTCATCTTCATCTTCCACAAACTCATAGGTTCCATATTCATCATCCGATTTGTCAATAATCTCCTTCAAAATATAGCAATCACCTTCATCACCATCGCTATCCAACTCTGCCACAGGTACAACCAAATAATAATTATTTCCCATTAACTGTGTTTCCTCTAACACAGCAAATTCCTCTTCTGTCTCATCATCAAATGTTATTACAATTGTTTCCAACTCTTCCATCTTTTTTCTCCTTTTCATTATTCACTCATTGAATGAGCATCCAAATAACTTTGCAAAATCACAGCGGCAGCCATCTTGTCCACATATTCTTTACGATGCTCTCTCCTCACACCTGATTCCATTAGTATTCTTTCTGATTCTACAGTGGTTAATCGTTCATCCTGTAAAATCACCTCTAAACCTGTTCTTCTTTCAATATGTTCTTTGAATTCCTCCGTTGCAATTGCACGAGGGCCAATGGTATTATTCATATTTTTCGGATAACCAAGCACAACAAAAGAAACCTTATACTCGTCGATTAATTCCTCGATCTTAGCTAAGGTCTTTCGTAACTTATTCTCCGACTTTCTTTCTATGGTCATAATAGGCTGCGCAGTAATTCCCAACTCATCACTAAGGGCTACACCAACCGTCTTAGTTCCATAATCCAGTCCCATAATCCGCATCTTCTGTCTCCTGTTACTTCAGTCTTGTTTCAATATAGTTCTCTAACAAAACTTCAATAATCTCATCACGTTCTGCCTTCATAATCAAGCTTCTAGCATTCTTATAGCTTGTTATGTAAGTTGGATCACCGCTCATTACATAACCCACAATCTGATTCACAGGATTATACCCTTTCTCAGACAAAGCAACATAAACCTCCGCTAGAATCTCCGTTACAGGCAAATCGTTATCTTTTACTACGTCAATAAATTGTGTATTAAATGTACTTTGATTATTCATATTATCACGTCCTTACTTCAATAATCTTATGATAATATACTTTGCAAAAAGTTGCAAGTTGTATCTGTGTTTGATATTTACTTTTTATCAGAAAAAAGCAAAAATATAGACATAAATCAACACATTTTTCGAACTATAATCTGGTCTTTATCACTTGATTTACAATATCCACATCGGATAAAACATTAACCTTCACATATCGCTTCGTATGTCCCGTGTAAACCCCTTCCTCTATCGTTTCTTCTATCAAAACTTCCGCTTCACTCCCAGCTAAACTTTTTTCATATTCTTCCTTTTGTTTTTCTGTCATTTCAAGCAAAATATTACTTCTAATATTTTTAATATTTTCTGCTACTTGATTTGGCATTTTTTCCGCTACTGTTCCTGAGCGAACAGAATATTTAAAAACATGTATTTCATATAAGTTCAACTTTTCCAAATTAGAAACCGTTGTGGCAAACTCTTCTTCCGTCTCTCCCGGAAATCCAACAATTACATCCGTTGTAATGGCTGGTTTATCAAAATACATCCGTAGTAATTGGCATTTATCCATAAATTCTTCAATTGTATATTTGCGATTCATTCTTTTCAGCGTATCATTACATGCACTTTGTAATGATAAGTGAAAATGTGGACACAACTTGTCACTATCTCCTATTTTATCCAAAAATTCCTTTGTTATAATTCTAGGTTCCAGAGAACCCAATCGAATGCGCTGCACCGTAGGAATCTGTTCAATGGCATAAATCAAATCACCCAAATCACCAAACTCTTTTAAGTCCACACCATAGGACGAAATGTGAATTCCTGTTAATACAAATTCTTTGATACCCTCTGCCGCAAGCTTTTCGATTTCTGCTAGAATGTTCTCTGGTTGCCTACTCCTGACACGCCCACGCGTATAAGGAATAATGCAATAGGAACAAAACTGATTGCATCCATCCTGTATTTTGATATATGCTCGTTGATGATTCATCACATCCATCGCCAGGCATCCCATTTCCTCATATTCTTTTGTCTGATTAATATCAAGATAATAATCCTTTTTCTCTAAGCGTTCCAAATAGTCAGCCACCACTTGAACAATCTCATTTTTACGATTATTACCTACTAAAATATCTATAAAGTCTTCCTGCAAAAGTACGTCATGTTCTGCATTTACATAGCAGCCTGCCGCCACTATCAACGCCTTAGGATTTTTCTTTTTAGCGCGACGCAACATTTGTCTCGATTTGCGTTGCGCTATATTGGTAACAGAACACGTATTTACGATGTATACATCCGCAACTTCTTCTGGTTCTACGATAACCATTCCTGCAGATTGCAACTTTTCTGCCATTGCATCTGATTCGTATTTATTCACCTTGCAGCCCAGATTTATAATAGCCGCTCTTTTCATTTGTAAAACCTGATTCTTCATATCATTATGCATAATTACACCCTTTATTCCATTAAATTAGAACAATATTATATCCATATAAAATCTATGATTTGTAGCGTATTTCATATTGACTTTTAACCACCAAAAAGTTATCATATTAGCTAGAGATGCCAATGGCATATATTACTAAGAAGTAGGAGGCACTTTATATGAAATCAGTTAAAATCTCTTTGAACTCTATCGACAAGGTCAAGAGCTTCGTTAACGATATTGCTAAGTTTGATGCAGAATTTGATTTGGTATCCGGCAGATATGTAATTGATGCCAAATCTATCATGGGAATCTTCAGTTTGGATATTTCTCAACCAATTGACCTTAATATCCATGCAGAAGGTGATGATACAGAAATTCTTAAGGCATTAGAGCCATACATCATTTAATCAACCTAATCATTATTTGTGATGATATATATCTAATCACAAAGAAAAAGGAACGAGAATCCTCTTGTTCCTTTTTTTATTTGTGATGCATCCACACTTTTAAACCTGCAAGTCTTTCGCCCTTGCTTCTACAACCTCTACCGTATCTAAAGCCTCTTGCATTAGCTCATCAATCACATCCTGCAGCTTCGTTTCCGAGCGCTTGATAATATCCAGAATTGGTTTTGTAACAGGATGTTTTGCCACAAAGATGGTACAACAATCCTCGTACGGTAAAATGGAAGTTTCATAAGTATCAATCAGTTCCGATATATCTACAATCTCTTGCTTGTCCATTCCAATACATGGGCGGAATACTGGCATTGTACACACCTCATTGGTACATGCCAAGCTGTGCATCGTCTGACTGGCAACCTGACCAATACTCTCACCAGTAATCAATGCCTGGCAATTATTTTTCTTCGCAATCGCTTCGGCAATTTTCATCATGTAACGTCTCATAATAATGGTTAATTCCTCATGAGGACATTTTTCGTAAATCGCCAGCTGAATATCTGTAAAATTCACAATATGCAAACGAATTGTGCCAGAATATCCAGACACAATTCTAGCCAAATCCACAACCTTTTGTTTTGCTCTTTCAGAAGTGTATGGTGGTGCATTAAAATATACCGCTTCTAATTCCACACCTCTTTTTGAAATAAGATAACCTGCCACTGGAGAGTCAATACCACCCGACAATAACAACATTGCCTTGCCATTGGTACCCACAGGCAAACCACCTGCACCCTTAATAATCTGAGAATAAATATATACCTGATTACGCACCTCTACATTCAACATCACATCCGGCTTGTGCACATCTACCCTCATATTCGGACATGCTTCTAAAATGTAATGACCCAATTCTCCATTCATTTCCATAGAATGCATAGGGAACGTCTTATTGGTTCTTCTAGCATTCACTTTAAATGTCAGCTGCTGCCCCGCATATACTTCCTTTACATATTCTACAACACGGTCTCGAATCGCTTCAAACTCCACATGTTCTTCAATAACAATTGGACAAATACCAACAATGCCAAATACCTTTTGAAGCTCTTTCATTAAATCCTCAAAATCATAATCCGATTCTGCATTTAAGAAGATTCTTCCATACTCTCTTCGCACAGAAAACTCGCCCAAACCAGCTACATGATTTTTGATTTGCTGACAAAGCACATCCTCAAATTTGTATCGATTTTTACCTTTTGTTCCAATCTCTGCATATTTAATTAAAAAAGACTTATAAACCATGGTGATCCCTTTCTCACTTATCTACTGTTCTTTTCTCTATTTTCTAGTAAATCGGCGAAGCATCGGTAACATTTCCTTCAATACCTGTACCGTATACTCAGCCTCCTCTACAGTATTATACTCACAAAAACTAAAACGTAAAGTAGATTCTAATAAATCTTTTTCCAAATCAATGGCCTTTAGCACTCCACTAATTGCCGGATGATTAGATGCACATGCTGAACCAGCCGATACATAAATTCCTTTATCCTCCAGCGCATGCAACAACACTTCACTGCGCACACCCTTAAAGCTTAGACTGGCAATATGCGGCGCATCACCTGAATTATCTGTCACATCATCAATAGATGTTGCTCCTTGAATCAATGCCTGCTTTACTCTTTGCATTTGCTCGCAATTATGTTCTAATCTATCATACATCACTTCCGACGCTTTACCAATACCTGCAATGGCTGCAGTATTTTCTGTACCTGAACGAAGTCCTTTTTCCTGTCCGCCACCAAATATAATTGGCTTTATCTTCACCTTGCTATCCACAAATAGTGCTCCACTTCCCTTAGGTCCATGAATCTTATGGCCACTGATTGACAATGCATCAATGCCCATTCGTTTCGGATAAATGACTTGTTTCCCAAAGGCTTGAATTGCATCCACATGATATACAATTTCTTTATTATGCTCTTTATTGTATGCTTTGATAATTGTGGCAATTTCTTCTATCGGCTCTACTGCACCGATTTCATTATTAATTGCCATAGTGGAAACCAGGATCGTTTCATCACATAACTCTTCTCTTAAATGTTCCAAATCCACCTTGCCACATTTATCCACCCGAAGAAATGTAACTCGAAATCCCTGTTCTTCCAAATGCAACACCGGATTATAAACTGATGGATGTTCAATACTCGTTGTAATAATATGATTACCTGCTCGTTTATTTGCCTGTGCAATCCCTATCAGTGCCAAATTATTAGCCTCTGTACCGCCAGAAGTAAATATTAGTTCCTTGGGTTCACATTTTAGCTGCTTACTAATTGCATTTTTTGCATAACGAATATATTTTTCAGCACCGACCCCCTTCAAATGCATCGAGGATGGATTTCCATACTCGTCATCCATGGTTTCTAACATAATTTCCCGAACCTCTGGTATAATCTTCGTGGTCGCTGCATTATCAAAATAGATTTCCATTGTTGCCTCCCTGTCAATCCTGTTCTAACTGAAACATAAGCAATGACATAATCGTCATACCCGCCGTTTCTGTGCGCAGTATACGATGTCCTAGCGAAATAACCTTACCACCAATTTCCTCAATCATCTGAACCTCCGAAGGCTCAAAACCACCCTCCGGTCCAATAAATACGCCAATATGGCTCTGTGTCACTGCTTCTCCAAGAACCTGCTTTGAATATTCCATTCCTTCTGCATTCTCATAAGGTAAAATCAACATATCCATATCCTTGGCATAGGAACATGCCTGTTGCATATTCATGACTTCTTTCACTTCCGGTATCATGCCACGCTTAGACTGTTTTGCCGCACTTAAAGCAATGGCATTGAAACGCTCTACCTTTTTCTGCGCCTTTTTATCGTCTAACTTTACCACACATCGTTTCATCATGACAGGAACAATTTCATAGGCACCTAATTCTACAGCCTTCTGAATAATTGTCTCCATCTTATCTCCTTTGGGATATCCTTGAAACAATGTAATCTTTGCAGGTAATTCCCTTGCATTACCAAACACATCTGTCACTTCCAAAAAGACCTGTTCAGCTTGTGCATCATAATTAATGATGCTACACAGGTATTCCTTATCACCACTATCACAAAGCAATACCTCTTCTCCTTGCTTCATGCGCAATACATTACGGATGTGATTGTAATCCTCACCCGACAAAAGAAGCGGACTTTGATTCAATTGTTCTGTTGTCACAAAGAAACGATACATTTTTCCATCTATCCTTCTATCTTTTTCTTTTTACCTACAAACAATACACCCACACAATACACCACATATATACACACACCAACAAGAGATATTATCATACCTTGCATCAAATATGGTACTTGATATCGAATCAAAATCTGATGTGTGCCTGATTCCAACGGAACACCAATGAAGACCCCACCGATGCGTTGACACGCAACTTCATTTCCATCTACCATAACAGACATGCCTTCATACGCAGGAACACTCGTCATCATCACTCCCTTTGTTTGTGCCGTAATCGTTCCCTCAATACAATCATCTCCATAATTCGTTATCTGTAACGTCTCATCACTAAGCGCATCATATACTTTTGCATATTCCTCTTCATGAAAACCTGCAACCTGATACCACACTTCTGAATAATCCATTCCATCTATATCAAAATTAGAAATCAAGGAAATCATATATCCTTTTGGTACCACGCCTATATGGATTGTCTTTTGATTGCTAGCAAATTGATCCCAACAAACGTATTCACCTTTTATCTGTACATATGTAATACTTGGGTTCGCACCTTTCATGTGAATATAATAATCCGTTACACCATCCGATTCAAAAGACATGTTCACAAGATCTTCTTCGTATATTTTTTGAAAATGATAGTAAAATGTATCATCATTGATATATTCACCCAAATATAGTTCCGCATCCGTATCATGGGTATGTTCATGCTCTTGTTCTACCTCTTCACTATGATCATGTTCTCCCATCTCTTCATCTTCGCTATGATTGTGCTCTGCATGTGGATCAACCCCCTTCATCGACAAGCATCGGATTTCCGGAGACAATGGCTCAAATATCTTACCATTACCAGTACTTTTCTCTACAAAATCGTTCTGAATGAAAAAAGGAGAATCCATTTCTAAGTTCCAGCTTTCCACATCGGAATTCACCATATAACCAAGTCCAACCAATCTTTGCATTTCATAAAGATGATACATATCCTTTGTGGATTTAATTTGTTCACAATCACTAAATGGCATTTCATTCTGACCCAATCCATATCGTATATTAAACATTGCGTTCAACAATGGAGAACCGCCAAAATACGCAGCTCCATCCGTACTCCATTCCATACCCAAAGACTGATAAAAATCACTCATAAAAGAACTACCAACCGCATGACTCCAGGATGCACTTGGAACTTGCATTTTCATTCCATAATTGTACATACCTTGTACCATAGCAATTCTTTCTCCATTTTCTACAGCTAGATTTGTCGTTAAATTCTCAGCAGCCTGATGGTTGTACATCTTTTCTAAAGCGTATTCATCATACGAAGACAACTGATATACCGCATTGGCTGACAACTCTGCCACACAAATAATTGCTAAAACAACCAATACATTCTGATACTGAATACTCTTCTTCCGATAAAACACGAGCATCATAAAGGCAAATACTACCACAAGAATTGTTGCCAAATATACATAAAACTCTAGCAGAATTGCTGCTCCAAAAAATCCTCCAACGCACGCTGCAATACAAACCGCTCCCACAAGTATAATCTGCCACATCTTAACAGAATCCATATTTGCACAAGTTTCCATAGCCATATACATAATCAGAAAAACCAACAAAAATGCATATGCACTGGAATATTGCAAAGTACCATTCCATAAATGATTCACTGATTCCGAAATCTGACCTACGCAAAGCAATAGTGTAAGAACCAACACACCTATTTTCTTTTTCACAGAAATTTTTATGAAAACATATATTAATGCCAGCAATACAGCTACTAAAGAACAATATAACATTGGTTGATTTTCCTGAGCAATCAATAAAGTGTCACAAACAAAGAATCGCTGCACAAACTCAATCACGGATGCCACCGCACTAGAACCACTTGCGATAGAATCCATTTCGGATGCCATATTCGGAAGAACCACAACCATTCCTGTTATAATTGCAGCTACATATGACACAATAAAGGAAACAGCATTATGTACATCAAATGATACATCCTCGTCAAATTGTATCACAAACCAAACCACCAAGAAAATGGCAACAGGAATTGCCAACTGGTAATTCATCAAAATCGTCAATGCAAACAAAACATAAAAACGACGAAAACCTTTCTTTTCAGCCATCTTTTCCGTTAATAGCAACAAAAACGGAAAAAGAATCATAACATCCATACTGGAAAGATCCTGCATTGCAAAAACAATTGTATTGCTTAGAGAATACATCATGGCAAACACAATACACATAAGTTGTCTTCTTCTTTCTATGCGATTATGTCTTGTATTGGATACATAATACAACATAGCAACCGATAAGAGTGACCACTTAAGTACCATTAATATTTGAACCGCATCCGCAATCGCTGCTCTTGGCACCAACAACATAATCAAAGTAAAAGGAGACACTAGATAGCGCAAGAAACTAATTGCAAATTCCATTCCTAAACCAGAGGACCAATCGAAAGCAAAAGAACCACCTTCACGGACTTTATCCCATAACTCTGTATACAATTGAACATATAGATTCCCAGCATTCTTATACAGAATGCTTCCGTCACTGATCGGCCATGCGCCTCTAAGAACGGAGTGTATTAACATCAAAATCCATGGTATCAAAAACACTATAATATACTGCCATTTACTTTCAAAAAACTTCTTTGCTTTCATCGATTTCCTCCAGTTATTCATCTTTACAAAATATTTCAGTCTCTATTTCTTAAGCTTCATACTCTTCGTAAAACCAGTCTTGCTCTTAAATAACTTCTTGTATTTTGTTACATATTTCTTTCCAGGACACTTAATGGTTGCCTTCTTGTAAATTCCCTTAATTGCTTTTGTACCAACCTTTTTCAGTTTCTTAGACTGAATTGTAATTGTCTTTAACTTCTTACATCCATAGAAAGATTGCTTTCCAATTGTGGTTACATTCTTCGTGATTGTAATCTTGGTAAGTGCTGTACACTTATAAAAGGCCTTGTCACCAATTTTTGTTAATTTACTTGCACTCTTAAAAGAAACTGTTTTCAGTTTCTTACAACCACTAAATGCACTAGAACCAATACTTGTAACACTGTTTGGTATTTTTATTGTTGTAAGTTTCTCGCAGCCTTTAAATGCATTGGCACCAATCGAAGTAATTCCATTCGGAATCTTAACCTTGGTAAGCTTTTTACATCCACTCAATGCATTCTTTGCAATAGATGTAACTACATATGTTTTTCCTTCTGCAACAATGGTTGCCGGAATCTCAACCGTCTTCAAGGATGATTTCTTTGCTTTTGGACCAACATATTCTACAGTTCCACCATCTGCAGTCGCACTTGTCACTTTATAATTACCATCTTTGTGTGGTATCGGTGTTCCAACAGCCGGTAAAGGTTCTGCCTCCTCTTCTGGTGTCTTTTCAATACCCCATTCTAATACCATTTTAGAAGGTTCAGGTTGATTGTATTTCTCAACATCTGTTATATCAAAAATTGCTGTTGCCTGGTATGTGCCTGCCACAGTTGCATTACAGGTACCATCATATTCAACCGTCACTCCTTCTGGTAATCCAATCACTTCCACTGCATACGCTTTATCATTCGCAATTAGTTTTGTGGAACCAGTAACATATTCCTTCTGTTCATCGTCCTGCTTATAAACCCATTTCACACTAGACATATCTGGTGTAATTTTCTCAATCACTTCTTCTATCTCTTCTACAATTTGCCAATTCAGTTCAATAGAATCCGGAATATAATAATTATCTTCGTATAGTCCGTTAAGTTCAAAATTAACAATCGTTGTATAATCGCCCAAAGCAATTTTTTGGTGACTCACATAAAGCGGTGTAACATATGCATCTGGATAATTTTCGATACTTACAGTATGTACATTGCCATCATATAATACTTGCGCATTGTCCACATTCACTCTATTACCATCTATACACCATTGTACATTAGACATTTCGCTTGTGAGACTGGCTTTATCAATTGTGTATTGATAAGTGACGCTACCAATATATTCTGCCACATTTTCAACCTTGAATACAACCTGATATGTACCTGCATCCTTCGGAGCATTCGTGCTATTGTATGATGTACCATTCACTCCCACATATGTCACAGTTGTTCCGTCGGCATAAATGCATTCCTTTCCAGAACCATCTCTCCAAACAATATCACCAGAATATCCCTGTGCCTGTCCGTTATACACTGTATTCTGTACAGTTACACCAGACAAATTAAGCTGTGTAATGGTTTTTGCAATCGTCTTAACAGTTAAAACAACATTCGTATCTGTATAATTATCACTCATAAATGTAACCGTGATATTCTGACTCGTGTCTGCAGCCAGATTTTGTTTCACAGGTATCGTCATTACACCTTGCTCATTGATGGTTGGATTGCTTGACAAAATGTTACCATCATCTCTTGTGCATCTATAAGACAAATTATCAAACATGGATGCATTTAATCCCGATGCTGTCAACAGATCATTCACATTATAGTTGTACGTTGTAATACTTTCACCTGCTTTAATCCAATACGTCTGTCCTGACACATAAGTAGCATTCTTGTTAATCTTCCATGACAAGTGCATAGAAGAAACTTCTGGATTCTTATATTTTGTAGAATCTGTCACTTCAAATGTTACATTTGCCGTATAGTTTCCTGCTGCCGATGATGTGCAGGTTCCTGTATACTGGGCAGTGATTCCCTCAGGTAACCCTGTCACTTCCACTGTATAAGGCGTACCATTCACATACAAGTTTGTTATTCCTTCTTTATATGTATTCTGCGTAGTTCCCTGTTTATAAATCCACTTAACAGCAGACATATTTGGGGTAATTCTATCCACAATCTGCCAATTCAAAGTCATAGAATTCGGTGCATCATAATTCTTAGCATAAGCTTGTGTTAAATGAAACCGAACTGTAGCTGTATAATATCCTGCAGCTGATGTTCCATACGTACCACTATACTGCGGTGTCATTATTTCGGAAGGATATCCCTGCACGCCAACCTGATGCACGTTACCATTCTCAGTAACCTTCGCATCTTCAGCTGAAGAAATCTTCTTTCCGTCTATATACCATGCAACATCTGACATTACATCGTCAAGACTAGCCTTAGCAATTGTGTATTGATATGACTGCGTTCCAACATATTCTGTATTACTACTCTTAACCGTAAAAGTAACTCTGTAGGTTCCAGCATCCGTTGGTGCTTCCCCTGAACTTGCATAATCTGTACCATCAACACCAACATAAGTTACGTCAGTACCACTGGCATCCACACACTCTTCACCATTTATTTTCCAGGTTATCGTTCCCGCATACGGATGCTTTTTACCATCATATACTGTATTGGACACAGAAACACCTGATAAAGCAACCGTCGTTTTTGCAACCGTCAATATGTCAAGGGTAGTATAAATTGTTTCATAGTTATCACTTCTAAATATCACTGTAATACTTTGTCTCATGTCATCCGCCAAATTCATATTCACAGGAATCGTCATTAGACCTTGACTATCCACAGTCGGATTGTTTGATAAAATATCACCAGCACCTCTTGTACAATCATAGATCAAGTTCTCGAATGCTGTTCTATCTAGTCCCGATGCGGACAATATATCATTCACATCATATTGGTACTGCGTCGTACTGATATCCGATTTGATTATATAGGTTTGTCCCTGTACAGTGGCAGTATTCTTATGGATACTCCATGACAAACGCATGGACGTATTTTCTGGATTCTTGTATTTTGTAGGATCTGTCACTGTAAATGTTACATTCGCCGTATAGTTTCCTGCTGCTGATGCAGTGCAGGTTCCTGTGTATTGGGCAGTCACTCCTTCAGGTAATCCTATCACTTCTACGGTGTATGGTGCCCCGTTCACATACAAATTGGTAGTTCCTACTTCATATTCACCCTGTATTGTTCCCTGCTTGTATACCCACTGCACAGAAGACATGTCCGGCGTGATTCTATCCACAATCTCCCAATCCAAAGACATAGATTGAGGTGCATTATAATTGGCAGCTGCCGAAGGTGTCAATTCAAAATCAACCACAGCTAGATGGGTACCTGGCAAATCAGTAGAATAAGTTCCGCTGTATACTGGTTTCACCTTATCCTCCGGATAACCCTTCACAACAACTTGATGTGTATTACCATCTTCGGTAATCTTTGCATCCTCCGGAGAATACACTCTACTCGTTCCATCTATATACCACGCAACATTTGACATCTCAGGTGTTAAATTAGCTTTCAAAATCTTAAATTCATAAGATTGGCTGCCTTTGTACTCTGCATTATCTGCATTTACAACAAAATCCACACGGTAATTACCAGCTCCAACTGGCGCTACCTTAGAACTTGGATAATTAGTTCCATCTATACCTATATAGGTAACTGTTGTGCCGCTGGCATCCACACAAGCAACACCATTTGCTTTCCATGATATCGTTCCTGTGTATGGATGTTGATTACCATCATATATGGTATTCGACACTGAAACCCCTGACAATGTAACTGTCGTTCTTGCAACAGTTGATACATTCAGTGTGGCATAAATTGTTTCGTAATTATTACTTCTGAATACCACTGTAATACTTTGACTGATATTCTCCGCTAAATATGCATTGACTGGAATCGTCATCAAACCTCGACTATCCACAGTAGGGTTTCCTGACAAAATGGAACCAGAACCCTTTGTACATTCATAAGTCAAATTCACAAATGCTGTCTTATCTATTTCTGATGCTGACAACATGTCATTCACATCATATTGATACTGCGTCGTACTGATATCCGATTTGATTGTATAGGTTTGTCCCTGTACAGTGGCAGTATGCTTATGGATACTCCAAGACAAACGCATAGATGTAATCTCTGGATTCTTATATTTTGTAGAATCTGTTACTTCAAATGTTACATTTGCCGTATAGTTTCCTGCTGCCGATGATGTGCAGGTTCCTGTATACTTGGCAGTGATTCCTTCAGGTAATCCTACCACCTCCACTGTATAAGGAGCACCGTTCACATACAAGTTGGTTGTTCCTTCTCTATATGTATTCTGTGTTGTTCCCTGTTTGTATATCCATTTTACAGCAGACATATCTGGAGTGATTCTATCCACAATCTGCCAATTCAAAGTCATTGAATCTGGCACATCATAATTTCTAGCATAAGCTTCCGCTAGTTTAAAACTAGCAGTGGTGGTATAAGAACCAGGAGATGCCGTTTCACGAGTACCACTATACTGCGGTGTCATTATTTCAGACGGATATCCCTGCACGCCAACCTGATGCACGTTACCATTCTCAGTAACCTTCGCATCCTCCTCTGAAGAAATCTTCTCTCCGTCTATATACCATGCAACATCTGACATTACATTATCAAGACTCGCTTTAGCAATTGTGTATTGGTATGACTGTGTTCCAACATATTCTGTATTGTTACTCTTAACCGTAAAAGTAACTCTGTAGGTTCCAGCATCCGTTGGTGCTTCCCCGGAACTTGGATAATTGGTTCCATCGACACCTACATAGGTTACATCTGTACCACCGGCATCAACACAATTCACACCATTTGCTTTCCATGTTATCGTTCCTTTGTATGGATGTTTATTACCATTATACACCACATCAGATACAGAAACTCCGGACAATGCAACTGCCGTTTTGCCAATTGTTTTAACAGTAAGGGTAATTGCAATGGTTTCATAATTATCACTGGTAATAGTAACCGCAATATTCTGACTAAGTCCTTCTGCTAAATTGGTATGCACTGGTATTGTAATCTTCCCATTATTTACATTCAATGAACCTGATGCAGAAAGAATCGACCCATTGTTCGTAGTACAAGTGTATTGTGGATTCGTCATATTCGCAACATCCACACCAGCCGCTGCCAACACAGATGTCAAGTCATATGTATAATTTGTTGTTGTAATGCCTGCTTTGATCTCATATTCCTGATTGGACACATTTGCCGATAATTTGGTAGTCATAAAGGATAATTCTGTTATATCACTGGTATTTGTAGTTACATTACCAGACATATCCGGTAATTCATTTCTAGATATAACATACAATTTGTATGCTGTATTAACGTTTAAACCAGACAATGTTTTTGTAACCGTTCCACCGCCATTATCAAAAGATCCTCTACCACCCTTTCCACTGGAAAACTTTTTAATTAAAGAATCCCAATCCGTTGGTGCTGCCGCGTCAGCTGGTAACACAACATATGCATACGATGTTTGACATACATCCGTAACACCGATAGTTACCTTCACACCATTCGAGGTAACATTGCTTGTATTTACACTATTAACCGGTACAACCGTATCATTATAAATCACAGGACTAGAAAGATATGTAACATTTCCACTCTTATCCGTAATCTTTGCATACACTGCCTTTGTTTCATCAGAAGGAAATGTAAAAGGAGCACTGTAAGTCATCCACGAAACACGTGACTCGATTGCACTTTCTGCGTAGCAGTCAGATGCAAATCCATATTGAATGGATTTTATACCACTATGTGTATCACTGGCTGTAATCGTCACCTGATTATTAGATAATATGCATTCGTTAATCGTTGCATCCATATTCACTTTGGAATAATCATGACTATCAATGTTAATCGTACCCGTTGGTGGAGTGGTATCTCCACTTTCGCTTTTCTCGTAAATCTCTACATCAGATGGAAGATATGCGTATATGTAACCATTCGCATCTGTAACCATACCTGTTGTATTATAGGTATATTCTGTTCCATCGGAATATCTGAACCCCAGCTTATTTTCCATACTAGTATTGGCAGTACTTTGATATTTCTTCTCAACAAGCGTTACCTTATTGGTAGTCGTATTCTGTTCGCTTTTGCTATACACAACATTCTTTACATATTTCTTTGTTGTGTCTGCATTCTGTTCACATCCAAATCCAACATCGTCTGCCTCTGCATCATAAATAATATTTCCCCTAGTTGCATGTACAGAACCACCACTAATATACACGTATGCATTGGCTCTCTGACCTGCCCCAATTCCAGGTGCTCTGCTAGCTCCCTTAGCCACAACTGTACCACCTGTAATGGTAACATCAATATTCTTAATCGGATTACCAGCAGCAATCGCTTCTTGTTCGCCACTTCCGATTCCTGCGCCATAGTAACCACCACCGTTCGCAGTTACCATACCACCTTCAATCAGAATGCCTGTGGCACCACCATATCCGCCTGCACCGATACCTGCCGCACCACTAACACCACTGCCACCAAGGGCTGTGACAGTTCCGCCACTGATGGTGATATTACTGGCGCTACCGTTATATCCACCACCAATGGCTGCTCCACCACGACATGTACCTTGCCCCATAATATACTTATGAAATCCCGTGTCGCCAGTTTGTACAAATCTAGCCAAAACCGTTCCACCAGTAATTCTAATATTAGACCCATTTCCTGCATAGCCACCACCGATGGCTGCTCCTACCTCACGATCTTTCTTTGTTGACGTATTCGTCACAAGGGCCTGCACATTACCACCTGTAATGGTGATATTAGAACCCGACGCATTGGTTCCGCCACCGATAGCTGCACCTCTAGAGTCTGCCACAGCAACAACGGTTCCTCCATTGATTGTAATATTTCCACTGTCTTCATTACTATTACCACCAATAGCCGCTGGACCATAGTTTGCATACACAGAAGCTGATATTGCCTTTACAACCAACTCGTCATCATCTGTATCATCGTTATCCACATCATCTATGGTTAATGTACTTGTCACACCGTTCTTTTCTATACCAGGAGCATCGATACCTTCAACATAATTATATCCCTTGATTCTTAACATAACATTTCCGCCAGAATTATCGGCAATCTGAATACCAGGACCTGATACAGGACCAAACTGTACCCCAGCCAGCGTAATGTCTGCATCTTTTTTAATGTAAATAGTTTTTTCAACAAACTCACTTGTAGTAATGGTCAATGGGGTAGCGGTCTGAATCGTTAGCACGCCGGCACCTGAATCATACACATAATCTGTTCCACTAATACCTCCCTCAATTGTAAAACCACCAACCGTTGTTGCTGCTTCCACTTTCATGGTATTGGCCGGAACCCCTAGCAGCATGCCAATCACCATCACAATTGTCATAAAATATGCAAATCCTCGTCTCATCTGATCCATTCCCCTTTATTATTCATATTACTGATCTAACACATTTGATACTATCTCGCCACAATGGATACCCATTCTCCAAGATAAATGATATCCACAATTTCAAATCCATTCTCTAACAATGCTTTTTTCACCGCATCTTCTTTATCATCGATAATACCTGACGTAATAAACACGCCATCTGCTTTCATAAATGGTCGAATTACGCCAGATAAAGGAATGATAACATCTGCCAAGATATTGGCGACTACAATGTCATATTGCCCAATCTTTGCCACACTATCAGCAAACTCCCGATCACCAATCACATCGCCCTTGACAATCTCATATCGTTCCTTCGGAATATCATTTAATTCCAAATTCTCAATACTTGCCTGCACTGCCAGTTCATCTATATCAATTCCATAAACTCGTTTTGCGCCGAGTTTCATTGCCACAATAGAAAGAATTCCACTACCACAACCAGCATCTAGCACCTCCGAAGAACCATCTGCTTGAAGATATTTTTTCAAATTCGTAATGCACAACCTTGTGGTTTCGTGAGAGCCAGTTCCAAATGCAGTTCCCGGATCAATCTGAATGACAATATCATCCGGCTTTACATCTGCTGTTTCTGTCCATGTTGGTTGAATCACAATATTATCCTCTAAACGAAACGGATGAAAAAAATCCTTCCATCGATTCATCCAATCCTTGTCATCTGTTTCGCCAATGGATATCTTGCCATCTCCTACATGCATGTAAGTTGACATCTCCTGCAATTGTTCCTGTATGTATTGGCACAACGCCTTCACATCCATTTGCTCATCCACATAGCAAGAAATGTATGCAATTCCATCATCCGGCGGAAGCTCCGACAAAATATCAATATACATCGCTTGCTTGTCCGCTTCAGACAAAGGAATCTTGTCTTCAATCTCGATTCCTTCCACTCCATATTCATCCAACAAATAACTCAACATATCTGTTGCTTCTGTCGTGGTTTCCACTGTCACTCTTGTCCATTTCATATGCACCAAATCCCCATTTTCTTAATGTTTTGCTAAAGAAATATTATATCACATATTCATGCTCAAAATCAATCTATCAACAGGTTATATCAACATTTATCAACAGATTATATCAACATTTATATATTTTATCCACCATACCAAAAAGACCTACCCAGAAATTCTTTTCTAAGTAGATCTTTTATGCATATTCAACATGTTATTTCATTAAAACATATTACTTTTTCTTTCCAAAACCTTTCTTCTTGTGACCGCCAAAGCTAAAGTCGCCTGAAGAATCTGTAGAACGTCTTGCAGTCGAACCAGTTGCTTCATCAAAGGTATTCAAAATGCTCTTTTGTTCCTCTGTCAACTTATCCGGAACCTGAACCACCAATGTTACATAATGGTCACCACGTACACTCTTATTACGAAGTGTTGGAACACCTTTACCTTTTAACTTCACCTTGGTATCTGTCTGGGTTCCCGCTTTGATCTCATAATCCATCGGTCCATCAATTGTATTAATGGTAATGGTTCCTCCAAGTGCAGCCTGTGTAAATGTAATCGGCTCTGTAGAGAACAAATCATACTCCTGACGCTGGAACTGTGGATGTCTATCCACCAATACAGTTACCAACAAATCACCTCTTCCACCGCCATTGACACCTGGTTCACCCTTTTCACGAATACGGATGCTCTGTCCATTATCAATACCTGCAGGTACCACCACCTGAATCTTCTTCTTACTCTTAACATATCCTGTACCGGAACACTGATTACACTTAAACTTAATCACTTTGCCTGTTCCACTACACTCTGGACAAGTCTGTACATTACGTACCACACCGAATAAGGACTGCTGTGTAAATACCACCTGTCCCTTACCATTACACTTTGGACAAGTTTCTGGATTGTGTCCAGGCTGTGCACCTGTACCATGACATACCACACATTCGTCTTTCAATGGTAATTCCATCTCTTTCTGACAGCCAAATACAGCTTCATCAAACTTTACGCGGACACTGGTTTTAATATTGGCACCCTTCATTGGACCGTTGGTCTGATGGGTTCTCGTACCTCCGAACATATCTCCGAAAATATCACCAAAGATATCGCCCATATCACTAAAGTCGAATCCACCAAATCCGCCGCCCATTCCACTATTGGGATCAAATGCTGCATGACCAAACTGATCATACTTTGCTCTGGACTCTGGATCACCTAACACTTTGTACGCCTCTGCTGCTTCCTTGAACTTTGCTTCCGCTTCCGCATCGCCTGGATTGGTATCAGGATGGTACTTCTTGGCAACCTGTCTATATGCTTTCTTTAATTCCGCATCTGTTGCTGTTTTTGCAACACCAAGAACCTCATAATAATCTCTTTTTGTTTCTGCCATAATCCTCACCTTAATTTTTGTTCTTAAAGCTCTGTATAATCTCCGTCTACAACATCACCTTCTGCATAGTCAGCAGGACCTTCTGCGCCAGTACCAGCGTTTGCACCCGGACCATTTTGCTCATACAACTTAGCGAATAAGTTCTGTGCGCTTGTCATCAATGTCTCTTTTGCATTCTTTAACTGCTCTACATCATACTCAGACATATTCTCTGGATCTGTACTTTCCACAAGACTCTTAAGTGCTGCAAGATCAGCCTCAACCTTTGTCTTATCCTCACCAGACAACTTGTCACCAACATCCTGCAATGCTTTCTCTGTCTGGAATACCATAGCATCTGCATCATTTCTAGCCTCAACAGCTTCTTTTCTCTTTTTATCCTGTGCTTCGTACTCAGCAGCTTCCTTGATTGCCTTTTCGATATCATCATCAGACATATTAGAACCAGCTGTAATTGTAATATGCTGCTCTCTACCTGTACCCAAATCTTTAGCAGATACATTAACGATACCGTTGGCATCAATATCAAATGTTACTTCAATCTGAGGTACACCACGACGAGCAGGAGCGATACCGTCCAAACGGAAACGTCCTAAAGACTTGTTATCTCTAGCAAACTGTCTCTCACCCTGACAGATATTGATATCTACTGCGTCCTGATTATCCTGTGCAGTAGAGAAAATCTGGCTCTTCTTTGTAGGAATGGTTGTATTTCTCTCAATTAATCTTGTAGCAACACCACCCATTGTCTCAATGGAAAGAGAAAGTGGAGTAACATCAAGAAGTAAGATTTCGCCGGCACCTGCATCACCAGCTAACTTACCACCCTGGATAGAAGCACCAACAGCTACACACTCATCTGGATTAATACCCTTAAATGGTTCCTTACCTGTCAACATCTTAACCTTTTCCTGAACAGCGATAATACGTGTAGAACCACCAACTAGCAATACCTTATCAAGCTCAGAAGCTGACAAACCTGCATCCTTCAATGCTGTCTGTACAGGAGTTGTAGTTCTTTCAACTAAATGAGAAGTCAACTCATCGAATTTTGCTCTTGTTAAGTTCATATCAAAATGCTTTGGTCCTTCAGCTGTTGCTGTAATAAACGGAAGGTTGATATTTGTTGTTGTTGAAGAAGAAAGCTCCTTCTTAGCCTTCTCTGCAGCTTCTTTCAATCTCTGCATAGCCATCTTATCAGATGATAAATCAACACCTTCCTGATTCTTGAATTCCTTTAACATATAATCTGTGATTACGTTATCAAAATCATCACCACCAAGCTGATTATCACCAGCTGTTGCCAATACTTCGATGACACCATCACCGATTTCAATGATAGATACATCAAATGTACCACCACCTAAGTCGTATACCATAATCTTCTGCTCATTTTCATTATCAAGACCATAAGACAATGCAGCAGCTGTTGGCTCGTTGATAATACGCTTAACATCTAATCCTGCAATACGACCTGCATCTTTGGTAGCCTGTCTCTGTGCATCTGAAAAGTATGCAGGAACTGTAATAACAGCCTCTGTTACCTTCTCACCCAAATAACTTTCCGCATCAGCCTTAAGCTTCTGAAGTACCATTGCTGAAATCTCCTGTGGAGAAAATTTCTTATCATCGATTGTTACCTTATAATCAGAACCCATATGTCTCTTGATAGAAGCGATTGTCTTATCAGCATTGGTTACAGCCTGACGCTTAGCCGGCTCACCAACCACACGCTCACCTGTCTTTGTGAATGCAACAACAGATGGAGTTGTTCTTGCACCTTCTGCATTGTTAATAACAACCGGCTTTCCACCTTCCATAACAGCTACACATGAATTAGTTGTTCCTAAGTCAATACCAATAATTTTTCCCATGTTTTTGTCCTCCTAAAATCTCTATTAAATATTGTTAAAATGTTAACGATTTCCATGTGACTAATTTGCCACTTTAACCATACTGTATCTCAATACATCGTCTTTATACATATAGCCTTTTTGCAGTTCCTCTACTACAACATTCTCTCCACATTCCTCATCCTCAACATGCATCACTGCATTGTGGAAATCCGGATTAAACTCTGTGCCAACTGCATCCATTGGCTTGACACCAATGTCATTCAAGCTGGTCATCAATTGCTTGTAAATCTTATCGACACCTTGCTCAAAGGCTCTGTCCATATCCTCTTCCGGAATAGCCTGTAACGCACGTTCAAAATTGTCCACAACCGGAAGTAATTGTTCTAATACTTCCTTTGCACCAACACTGTACATACGTTTCGATTCTTTTTCATTACGGTTTCTTGCATTTTCGAACTCTGCTAACAAACGCTTGTATCTATCATTTGCTTCCTCTAACAGTTCTTTTTGTTTCTCAATCTCCATTTCAAGAGCCTTGTTGTTGCCACCGCTTCTGCGGCCACCCTTTTTGCCCTTTACTGGTTTGCTCTCCGCATCCTCCGAAACTTCTTTTGTTTCAACTTCTGTTTCTTCAGTGGATTCTACTTTTACTTCTTCTACTGCTTCTGCTGTCGCTTCACCAGTAGGCTTTACTTTTTTTGCAGATTTTGTACTACTTTTCTTCTTTTCTTCCAACCTGACACCTCTAATCTTTCTTCTTAAAAATTGTATCTAACTCACCTGTAAGATTTTTCAGGGTACTAACTACCTTCTGATAATCCATTCTTTTCGGACCAATAATTCCAATAGTTCCCCTGGCACCTTCAGCCAACTCATAAGTTGCTGTAACAATACTGCAATCCTTCATATTGGAAACTGGAGCCTCTTCACCGATATAAACCTGAATTCCATTGGGATTCTCCACATTCATAGACTCGTCAATCAACTCGTCTAATCCCTGCCTTTCTTCCAATGCCTCTAACAGCTTCGTCGTCTGCTCAATATTACCAAGCTCTGGATACTTTAGCATATTGGTGGTACCACTTGTATAGATTTCCACCTGATCCGCCTCATGAATCGCCTCTGCGATTCCTTGGAAAACCTTCTCCATAATATCCGCAAACTCACCAGCCTGGGTTTTGATGGTCTGTATCATTTCTAAGTTAATGTCTTGTAATGAAGCACCCTGCAAAAATGTATTCAACAATACATTCAATTTGAGAATCTCATCATTCTCAAGCATGCGCTCTACCTGCATCAACTTATTCTTAATGACGTTCCCATCCACTACGATGACTGCCAACAATTGGCGTGCATCTACCTGAGACAACTGGATAAACTTCAGTTTCGAATTCTGATACTGAGGTGCAGTAACCAGTGTTGCATAGTTGGTATTATATGCCAATACTTTTGCCACCTGTTTCAAAAGAGATTCCATCTTATCCACTCTTTCTAAGAGTTGAGTCTTCATCTCTTCCATCTCAGTGTCCTTTTCCACCATCATACGATCTACATATAGCCGATAACCTTTGTCTGTTGGTATACGTCCTGCTGATGTATGTGGTTGCATAATCAATCCAAGCTCCTCTAAATCCGCCATCTCATTGCGAATCGTTGCAGAACTAAGATTCAGATCCGTATATTTGGAAATGGTTCTTGATCCCACCGGCTCACCGGTTTCTAAGTAATTAGAGATAATTGCCTTCAAAATCTTCAGTTTTCTGTCATCTAATTCCATGCATCAAACCCCTTTCCTTTTGTTATTAGCACTCAAATAAGTCGAGTGCTAACATCTGTGTATAGAGTAACACTAACAAGTTTCTTTGTCAAGAACAAATCCTTATAAAATCTTAATGCGGTATACTCCAAATTCCATTTATAACATCCGGCTCTTCCAGAAGTGCTGGAATATGTTTTTTTACATCCAACGCATAGTTGAAATATGCATCCTTTTCCGCTACAGATAGATCACTATATCTTCTTCCATCTGCATTCACAATGTCATATCTTGTTTCAAATAGGTATTGATTTCGTAATGCAATATTATAATAACACTGTTCAGTCAATGGCATGTTTATCATTTGTAATAGATATGTAGAAAGGTATGAAACGTTCATATTCTCGCTTTCCCTTGCCTCTCCAAGATCATAATTGCTCCAAATTAAATACGGTGTAGCATAGCACAAATCTTCTTGATCCTTTATGTTCAAAATATCAATGGCATAATTGGGCGCGTGATCCCCAAAAAACACAATCACCGTGGGTTCCTCCTGCTCTTCAAAGTAATCTGTCAATTTTTTGAGAGCTTCACCGGATTTGGATATTCCACCAATATAATCCTTTAGCCTCTGTAATTTATGATCACTATAGGTTAAGCTCTGACTATAAGCCATCTCAATATGGTTTGCTGTATTTTCAAATTCTTCTCTATTAATCATAGCAACATGATTCGCAATGGAAACACCAAAACAGAAAAACGGCTCTTCCCCATTAACCTCTCGCTCTTCATAACGATAAATAATTTCATTCGTCAAAGCGTCATCTGAGATATAACCACATTTATCCGTATATTTCATCCATGAACGGTCAATAAACTTATCAAATCCCATATTGGGATATGCATTTTTTCGATTCCAAAAAAAACTATCATACGGATGAATAGCCAAAGTATAATATCCTTGTTCTTGAAGATATCTAGCAAAAGAAGGCTGCTCTTCATTAAAATACTCTTTATAGGGACAAGAACCCGAATTCATTCCCTTAGAATTCCACCCAGTCAAGAATTCAAATTCCGAAAAATGTGTACTTCCACCATAGATGTTCACCATGGTGTTCCCCGATGCCACACTTTCTGCTCGAACCTCCTCGTAATACGCCATTGGGTTCTCACTATAGAGCAACACATCTTCAAATTGATTTACATCAAAAAAGGCTTCACTCATAATTACGATGATATTGGGTTGTACAGCTGACGCATCTTTCTTTTCTCCTTTATTGACTTCTTTCCCTTGTTTATGCTCAGAAATAATCTTCTTTCCCTTTTCAACATACTTATCATATGATTCTTTCGCTTCTTCCACACTATATGGTTCGTCCAAATACGATGTAAATATGCTTTCCACAAAATAAACAATGGGTCCGGTGGAATCAGCAGAACGTGTCTCTGTCAGCTTTGCCACAGCACTTCCTCTTGCATCAGCCACAACAACAGGAAACAACACGAGAATTAATATTACGAATGTCATGCGGTTATGGTATATACTTATTTTACTTTTCTTGATATTTTTTAACACTGTGCAATCCAACCATATAGAAATCATCATAATAACGATTCCAACTAGTACACAGAGCCACAAATGAGGAAACTGTTTAAATTCAGCTTCTCCTGCTACAGTCACTGCCTCGGATAATTTTTCAAAGTCAGAAATTGTTACACACTCCTTCAAACTTACCCATTTCATATTATTAATAATTGAAATTACAGTGGTTAATAATAATGAAATGATGTATCCCGGTGACACACGCTTAAATAAGCAAATAAACAGTTGCAAAATTAAATAAAAAAACAAAAAGTTATACAGCACATATTGAATATTATCCACCGATAACCATTTATATAAAATGTTATAATCTGCAAATGTAACCGCCTGCATTCCAAGCATCAGAAAAAAAGCCTGTACTATAAGAATCACAGGCATAATCAATACATGATTTATTTGTAAAAATTTATTCACGGAAGGTAACTGTTTTTTTAACTTCCGCTTTTCCTTTGACTGATTTTTCATCTTTTCTTTATCCTTTAAGTATCCATCAGGTCATCAACATGCTTTTCTTCATAAAAGTTTCCATTATGTTCTTTTTATAAATGTTTTGCTACACTTTGGACAACGAATATTGACTTTGTTTTTGCCCTTTGGAACACGAATTGTCTGATGACACGAGCTACATACAAAATACATATACTCTGGATCTTTAAATGTTTTCCAATACATCTTCAATGCTTTCTTACAAAAATTGAAAACATTAACAAATCCTCCAAGATAACGCATATAAACCGCATTTTCCTTGCCTCGTTTGTCTAGATTTTTTGAAAACACTCGGAAATAACCAATCACAATCAATACTGCACCGACTACTGCAAACCACATAATATTTGTCAGCAACGCCGCCAAGACATAAATAAATGCAACCAACATAATAAAATTATTCAATTCGTCCAAACCGCAACGTCTTTTCATTACTTCCTTCATGTCCGTGCGAAACATGGTTATGTATTTTTTTAGTAAATTCATATCCTCACATCTCTCCTTAACAATAAATTATTGAAAAACTCAATCTATTATATCTAACGAGGCATACCACTCCTCATAGGTACTGTTCATCCAAGGCATATTACGATCGAAGTGAAAACGCCACGGATATGCCAATTCTCCTGTGGCTTTATTCTTTATTTCTCTAATATCAGATATTATCTTCGCAGGATTACCTGCAACCACCGAAAACTCTTCAACATCTCTAGTTACAACAGCACCTGCTGCTACTAACGAATCTTTTTGCAAATTAACACCAGGTAAAATAATTGCACCTGCTGCCACTACCGCAAAGGAATGAATATGTACGCCTATACAATGCTCAGATGGTGGCGTTGGGTCATTTGTCAAAACCACACGTGGAAATATCCATACGTAATCATCAATTTTCGATAAAGGAGCAACAAAAACGTTACTATGTAATCTTACATAATTTCCAAATTGACAATTCCCTTGAACATCTGATAACGTTCCTATACTGACGTTATCACCAATCACAACATTTTCACGTATCGTTACATGATGCCCTGTTTGAAAATCATTTCCGATCATGCCATTTCCATATATTATGGTTCCACTGCGAATTAATGCATTTGCACCTATCTTTAATGGATGTGATTGGTATTCTTGTTGTAGATAATAATCCATACAGTGTTCTCCTAATATGCAGTTGGCTCCTACATTTGAATTATCACCTAGATTAACATCTTTGCGAATAATGCAATTACTATCAATACAAACATTGTTTCCCAACACAACATTATCTTCAATAATACAATTATGACCAATTGTTACCCCAGTACCAAATGTCACATTTTCGCCAATCACACAGTGCTTTCCAGCTTTATACATCATCTTTTTCTCTCTCTTTCAAAAATGTAATAATATTGGGAAGTCTCTTTTCGATTATTCAAATTATCTTCAGAAAACAAAAAACCTTCTTGCTTCAATATAAAACCTTTATTACAAAAACATTGTTCAAACACTTTCATTAACTCTACGCGCGTTCTATATATCGCATTATAATTATCATCTAATTCTTCCGAAAAAAAATCTTTTAATGTCAAGCGTTCTTCTAGCGCTATTGGTTCACGAATGCAAATAATAGAAGCCTCCTCGCAACATTTTTCTACTTGCGTAAGTACATCAATAATATCATCATCATTCAAATACATAAGAATTCCAATTAATAAAATTCTATTATAGACCCCTTTCGCATTCTTTTTTAAAACTGCTTCTATCTCATTTGCACTTCCAACCAAAAAATCTCTATTAGTTAGCTGATTTCTCCTTTTTGCAATCTCAATTAGTTCTGCACTAAAATCAATCCCACAATACTCGCTAATTTGTGACTGAATTGCATCTGACCATCTACCAATTCCACAGGCCACATCTAGTACCTTTGATTGCCTATTAAGAAGAAGCATAGGCAAAAGCTTTTCCAGTTCTTGTTTGTTTCTAGCTTCGACCAAATTAGGATTATTATCTTGGTACATAGTTACCGAGTATGGATTCGTTACATTAAATTTTTCTGCTCTTTTTCCAAAAAATTTCAATGTGCTTTCATAATCAATAGTCTCTACTATATTTTTTATCCTTCCCGATTTTTCTATATTTTTACTTTTCATATCCTCTTCACTATTATTTTGCTTTGACAACTCCACAACTTTTCTCCTTACTCTTCTAATATCAATACAATGCTACTTATAGTTATTTTTCACCCATCGCACCGCACGTTCATAATCATTAATAGTATCTATTTCTTTCGTCCTCAATTCCATAAAAGGCACTGGAAGATATGGTTCTACCAACTGAAATACATGTCCTGTACCTTTTGTAATTTTCCAACTCTTCATCTGTGTAATCCCATTCCATTCATACGTTCCAACATTTTTAGAAAACGCGCTCACGAAATCTTGGCCATTCTCTGTATATGTTTGAAGTAACCACGGATCATCTGTTCCTGGTACACCTCCACTGACAAACTCATAATCGCATTGCAATATTTTTTTCATATCTTCTGGATGTATTAGCAAATCGCCATCTAACGATAAAATATAATCATTGGCAAACTTGGAAGCAGCAACTACACTAGCACCTGTACCAGTTTTTCTATACTCACGATTAAAGACAAACAAAACATCGTCTCTATACTCTCGCACTACATCAATAACCGATTCCGCCTGATATCCCACAACTACTCTTATATCGTTCTCATCTTTTAACATCTCTAAATGCCTGATAATCAAAGGCTTTCCGTCAATTTCTAACAAAGCCTTTGTCTTTCCTAAGCCTAATCTATTGCCCATACCTGCACAACTTATAATTACGGTTCGTGAAACTGCCATATTAGTTTCCTCCTATAATAGTTTGTCCAAAAAATCCACTAATCTCTTTTCGTTATAAACAACATGACTTGCACTTTCTAATACTGCAGGCGCAATATCATGCACTCCACCATATCCAATTCCAACCTCTGCTGATTCTATCATTTCCGAATCATCATTTCCCGCTCCCACTGCAACAAACGGAAGACCAATCTGTTTAATCACAGCATTTTTATTCACAACACTTAACATATCCTGTATATGATCATCCTTTACCTGTGCTTTTGAACAGAATACATTTTGCCGTATAAAATTTTTTTCAATAAATTCATCAAGCAATATATCAGGATTACTTGTTACAACATAACAACGCTCTTGATGCTGCCTAATAAAATCTAACAGTAGTTTGTTTGTTTCTAATTCGCTAACCATATTACACATTTCAGCTACTGAGAAACCCTTTAATAACTCTATTCGTGTCAAAAAATTTTGTTTGAATGGCACCTCACCTCGAGCACTACAGTCCGTTAGGAGTCTCATTTCCTCGTATATACCCATCTTTTTGGAAATTGAAATTAAAATTTCCCCCTTCATTATCGTTGAATCTAAATCAAATAGAAAAATGTATCTACTCATTTTATTCACTCTCCTATACCTATTCTTTTAGTATACTTCATTCATTTCATGCTTAATATGAGTAAGTATATTCTCGGCAGCACTTTTTCCCAAGACTGTACGATAATCCAAATATTCAGAGAAAAAATGTGCTCTTTTATCTTTATTTTCATCTTGTTGTTCTAGTATAACTTTTGAGAGAAACTCCTCGATTCCGATTACGTTTTCCCCTGCAACAGAATAATGTACGTTAATCAATTGATTTCCAAAATCATTAAATCGTTGTCCTTGTGACGTTAAAAACAATAACGGTTTGTTTACATACAAATACTCTGCCAAGAAAGACACACTATCCAATATCATACCATCCGAATGAGCAAACATATCATAGTACATTCCGTCATTAACAACATCTGCATTCTTTAGCGTTCTCCATTCATTTTCATATTGTTCCCATTCCACTTCATCCTTGAAAATTCCATATTTTATTGCCTTATATTTTAAATGTGGATGTGGTTTAAAAATCCATACTGTTTGTTCATTATACTTCTTGGCTAGTTCTAAAATTGCTCTATAATTATATGCAAATGTCGAAAAATAAACTGCATCTCCTTCATCAACTGTATGATGCGGTGCATAAATAATACGCTTCGCATTACTATTACCTGATTTTTCTATAATTGGTTTCCAAAAATCACTAACAGTTTGTGAATAGAACATATCCATTTTGGGATATCCTGTGAATACCGCATTTACTCCCTTAACATAACTATACTTTTTTGCCATCTCAACAGACATAATGCTTTCTTCAAAATTCTTCCATACCATATTATGTATTCGATGATTATACTGATGACAAACAAAACTATGGTTTAAATCATCTGCCACCATAAACCCATACGGAATATATGTATGTAGCGTATTAATTGCATATCGTTCAATCTGATATTTTTTTTCAAACAAATCAAGCCACGAAGTCAACCAAATACATATATCTGGATTCACTTTAATTTCATTCCAGTTTTTAGATTTTCTAGTGTTGACATCATATGTTTCTACTATTTTCACTCCTCTTTCTTCAAAAAAAAGAAGATTTCTTTGATATTCTTGAGACATCATTTCTTGATTTTGTCCATTATGGTTAGCCAGCAAAAAAACATAAGGCTCAAACTGTTTTGATTGATCAAACAGTTGATACAATTCATCTCCAATCCATGAAGATGAATAATTTGCCATAAATCCAACTATAATTTTATCTTTATGACGAATCAGTCTACACGACATCCTATCAACACTTTGTTTTGCTTTAATATAATATTTATCACCTTTATCAATTCTTTTTGATAATTCTAATATATATCCAAGATTTCGATATTTAAATGAACTTACTTTTTCCTTATATGTGTCCATCTGATCCATTTTTAAAATAAATCTGTATATATATTTTTTCACTAATTTTTGTTTCCTTTTGGAAAACAGTTTCAATTCAGTATCATAAGATTGATCACGGAGCAAAAAATAGAAATATGCCAATTCCTTAACAAATCTATTCTTGCGTATTCTTTTGTATAGCTTTTGTAAAATATCTTTTATAGACATACATTAATCTTCCTTACTACTTCTTAGTTGTAACACCCACTTCATGATTTTTTTATGGAAACATATACACAGTATCAATAATGCTCCACAAATGCAATATCTAAGAATGGTTGTCCCATACAAAATAATCATTAAGGGTAACATTAATAATCCACATAAGGCTATTTTCAACTGGAAGAATAGATTAAGAAAAAGCTTTTTATCTATACCATTTTTTTCACATGTTTGTTTTGCTCCTACACTCATAAATATCCATAATACAACATACGCTAACAGCGTTGTATAGCCAGCAACCATATAGCCTTTAGATGGAATCAATAAATAATTCAAAACAATATTCAAAATTGCACTCAAAAAAGTGGCCAACACCAAGAAATATTTCTTTTCAAAATAGAACTCTATATAACATGCATTATCGGCTAAAAAAGAAAAAAGCAAACATAAAGAAACTGGCGGTACAATCCATCTTGCCGCATAATATTCTTTTCCGCCTATTAAAAAAACTAGTTCGGGGCCTAATAGGATAAATATACTTATACAAAAAAAGGCACAAATTAAAATTCTTTGATTAAGCTGCTGAACTTGTTCTCCTTCTTTCTTCTTAACTTTGCGATTAAACCACGGTCCATATCCACCATTCAACGACGTTCTCACAAATTCCAAAATAATTGCAATTGTATAGACCAAGCCATATATACCAGCCTTATCCAGACCTGACAATTTAGAAATCATAATTCTGTCAGATACATTAAATATGATTTGTGCAAGATAATACGGTATAATCGGAATATTAAATGATAATGCGAATCTCCAATACTCTTTATTATAAATACATCGACCTTTTTTCAAGGTGTCATAAAATAATACAACTGCAATCAAAAACTCTATTACAAATGCTGAAAGCAATCTTGCTACCGCTTTATCAGTCATTGTTAAAACTGCCGTAATCCCTATAATCGGATTTAAAAATGCAAGTACAACTGTTACAATCACAATCGGTTTGTACTGGTAATCGAAACGTTTATTGCCTTTCCATAATCCTATAACAAAAATTGCCCAGCTTTCAAAGATCATTACTGTCAATAAAGACAATGACATGTCTAAAACTTTTTCAAAAAAAGCAGAAAAACAAAATATTATCAATAATGCCATCCCTGATATCATAGTAACTATTATTTGTATAGATGATACATATGAATACTTCTTATTCTCATATTTTATTTGTGCTGTCCCTAGTGAACCATACTGCAGATTTAAAGTTGTAAATATACTCACGACACCCAACCAAGAATAATACAACGTAACCAGACCATATTCTTCGGTTGTAAGTAGCCGCACAAAAACGGGAACAGTTAAAAAAGAGATCCCTTTCTCTATTAAAGCACAAACAATGAACCAAAAAGAGACTTTTGCTGGTAGAGGACACTCTATATACATGCTCTTCATTCTATTAAGCACTAAAACTATTGCCTTCACATTCTTTCAACTCCATGTTAATTAATATTCCTATTCTTATGTTTCAATAAAAATGGCACATACTGATACAATCTTGTATATAGCTTTAAGAAAAATCATTAATCACATCAATCACATACTCTATCTCATCATCTGTCATACCATAATATAATGGCAAACTCAATTCTGTGTTACTAATTTCCTCGGCAATAGGAAGTTCACCCTTTCTTATCCCAAGAGTTTGATAACACTTTTGAAGATGAATCGGAATGGGATAATGCTTATTTGTTCCTATTCCCTTTTCATTAAGATATTGTTCCAACTCATCTCTTCTGTTAGAACGAACAGCGAAAATATGCCACACTGGCAGAACATCAGAAATCACATAAGGAAGTATAATTTCCTGATTGCTAATGCCGTCTAGATAGCAGTTGGCAATTCTTCTTCTTTCCGCATTCATTTTCTCCAAATATGGGAGTTTTACAGAGAGAAAAGCTGCCTGCATCTCGTCTAACCTAGAATTATTGCCTTGGTAGATATGATGATATTTATAATCAGAACCATAGTTTCCTAATGCTCTGACTTTATCAATCAAGTCTTTATTATTACTTACAGTTGCTCCAGCATCACCCAATGCACCTAGGTTTTTCCCTGGATAAAAACTAAATCCAGCGGCATCACCAAATGAACCAACCTTCTTTCCTTTATATATTGCCCCGTGAGCCTGTGCACAATCCTCCACAATATACAGATTATACTTTCTGGCTATTTGCATTATGGAATCCATATCACACGGCTGACCGTATAAATGTACCGGCATGATTGCTTTTGTCTTTTCTGTAATCTTTTCTTCTATTCTATCCGGATCAATATTAAAGGTTCGAATATCTGGTTCAACAAATACTGGAGTAGCACCGACATAAGTGACAGCCAATGCCGTTGCAATATATGTGTTAGCAGGAACAATCACTTCATCTCCAACATGAATATCAAGTGCTTTTAACGCCAACATTAATGCATCTAATCCATTACCCACACCAACACAGTATTCCATATTACAATATTCTGCAAACGCCTTTTCAAACGCAACATCCTCTTTACCGCCTATGTACCAGCTGCTTGCAAGTACTCTTTCAAAAGCCGTCCGAAGATTTGCTTCTAACTCATTCTCCATCGGTAAAAAACTTACAAATGGTATTTTCATATTACTACTCATAGCTTATTCTCTTTCTCGTGAATCATATCAAGAAATTTATCATAATCTCTAATATAATCGTCTTCATTATAGTAATCAGATGCCAACACTAATAAAACTGCATCTGGTGAAAAATCATACATTTCTCTCCACATATCATTAGATATATATAATCCTTCATACGGTTTTTCTAATGGAACTACTTTTTTTTCATGTCCATTATCTAATAAAACCTTGCAAGTACCATGAATACATACCAATATTTGCTCTAATGAGAGATGTGCATGAAATCCCCTCCGAACACCTTCACCAGTATCATACATATAATATACTCGCTTAATCTGAAATGGTATGTCTTTAAACTCCTCCAAAGCAATCAACTGTCCTCTCTCATCCCCATGTGGTTGAAAAACATATTTTACTACCTGCATTAATCTCTCCCCTTTCCTAATATAACGAAAAAACAACTCACTATTTAGAAATATATCGTATTGCTATTTTCAAATAACACAACATATATGAAGCAATTTGTCTTAATACGAAAAGATACTTGCGATTTCTTAACAGTTCCCATATTCTCACCTGAAAAAAGAACTTCATTTGACTATTATTAAAATGTGTATTATTGGATGTACATAATGACTGACCTGTTATTCGATATCTTGCTAGTACTTCATCCAGTAATACAATTTCATTTCCAGATACGATGTATTTATAAATAAATGGATAATCCTCTAACATTTTGTATCTTGTATCATAAGAACCGAACTCTAAAAAAAACTGTTTCAAATAAAAACCACCAGAAGGACCTGCTATATAGTTCGAAAACAAAATGTTCTCATATTGTTCTTCCCATCCAGCTTTTATGATGTCATATCCTTTCTCACAAAACGAAATCATATCATTTACCAATATTTCGTTTTCTCCAAACGGTTCTACTCTAGACACAACATAATTTAATTGATTTTTTCGGGCAAAGTTGTATTTTTTTTCAATCAAATCCTTTAATAAAATATCATCACCTGCAATCAATTGAACATACTTTCCATTTGCATTATGTATTCCAATATTGCAGTTCTTCGTTACACCATGATTATGTTTTCCAACCAAAATCCTAACGTTGCAAAACCTATCTGCATTCTTCTTAACCCACTTTTTCACTATCGAAATGGTATCATCTGTTGAGTGATCGTCTGAAACAATCAATTCCAACATAGGATAAGTTTGATTATATATACTTTCTAACGTCTCTACAACAGTTGTACTCGAATTGTAGGTTACAACAACAACACTTATTAAATCCATACGTACTCCTTATATGTAATGATTTTCCTTAAAATATTCACGCATAGGTCGCTCCGCATCTTTCCTACCTGGTGCATTACAATACATATAACCACCAAACATTCTGTGCATATATTGACTCCATCTAGTAACATTAAGTAATGGTTTCACTGCATCTTCACCTGGAATTGATATCTTCATTCCTAGGCGATTCTCAACTTCTTTATATCTCGTTATGAAATATTCGATTCCTGCATGCATATCTGTTATCATATTGTCATTCTCGTGCGAATATGAATCAAACAAAAATTCGACTTTATTATCTTCCTTCAAATTGTATGACAACAAAGAACCCTCACAGGATGAAAACAACAATTCCATAATAGAAACTCTTGCCGGCTCATATGCCAGAAATCGATTCCATTCTTTATTGAAATCAGAAGAAAACGCATAGGACAGCATATAATCATCATCAAATTCCTGTTCATTCCATTGATCTCTTTTTGTTGCCAAATGTAAATTAAATACTTCTACATCCAAGTCACATATATTATTCAAAAAATGTTTTAAGCAAACCATGATCGTTCCACGCCATTCAATATCAACTAGCGCAATTCTTTTTTTGTCTCCTACAACTTGCTGCCAATACAAGCGAGCAGCCTCTGTAATATGCTTATTGGAATGCAATATTTCTTCCTTGTACTGAAAAATAAGCCTTTCTATCTTTTCTACCTTTTTTTCATCGAAAACATCTTTTCCACTTAAGTCCACTTCTTGTAAATGTTTGTTCAGGCAACCCAAATTAACCTCCTGCAACGTACATTCAATTGTTTCTTTGCATTCAATCGCTCTTCGTCGCAATATTTTTTCGACAAACAAATCTGCATATCTATCTATTGTCAGTAACAATACAGCGGTTCTCGAAACATAAACATATTCACTTTCAATTTCTTTATAAAACTTAGTGTAAGATTTATATATCACGTGCGCATCACGCGATAGAAACAAGAGTTTATCAATATATTTGTTACGTGAAATCACATTAATCCAATGACAATATCCCGCAACCAACATTCCGCCATATATATATCCATATTGTTCATAATCATTTAACTTTGTTATACCATTATGTATTTCTTGGTTAATAAGTGCATTTGAAACCGAAACCCCCAATGGTTTTACATCATATTCCATTGTACGATATTTTTTTCCTATGCTGTGTATTTTTTCATAATGCATTGCATCCATTTGATTTTCTTTCGCTTTTGCAACATCAGAATTATAGTTGTCACCAAAATGTATTATTTTTTCATTCGAATATAATTGTTTCCTTATGTTTTCAAATAAATCGCCACTACTTTTATTAGCATGCCAATCACAAGAAACAATAATATGATCCCATTTTTCATATCCACAGCAATTTAACATTTTTTCTATATATTCAGTAGGCCAGTACATATCTGATACTGCCACCACCTTCTTATTTGCCGCAAGTGCACCATCATATATTTTTTTCATATAAGGATTGCATGTTATCATTTTTGACTCAATCATATACTCTTCTTGCAAGCATTTTTCAGAATCTAATCCATAACACTCATTCAAATAATTACATATTTCAATAATTGAATAATCCTTTTTTCCTGTATCTAATATTGCCTTTTCAGCACGTTTACGCAATTTGCAATAGCCACTAACACCCAGCTTATGACCAACAATCCTAAATATATCTTCGTTCTTTTCTACATTTCGAAAAATTAGTGTATCAAAAATATCAAATGAAATCACTTCGTATGACTGTATCTGTTCTAATATTTCATCTACATCCAATCTTTTTGTATCCTCATATTCACTGACACGTATAGGCACATTGCTTTGTCTATTACTTAACAAACGAACTAAATACATATATGCTTTTATTCTTTTGAGAAAAGATTTGTTTCCATAAGTAGTAACATAATCAGAGTACTCTTCTATAACATTCGGATATTTCTTGGTTATTTTATCTTTAATATATATATATATGTTCATCGTAATTTCCTCCCACACCGAATTTCTGTTTCTTACTTTGTACCTTCATATCTTACACATTCTACCTTCGGTCGAAACCAGAAACCACACCAGTATCCCTTTATAACAATCCAAAAGCGTAATCTCTTGTTCTTAGACTTACTCTTTATAATCTGTATTATAATATACCAAAAACGATATATTTGATATAAACGCCACAGCATACCATTCTGACGTGCAATATACATCCAATTTCTATATTCATAAAAATAACGAGGAACTCTTTCTATATCATCTCCACTAATATCCGAACCCACGTTGCTCTTCATTTTATGTAACACCTTGCTATCACAAACCATATAGGCATTGTATTTTTTACAAATTCGACATGAATATTCGGTATCATCACACCAAATAAAAAATTCCTTAATTGGCAATCCCACTTCCTCTATAACGCTTCTTTTAATAAAAAAGGAAACAAATGTTGCTCTTGCAATCTTCACAAGACCATGTTTAACCATACAATAATCCTGGTATCGTGAATAAGATTCCAAACCAGGCATATTCATTTTACACAGACTATTGTCAAGCCATAATGCTTCAGAGGACAAAAAACCATATTCTCCATTTAACACATCGTTTGCCACTAATAATTTTTGCAGAGCATTTTCATAAGCAACTGTATCATCATCCATAATCCAAAAATAATCATATCCTCGCAACACGCCATACTTCAATCCGAAGTGAAAGCCTCCTGCTCCCCCCAGGTTTGCACCTGTATTTTGATATATTATATTTTCATATTGCATGCAATACTCTTTACAAACCTGCTCTGTATTATCTGTACTTGCATTATCAACAAGTAATATATCAAATTCTTTATAACTTTGTGACAACAAAGCCTCTATACATTCTTTTAACAAATCAACTCTATTGTATGTAACAACAATTGCTAATATCTTATTCATTATCTATTCCCTCAAATCGTTCAATCTTAGGTCTAAATCTTATACCTAACACTGTTCCAATCATTATTTCCATAATCCGTTGCAATTTTTTACTTTGTGCCTTGCTTAAAATTTTACCTATTTGACAAAACGCTCTATAAAAATAAAAGCCTATATATTTAACACCTTCTTTTTGAGATAGGTAATAATCATTACGATACACATATCGGTAACTGGATATTTCTTCTGTACTTTCCTGATATAATTCGTATCCTGTATTGTTCCTTATATGCATTTGGATTATGCTATCAACAATATAATAACCATTATATTGTTCACTAATTCTATTGGAAAACTCATATCCGTCATATCCTATTCTCATATTACGTATTGGAAAACCTATTTTTTTAATAATAGGAATTGGCACAAACAATCCACCAAATGAAGCATAAGAAATAGGAAACATAGACAAATCCAATGCCTTAAAGTTATTCCAAACATTTTGTTCTCTTATGTCCGGTGCCATTTTACGGCACAACTCATCTTCGCATAAAACAGCACTAGACAAAAAACCGTACTGTCCAGATAGCTTATGTTCACATTGCAATAATGTGTCTAATGTATTCTTTTTAATTGCCATTTTATCATTCAGTAACCATACAAAATCTTGATTATCCTTTAATACCTCCACAATGCCGCTATAATAAGCTTCACATTCATAGTCCCATTTTCCATGTATAACCTTTATTTCCTCAAGACAGGTTGGAAATACATGATTTTGCTCTAACTGCAACAAGGAAGCATTTTCTTTTACCATAATGTAAATTGTAATATCAACTTGTTTGTATGTGGCTAATATATCGATACATTTTTTAACATTCTCTGTTTGATTATTAACACAAAAAATAATCGCAATCTTTTTTACCATATCTTCCATTGTGCATCACCACTAGCCCATTCTGTTTCCAAATAATCTTTATCTCGCATTGTATCCATCGGATACCAAAATCCGTCATGCTGATATGCTGCCATCTGTCCAGCCTCTGTCAGCTTTTCATAAGGAATAGTCTCTAGCATATGTTCATCATCTAAATATTCAGCTACCTCTGGATTAAATACGGCATACCCTGCATTAACATAAGCTTGTTCCATCTTTGCCTTTTCTTTAAATGTAGTAACAAGCTGCTTATCTTCATCAATTTGAATCGTTCCCCATCTACCTGCCGGTTTGGCAGCTGTAATGGTAACGATCTTCCCCATTTTCTTATGGAATTCAAGTAACTCGGGGATATTAACATTCGATACACCATCACCGTAAGTCATCATAAATGGTTGATTCTTTGTATACTTCAATATCTGTTTAATTCTGCCTGCTGTGGGAGTATGTAAACCCGTATTAACTAATGTTACCTTCCATGGCTCTGATGTATTCTGATGAATAGTGGTATCGTTATTCCGTAAATCAACCGTTATATCTGACTCATTCATATAATAATCCATGAAATACTCTTTGATCATATGCCCTTTGTAACCGCAACAGATGATAAAATCATTGAATCCATACGACGAATATATTTTCATGATATGCCACAATATTGGGCGTCCACCTATTTCAATCATTGGTTTTGGGCGCAAATGAGATTCTTCACTAATTCTTGAACCCATTCCACCGGCTAATATTACAACTTTCATCGTCATTTCCTCCTATGCATTATCATCGTCATCCCCAAAATTCAATCTTTCCGCTTCAATGACCAACGGACGTTTCATGATTCGTTGATTCATACTAAGAATATATTCTCCCAACATACCAATGAAAATCAATTGCACTGCACCGATAAAGAACATTCCGATTGTAACCGGTGCCATACCTGCAATAAATGATTCCCAATAGATTAATTTGTATATCAAATATGCAATACCAATCAAGCCACTAATTAATCCAAACAAAAAACCAAACAATGTACATAATCGCAGTCCAATTTTAGTATAGGATGTTATACTCAACATGGCTGCATCATATAAGGTATACCAATTATTTTTTGTTTTTCCTGCATTTCGCTTAGGTTGCACATATGGAATCTCTTTTCTATCATACCCTAATTCCGCCACAATACCTCTTAAAAACGGTTTTGGGTCATCCAATTCTCGCAACACTTCAATAAAACTTCTGTCATATAACCCAGAACCAGTAAAATGTTCTATCTGATCTACTTCCGAGAACTTTTTTATAAACTTATAGTACAAGCTTCTTAATGCATATACTATCTTATTTTCTTCGCTATTCGTTTTAATCCCAATAACAATTTTATATCCATTTTCCCATTCTTTTACATATTGCGGAATCAATTCTACCGGATCTTGAAAATCACACACCATAGATATTACGCAATCTCCTGTAGTCTGGAGCATACCGTAATATGGCGAATTAAACTGTCCAAAATTCTTCACATTGAAAATTGCTTTGATTTTTCTATTTCGCTCACAAAGACCTCTTATGATTTCTTTTGTTTTATCTGTAGAACAGTTATCAATAAACACTATTTCATAGTCATATTGGTCACATTCCTTCTGAAGTATATCAATCACAGCGGTGCTGATTGCTTCAACATTTTCTTCTTCATTATAACATGGTATCAAAACACTAATTTTCTTCATATGAATCCTTCTCTCTTATCCAATTAACAGTTTCTTCGATTCCCTCTTCAAAGGAAGTTTTAACACAAAATCCAGTATCATTGCATAAATCCGATATATCTGCACACAAATACATCACTTGGTTTTGCGGATATGGCAAATGTCCTATATTTACTTGCAAAAAAGGATCTATTGCATCTCTAATTGCATAGATGTACTCTCGAAGTTCTCTTGTTTGTCCACTTCCCAAACAATACACCTTACCATCTACGCCCTTCTTTGCAATTAAATAAAGTGCCTCAACTGCATCCTTAACATATAAGTAATCCCATTGCTGTTCTGCTTTTGTATATGTTGGTATATCACCACCAAGTAATTTAGCAATCCCAGACATTACCATAGTATGCCTTCCATCTCCTGGACCATACACACTTAGAATTCTCACCCATTCATGCCGAATTCCTAATTGTTCACATCTTTTTCTAGTCATGATACCTGCCACATATTTTCCAATACCATACCCTGTTTCCGGTTTTGCAGGTAAGTCACCGGTTAGTTTCACTTGATATTTAGAACCATATTCTGCTTGTGATCCCGCACCAACAAAAACACTACAACCTGTTTTTTCTGCCAATTCAACAGCTTCTAAAGAGATACGCACATTTTTTTCCTGTAAGAACAAATCTTCCCTCTGTTCTCCATATGTTCCCATCCAACCAAGATGAAAAAATGCATCATACTTTTCATTCACAGGAACACAAGCCAAATCATTCAAATCACATTCCACGACATGAACTTGCTTATGTCTCGGTACATAATCCTTACGAGTAGAATATGGATTCACAATCGCAAGCACCTCTATTCCTTGTTTCACCAAATATTCAATTAAATTCCACCCGAGCATTCCTGTTGCACCGGTCACAATTGCCTTTTTCATTATCTTAATATATTTCCTTCTCAATAAACGGATACAAATCATCCAACTCTGGTGAAACAATCGTTCCATCCGGCATTACTTTGGATGATAATTTCGGTTCAAAATTTTGTTTGTCATCTACCACAACCTCACACATATATGGACCATTCTGTGAAAACATAGTTTCCAAAGCATGTTTTATATCCTCTTCTTTCTCTATACGAAGAAATGGAATGCCGTAAGCATATGCTACTTTTTCCATATCAGGAAAACTAACTCCATTGCCATCACACACACCCACCAAATCACCTTGGAATAAATTATTCTGCGTCTGACGGATGGAATGATATCCATTGTTATTCATGATGATAATCTTTAAGTTCATCTGATGATATACTACAGTCTGTAATTCCTGAATATTCATCTGGAAACTCCCATCACCATCGATACAAATAACACGTTCACCTTTTCTTGCAACAGCACAGCCAATTGCTGCAGGAAAACCATATCCCATCGCAGCACAACCTGAATTGGTAAACAATCTTTGTCCTTTTTTTATGTTGGCGGCTTGAAATGTTACAACACATGCGCCACCATTACCACAGGCAATCACTTCATTCTCTGTGAAACCAGCAAACAATTGCTCCACAAAAACATAGGGATTCAAAGGATTACTTGCATCTCTATAGGATGGTAACACAGCCGGATATTTGTCATGCACAGACTTTGCCCACTGTAACCAATCATTATGTTGCAGCGTCCAGCCGTTTTTCTGTATATATGTATATAAATCTGCCAATACATCTTTTACATTGGCATGTATCGGCATATCAATCTGGATTGTAGGCTTTATTAATTCATTGGCATCAATATCCACCATGATCTTATATGCATTTTTTGCAAATGCCTTATAATTATAGCTTATCATTCGAATATTCAACCGGCATCCCAATACAATTAACAAATCACTGTTTTGGATCACATAATTACCACCACGCAACCCTACTGTGCCTGGTCTGCCACAATAATACGGTGCATCCTCAGGTAGTAAATCATGTGCATTCCATGCAGTCACCACTGGAACTCCTAATTTCTCCACAACTTGAAGCAACTCTTTGTATGCGTCCGCAAGCCGAATAGCTGTACCAACTAGAATAACCGGTTTTTTCGCCTGTTTGATTTTTTCAATAATCCTTGCTGTCATAGAGGTATCATACACAACCTCTTCCTGTTGATCCTCAAAACAATCATACGGAACCAAATCATCACTATCCACAATAGCGGATTGTACATCTAATGGTACATCAATCCATACTGGTCCTTTTCTTCCATTGTTGCACAAATACCACGCTTTTTCCATGTGATAACGAATCATATTAGGGTCCGTCACCATTACGGAATACTTGGTCATATTACTTACACAATCAGCAATTTGAAACTCCTGATCCCCCAACTGACGCAAGGGAATATCTGTTGCCCATGTGGTTGTCTCTCGTTTCACTTGCCCTGACACGATAAACATTGGGATAGAGTCTTGCCAACCACCTAAAACACCTGTAATGGCATTGGTTCCTCCTGGACCACTGGTAACACAGACTGCTGCCACCTTCCCAGTCAAACGCGCATATCCTTCTGCTGCGATGGAACAGGCTTGCTCATGATGATTATATATACACTTTAAATCCTTATTATGGCCAAACGCATCATTCAAATGCATTGCACCACCACCAGTTAGGGTAAAAACATGTTCCACACCCATCTCAACCATAAAATTGGCAATGTATTCTGAAACTTTTATCTTCATATCCATTCTCTCCCACGGCGGATACTGTTATCTGTTATATAAAGAATCCGTCACAAAATGTATTGGTATTTTTTTTCTATAATTGTTGATTACATTTTTAACATATATGTTAATCTCTTCAGCTTGTTCTTGCGTAAATGTATACTCCATATTCTTTTCAATATAGTTATCCACGCCATCTCCAACATAGCCATCAAACCCTGCCAAGTAAATTTCTTTTACATTCAAACGAGCTAATATCTTTAACAACATAAGTAAAGAATTATCGACAATTGACGCATCGTAATCCAACAAAGAACTATAATTCAACTCATATGCAAATTCGTTTTTCATACTTGTAACATTGGAAGTTGCTATCATTTGATATGTATCTTGTTTTTCCACAATTTGCGAAGATAACATGAGATATCTTTTTGCATTCGTCAAAAACAAGTATTGAATATCTACCATTTCTGGAACGAAGTTAATTGCAATTGTAGAACAATTTAATTCTTTTGCTCTTTTTACAATTTCTTCATTTTTCTCAAGAATGCTTTTTCCTGGTCCTAAAATGAATATATCTTTTCCTTCCAAAACTGGTTTCAGTTTTTCATATGTAGCACCGTCATTAATCTCATGTGTCTGATAATTAATATAACAATTTTCAATATATTCCTCATCATACAACAACTTTTTGTCAGCCTGTAATCCATCAAGAATCTTACTAATTGATTTGACAGAAAGTGTTCTTTTATTCATCAAATACGATACATAATTCGGATGACAATCATTTGATGCCGAGATGTAATAAAACATATTATATCCCCATGGCGTCCTCTTATAAAACTCCATCACAGAACTATCAATTGCTTCTAAAATTTGATTTGTATCGTAATTTTTTCTATAATGCTGGTTCATGTGCATAGTAAGCAATTCTGTAGGTGCATTTCCAGCACTTTTACCCATTCCATAAATCGTTCCATCTATCACCATATCCCGATTCACATCCTGGGATAGGAACTGAATGCAATTTGCATAAGCCATCTGAAAATTATTATGAGAGTGATACCCGATTGCAATGGAGGAATCCAAGTAATTATTGAGAAGGGTAAAATAGTGCATTAGATTCTCTTGATGCAACAATCCATAAGTATCTACAATAGAAACAGCATAGGGTTCTATCTTATTAGCCAACGAAATCAAATCTAGCAATTCGTCATCATCATAGCTTGTAATAGATACCAACTGTGCAAATACTTTGTATCCTTTTCTTTTCAATTCACCGCAAAAGGCCATCGCCTCGTTACGAAGATGCTTCTTAAATATGACACGAATTCCATCTAAAATACTCTCTTCGCATGGAACAATATTCTCCAAACCGCATGTGCCATAGTCAATCATACCAACCAACATAGCGGAACCTGCATCTAATTTTCCAAAAATCTCATGTACCGCCTTAGAATTAGGCATAATGGTTCTAGAAGCATCATACAATCTTCTTGCATCCAAAAAACCTACTTCTATGATATCCACTTTGGCACTGACAAGTCTCTCGAATATGTTAACAATATTGTTATGGCCAAATTGCCAATCATTTACATATCCGCCATCTCGCAATGTACAATCTAATAACCTTATCTCTCCCATAGACGCCTCTCAATCTACAGCCTCTTTAATCATGGATATCATATAATCCAACATTTCAACTGTCATACCTGGATATACACCAATCCAAAAACTGTGATTCATAATATGATTGGTTACATCCAAAGAACCAATCTGTCTATATCCTTTTCCAGTAGTTCTCATCTCATCAAAGCATGGATGCTTGACAAGGTTACCTGCAAAGAGCATTCTTGTCTGCACACCATGCTCTTCCAAGTATCTTACAACCTTATTACGCTCTATCCCCTCCTTACAGGTAATCAGATAACCAAACCAACTAGGATTTGAATCCTCACATGCTTCTGGTAAAATAATTTTATCCTGTAAATCAGCCAATCTTTCTGTTAAATAGGCAAAATTTTTCTGTCGTTTCAATGCAAAATCTGCAATTCTATCCAATTGCGCACATCCAATCGCAGCTTGCATATCAGTAGCTTTCAAATTATATCCAAAATGTGAATAGACATATTTGTGGTCATATCCTCTCGGCAATTCTCCAAACTGACCATCATAACGATGTCCACACATGTTATCTACCCCGGATGGACAGCTACACTCTCTCCCCCAATCTCGAAGAGAACGGATAATTTTATGTAAAAGAGGATTGTTGGTATACACCGCACCGCCTTCTCCCATTGTCATGTGATGCGGAGGATAAAAACTTGATGTACCGATATCTCCTATCGTTCCTGTTTTGTATGTTACGCCGTTCATCGTATACTCTGATCCCAAAGCATCACAATTATCTTCTATCAGCCATAAATCGTGTTTGTTACAAAATGCTTTCACAGCTTTCAAGTCAAACGGATTACCCAATGTATGTGCCAACATAACTGCCTTTGTTTTTTCAGAATAGGCATCTTCTAACATATCCACATTAATATTATATTGCGGAATCGTCACGTCTACAAAAACAGGAATTGCACCATATTGAATAATAGGTGCTACCGTTGTAGGAAAACCTGCTGCTACTGTAATCACTTCATCTCCCGGCTCAATTCTTCTCTGTTTCAGTAACGGTGACGTGAGTGTCATAAACGCTAATAAATTAGCAGAAGAACCTGAATTTACCAAAGAACAGTAGCGCACACCAAGATAATCAGCAAGACCACTTTCAAATTCTTGTGTATATCTTCCTGAAGTCAGCCAAAATTCCATAGAAGAATCCACTAGCCTCATCATTTCTTCTCTACCATAAACACGTTTCGCATAGGATATACGATCTCCAGGCTGGTACTTTGGAATTGCGTGAAACTGATCACAATACGCTCCAACTAATTCAACCACATACTTCCTTGCTTCCTCTTCTGTCATATTTTCAAACATCAAACATTTCTCCAATCTGATTATTTGTAAATGCAATCATATCTTTGCCTTCATAATATGCTTTATACCAAGCAACCGTTTTCTCAATTGCTTGTTGAACACTCCATTTGGGGTTCCAGTCAAAAGTATCCTTCATCTTTGCACAATCAAGCTTTAAAAGTCCAGCTTCATGTGGACCCCCATCTGCCTGACTAATCCACTTCATACCTTCTCCCCAATATTGACAAAAATAATTTGCCACATCTCCTGTTGTAATACAGCTTTCATCATCCGGTCCAACATTATATGCACCTTGCATGGTCAGATTCTCATATTGTTCTTTTGCAATTAACATATATGCATAAATTGGCTCTAACACATGCTGATAAGGACGTACCGAATACGGATTACGCAAAATAATGTCATTCCCTGCAACCGCCGCTCTGTAACAATCTGGCACAATACGGTCTTTCGCAAAGTCTCCTCCACCAATTACATTACCAGCTCTGGCAGTAGATACTGCAATATCCATGTCCTTGAAAAAAGAGCGTTTATAACTGTGTGTCACTAATTCTGAACAGGATTTGCTATTGGAGTATGGATCATGTCCACATAACTGCATATCTTCCACAAAAGGAATCCCTGTCTCTTCATTTTGATACACCTTATCTGTCGTCACATTAACAAAGGATTTCACACTCGTAGTTTGACGGATACATTCACATACATGTACCGTTCCCATTACATTTGTCTCATACGTATACAATGGATTGTAATAGGATTCTCTTACTAATGGTTGCGCCGCCAAATGAAAAACAATATCCGGCTGAAAGCTTTGAAAAACTTGCTCTAAATCCATGTAATTTCGTATATCACTAATACATGTATCTATCTTAGTATCGTGTTGTAGTATCTTGTAAAGTGCTGGCTTGGTAGGGGCATCCAAACTATACCCTCGTACATTTGCGCCCATAATACTTAACACTTGGCATAACATACTGCCTTTAAATCCAGTATTTCCTGTAACTAAAACATTTTTTTCTCTGTAAAAATCTCTCAATATTCTCTCTCCTATGGATTCACCCAGTATACCTCCATTGGTCTGGAAAAAAAACTTTGCATTGTCATATATTCCATCTCGGTTTCTGGCTCTAAGTCCTCTAAAATGCGAAGAATTTCATTGTATGTCTTCTCAGATTTCACTGCATCTTCATCATTGACCACGGAACCTTCCATTCCCTTTGCATCAAGTCGGTTCTCTGTGGTATTCGCAAACGATTTGTCTATAACGACCATAAGCGGTCCAGCATCTGCTCTTTCACTATATAATGACTCCAGTAAATGATAATCTGTAAACTGTATCTGTGCAAATTCCTCTGCGTGAATCAATGTAGGAACCATGGTAGTTAACATCCACGGGTCTTTACGAATATATATGCAGTTCTTTCCTTCAATGACATCTTCAACATTCACTTCATTCATTCTTCTAAACAAATAGTCACCATATTGTGTACAATTGTATATGTTGATGCCGACCAATATAACTGTTGCAATTCCTACTAGTGCATATCCAAATTTTCTTTTCCTTAATACAATAATTCCAATCTGATATAGGAATGCCATTCCAATTAAAGCTACCAACGGATAAACCATAAACAAATAACGGTCCACCATCTCTCCCATTGCATATACTCGTGACGTTTCCCCAACCACAATAATTTGACCTATCACTGTTAATAGTAATGCAACATAGAGCCAATTCACTCTCCTTAACAAATATTTTAATATCTGTTTCGGATGCTTTGTGACCATTTTCACTTTTCGAACCAGTTTCTTCATGCCAGATGAATTTCGCAATAGAATTAGTAACGGGATACTAACAATAAATCCAAACACGACAAAGCCGAATACAATCTTCAATGCACCTTCACTACTTATAGGTACATGAATATTGAACAATTTGGTCATAATATAATTGGACAACACACGAAATCGAATCTCAAAATTGTAGTCCATCGCCTGTGATACATTGCTTACATTCGTTTGCGACACCTTAAACATAGACGGAAACGCCACAACAGACAATAGGAAGGTAATCAGCATACTAAAACCATAGGTAAACATAAGCTTAATTCTACGACTAAATAGTAGCATCACGCAAACAACAAAAGTAAAGATTCCCATCAAGGAAACCACATAATAATGGGTTAGAAATCCCAAAAACGAAACTGCACAGGCAATAATCAAATTGTAATGAAATAGTCGTGAAGTTTCCTTACATTTTTTGAAATATTGCAACAAATGATATAAAATCACAAGGATTAACGCTGTACACATCGCATACATACGTAAGTAAATGTAAGAATCTCTGGCCCCCATACTAAAACCGTACAATCCACAACAGCACAACGCATAGATGTCATTGTTACTGATTAACCTTGCAATCTTAAATAAATATATCATTGCAATCAAAAATGAAACAATATTGATAGAAAATGAAAACCATCTTGAAAACTGTTCTGGAAAAAAAGAACATATCGTATGTAGTACCATACTGTGAAACGGTGGGCTCAGGTCATAAATCTGCTTTGTATAAATATCATCATACTGGAACTGTTCCCCCGCATTTACAACCACATAATCGCGAAGTACTTGTGTGTCAAACCACGCATTCATATTGGAATCTTCACCATTGCTATCTTTAAAGACATCTTTCACCTCAGCACCATTGGCAAATCCATACGACCATATCTCATCTGAATGATATCCCTGCTTGTGAACCTGAAAATAATATATAATACTTGCCAGTTGGATTACTATCATAATCCCCAACACGGCATATACCCGTAGCTTGCTCTTTTCAACCTTATTCATCATTCGTTCTGATCTCCTTTTTCCTTCTTATCTACAACATAAACTCTGCCATCACAACATTGCTTACATCAATGCCGGCATCGCTTAAAAAAATGCGTTCATCCTCATCTACCAACAACTCTTGCTCCACATATTTGGTAATCACTTTACCATATACACTTTCTATATCTACGCCAAACCGATCTTTGAAGGATTGTTTTGACACACCATCTGTACAGCGAAGTCCTAAAAACATAAATTCTTCCATTTCATCTTTGCGTTTCAAAAGCTGTATATCTTTGTAATAATCCTCTATAAATGCTAACAGGGTATCTCCTTCACAACGAGAAAATCTTCCTATATATTCTTCCATATTCTCCACACCGTGAAAACGAACCTTTTTGCAATGCTCATCATCCAACCATACTTGAAGATAGGAAGATGCACCAAGGCCAACACCTAGATATTCTCCACCAGTCCAATAGACAAGATTGTGACGACAAGCAAAACCTGGTCTCGCATAATTGGATATTTCGTAACGATTATAACCACTATTTTTAAGAAGTAGCTTTGTCTTGGCATAAAGCCTTCTGTCCATCTCCTCTGATGGTAACAAATCAAGCAACTGCTCATCTTCACTTAACGGCGTACCTTCTTCTACAATTAAACTGTATGCCGAAATATGCTCCGGTTGTAGTTCTACCACTTTTGCTAAAGTTCTAACATAAGATTCCTTTGTTTCTCCCGGAAGACCTGACATCACATCCACATTGATATTGGTAAATCCCACCTGTCTTGCACTGCTATAAGCAGCAACAAACTGATCATAGTTATGCACTCTCCCGAGTACCTTTAACAAGGTATCATTGGCACTTTGTAAACCAATACTCAAACGATTGATACCTGCCCTTTGATACACCTCCAGCTTATCCTTTGACAAGCTGTCTGGGTTCCCTTCCATGGTGATTTCTGCATCATCATCTAATTCAAACACGTTTTGAATTGTCATCATAATCTGCTCTATGAAAGAAGCATCCACAAAGGACGGTGTGCCACCTCCAAAAAAAATGGTTCGAATCACATATTCATGTGCCGTATACTCGTATGCTTCAATCTCCTTACATAAAGCCTGCACATATTGTTTTTGGTAAGTATAATCACATCCACCAAAGGACAAAAAGTCACAGTAGTTGCATTTGGCCTTACAAAATGGGATATGCACATATAGACTTAAATCTCTTTTCTTATGGTTATTCATTATTCCTCATCCAATTTCAATACACTCATAAATGCCTTCTGCGGAATCTCTACATTGCCAATCTGACGCATACGTTTCTTACCCTCTTTCTGCTTCTCTAAAAGTTTCTTTTTACGGGTAATATCACCGCCATAACATTTTGCAAGTACATCCTTACGAAGTGCTTTAACAGTTTCTCTTGCAATAATCTTACTTCCAATTGCTGCCTGAATCGGAATTTCAAACAAGTGTCTTGGAATCTCAGCCTTTAGCTTCTCACACATTTTACGTCCGCGCTCATAAGCTGTATCCGCATGTACGATAAAGGATAGTGCATCCACTTCTTCCTTGTTAATCAAGATATCAAGCTTCACCAAATTCGAACGTACATATTCACTCATCTCATAATCAAAAGATGCATAACCTCTTGAACGTGACTTTAGTGCATCGAAAAAGTCATAAATGATTTCATTCAGTGGCAAATCATATTTTAACAGTGCTCTTGTTTCTTCCATATATTCCATACTTTTATACACACCACGCCGTTCCTGACATAGTTGCATAATGGCACCTACATAGTCCTTTGTCACCATAATCTCTGCGGAAACAAATGGTTCTTCCATATAGTCAATCATAGATGGATCAGGTAAATTGGATGGATTGGTTAATTCGATCATTTCGCCATCCGTCTTATGCACACGGTAAATTACACCTGGTGCTGTAGTTACCAAATCCAAATTGTATTCTCTTTCTAATCGTTCCTGAATAATCTCAAGATGCAACAAGCCCAAGAAACCACAACGATATCCAAAGCCCAAAGCAACTGATGTCTCTGGTTCATAGCTTAATGCTGCATCATTCAATTGAAGCTTTTCCAAAGCATCTCGCAAATCAGGATACTTCGCGCCATCTGCTGGGTACATACCACAATATACCATTGGATTCGCTCTCTTATATCCTGGTAATGCTTCTTCACAAGGATTCAATGCGTCTGTCACTGTATCACCAACCTGTGTTTCCTTGACATCCTTCAAACTTGCTGTAATATATCCAACCATTCCAGCAGAAAGTTCATCCTGGGGAATAAACTGACCTGCACCAAAGATACCAACTTCAACAACCTCCACCGTTGCACCGGTTGCCATCATTTTAATCTGACTCCCCTTGCGAACAGAACCATCAAACAAACGACAGAAAATGATAACACCTTTATAAGCATCATACTTACTATCAAATATTAGAGCTTTCAAAGAAGCTTCCGGATTCCCAGTCGGAGCTGGAATTTTTTCTACAATCTGTTCTAACACATCCTCAATATTCAAACCTGTTTTGGCAGAAATGCGGGGTGCATCCATTGCCTCTATACCGATAATATCTTCTATTTCATTAGCAACACGATCCGGTTCTGCACTTGGCAAATCAATCTTATTAATTACCGGCATCACTTCCAAATCATTGTCAATTGCAAGATATACATTAGCCAAAGTCTGGGCTTCGATTCCCTGTGCTGCGTCTACAACCAAAATAGCCCCCTCACAGGCTGCCAGACTTCTAGAAACCTCATAATTGAAATCTACATGTCCCGGCGTGTCAATCAGATTAAATATATATTCTTCTCCGTCCTTTGCCTTATATACGATTCGCACCGCCTGCGCTTTGATGGTAATACCACGTTCTCTCTCCAATTCCATGTTATCAAGAACCTGAGCTTGCATTTCGCGATCCGTCAACAAACCTGTCTTCTCTATAATACGGTCAGCCAAAGTGGACTTACCGTGATCAATATGTGCTATAATACTAAAATTACGAATTTTGCTCTGGTCTAAATGTGCCATTGTTTTCTCCTGTTTTCTTTCGAATTGATATAGTCATACAGAATGAAGTATATCACATTATTGCTTTTTACTCAACACTTTATCAAGGATTGCAGCCAACGGCTCCATTGCATTTTTTTCCTCTTGTATGGTATTATTCTGAGCTCCCACTTCAATAAGGGTAGCCCTCGGCATTAGATGCAAATTATATCGCAAACTCCTCACATAAATTTTCCTTACAAAATCTCCATAATGTTCTTTCCCGGTCAAATACATTTGAAAACTGAAAGCAAGATTGGTAAGCTTGTTTGGATTTTCCAAATACGCAATTTCACCATTCATGTCAGAACGACTTACACCATTCAAAAACATAATTTTTGCTGTCTTTTTCCCATTAATTTCTGTGACCAAATGTGTTTCTTCATCCACGCCATCTCTATGTAAATCAATTACAACCTCTATAGATGGATTTTCCTTTAAAATTTTAGATACTCCATGATAGGAATTCTCGTATGCCTTACTTCGGTCTAATACACCATCAATCATGTCATAAGTTGTTGTGTCATGGTATACGGATATCCCATACTTTTGCTCTAACAGCTCCGCCAGATATGCCCCCACACCGACGATTGTGTCTTCCTGCTGCCCTTCTCTGCTGTCTACAAATGCTTCAGATGCATGGGTATGATAAATCAACACTTTATACTGCTTTTCTTTACTATTTTTCAGATTGTCTATGGACAAATCCATATCCAATAGATTTGCAAGACTTAACTCCTCTTCTGTCATACTTGTATTGGTATCCACAACAAAGATATTGTCTAACAAAAAGTTAGGATCATTCATTTGTTCTCTCGTAAATGTAATATTTTTCACTGTATCAGCCAAAGTGGTTACATTGTCAATTTGTGAATTGTCAGCCTCTCGCATTTTTGGTTCTTCTTCCATGGTAACAATATCGCCATTTACAGGTATCTCTCCTTCATCCTCATAAAACCACTCTGGAACATCATAGGTTGTGGCGTAATCCACCTCTTCCCTTCCAAACTCCTGTTCATATGTAAGTAGTGGTACCATTTGTGACGTTGCCTCATTAAAAATATCTTTTTTTTCAATTGGCTCTTTCAGCATCAGCCATATCAACAACAAAATACATACCACCACACGGGATTTATTCAATTTTCCTGTTTCCGCATACTTATTTTTTCTCATAATAGTATTGTATTCTGGAAAAAGGACATATATTCCAATATTACGATAACGCCGCCCTGTTAATCGCTTCTGATATTGTGTAACTAATACGTTTCACTGCCTCATCAATATCCTTGGGAGTCACAAACATGTTTTCCAAATATGGGGTAACCATCTCGCAAGCCAATTGATATCGCTCTTCATCATTGAATTTCTTTAATATATTTTTTGTAGACTGTTTGCCAATTGCATTTACCATAACGTCCATAGCATCATTTACAATCGTTGGCACCGATATTACAGTTGGAACACCAATGGCAACTACCGGAACGCCAACACTTTCTTTGTTAATTGCATTTCGATGATTTCTCACTCCTGAACCCGGCGTAATCCCTGTATCAGCCAATTGAATTGTCTTATTTAAACGATCCGAATTTCTTGCAGCTAGCGCATCAATTACAATCAATAAATCTGGTTTTATATCTCGCACTAAAGCTTTCAAAATCAATGCAGCCTCCATACCTGTCTGTGCCATAACTCCAGGTGCAATCGCACTAATCTCCACACTTTCCGATATAATCCCTTCCTTTAACAAATGTCGTGTTACGTAAAGATTATCAATCACATATGGACCCAACGCATCTGGCGTCACCTCGCGGTTCCCCAACCCTGCCACCATGATTTTCTTCTTATTTCCAATGAACTGTTTTAAATGTTTGGACAACACTTCCATCATTGGTTTGTGAAAGCTTTCGTCAAATTGTCTTAAATGTTCACTCTCTAACGTAATATATGTGCCAATGGGTTTTCCCAAGCACATTGCACCTTCCTCATTCTCCACAACAATTCTTACCTCTTTGATATCTGTATCGCCATTATTTTTTGTCATTACGTGTACTCCCGAGATTGGTTCGTCACGCTGTATGTCCTCTCTCATTTCCACTGCAAGGTCTGTTCTTCCACGCATAATTGTACTCCTTTTCCATCAAACACTTATTTCTAAGTAAATTGTGACCAAACTTTGGTGCACTTATTCATGCCAGAAAAAGTTTCTCCTGGCCCGAAAAAGATAATTAAAAAAGGGAATTGACAAAATGTGGTTTGTCGAGTATTATAGACGAGTATGTTTACATTAGATTGTCCGTGTCCGGTTTTAATGTAAAACCATAACATAAACATTTATTATTGAATGGAGGTGTCGGAATTGGCAAACATCAAATCTGCAAAGAAGAGAATCAAGGTAATCGAGACAAAGACTATGAGAAACAAGATGGTTAAGTCTGAATTAAAGACTGTTATCAAGAAGCTTGAGGCTGCTATCGCTGCTGGCGATAAGGCTGCTGCTGAAGCTCAGTTACTTGTTTGTACATCTAAGATTAGCAAGGCTGCTGCTAAGGGGATTTTACACAAAAATACTGCTGCTAGAAAGATTTCTCGTTTATCTATAGCCGTTAACAAGATGGCATAATTCATGAACTTGATTTTTAGATAGACATTACGAAAGGACCGCTTAACCCACGGTCCTTTTTTATTACCATATATTCTATCTGCTACTTCCGCTAAACTCTACAATCAATAGTTCTACACCCACAATATCCTTAATCAATCCTGTCTTAATTTCCTGATCTGTCACTGTACACCTCTCTAACATTCCTTGTAAAGTAGCGTAGTCATATGCTGTTGTCTGATTGATATATTTTTTTACTGTAAATGGCGGAATACCACACAAAGATGCAATTGTTTTTCCATCCGTTCCAGCAGACTGTAAAGCTGAAATTTGCATCAATATATTATAATGTCTAGTTAATAAGCTAAGAATTTGCATGGCTGGTTTTCGAAGCTCTAACAAATCCCGATAAAGCTGCAATGCCTTCTTCTGATTTCGACCACCTATGGCATCTAACATATCAAACATCTTGTCTTCCGCCTCATCTATACAGACTTCTTTGATATCAGAAATGGTAATCGTGCTTTGATTGGTGCAAAAAGAAAACAGCTTTTCCAACTCATTTTTTAACAAAAACATTTCTGTTCCCATATGCTCAATCATATAGAACACCGCAGTATCTTCTATGTTCTTTCCTTCATCAGCACAAAGTTTCTTTACCCATGAGACTAACATTTTTTCATCTGGCATATTTAACTCTGCTACATATCCGTTCTTTTTGAACCATTTGTATAAACCATTTCTCCCGTCTACTTCGTCTTCCACCATAATCAACACTGTGGAATCTGGAAACTGTTGAAAATGCTCACAAATGCCTTCTGATGACTTTTTTAACAAACCTGTATTTTCGAGCACAATAACTCTGTGTTCTGAAAAAAACGGTAATGTTTCTCCCGTTTCATAAATTTGAGACAGGTTCGGATTATGCCCCTCCACATAGAAATAATTCATCGTATCTTCAACATTCACCAATGCCTTTATCAATTTTTCTTTATATTGCTTTTTTAGATAGCCTTCTTTGCCAACCAACAAATAAAATCGCTGGAATTCATTGTCTTTTATATCTTGACTAATACGATTCATTCTATATCTCCTATTGGTATCTCTATTGTAAAAATGTCTCTACGTAATATTCTTTTCCATTCGTTTCTATGGTAATTGCTCCACTATCTTTTGTCAAATATATCTTTTGTACAAATTGTGATAACCGTACCATAACCTCCTTAGCAGGATGTCCGTACATATTATTCTCTCCAACAGAGATACAGGCAACCAAAGGACACAGTCTTTGCAAAAAAGAAAAAGACGTCGATGTGGCAGAACCATGGTGTCCTACTTTTAAAACTTCAATATTTTCTTTTAAATCCCCCAGCAGCTTTTGTTCTTCATCCTGGGGCAAATCCCCAGTCAACAACATATCGAATTTATCATATGTCAACTGCAACACAATACTACCTGCATTTTTATCTTCATAAGATTGTTTCACTGGATTCAAACACTGAAGCTGCACGTTCCCTATTTCCAACACATCACCTTTTTTCATATAGTACACGCTGCATCCTTTCTGTTTTGCTAATTGCACTAGTTCCTTATATGCTTCATCCGGATTTGTTATTGCAGGAAAAACAATATTTTTGATTGGTATAAGACTATGTTCTAATATCTCCTGAATCCCACTGTAATGGTCACTATCACTATGGGTTATAAAAACATAATCTATGGCAGATGCTCCATAATATTTCAATCCATTTTTTAAAACATACTTTCCTATGTTGTACTCCGTACTACTACCACCATCAACTAAAATATGCTTATGTTCCGCAGTACGTATGTAAATACCATCCCCCTGTCCTACGTCAAACATACATATATGTAGTGAAGACGGTATCAAAAAGAGACCAAATAATGCAACAAGTAATCCAAAGCTACCATACGCACATTTTTTCTTATTCCGTAACAAAAAAAACACACCACAAGCCAGAAGGCTATAATACACCAAAATCCACATCCATGTCGGTCTACCCGTACACAAGGTATGGCCCGGAAGGCACTCTGTCAACTGACAAAGGCGTTCATATATTACAAAAATGCCATCTGCAACATAGGAAGGTATCACTGCTAATTCCATAGAAAACATCCCCATCACGCCACATAAAATCAACATGGCTAACAAAATATTCATAAGTGGAACCACAATCACATTTAACACAACTCCATATATTGGCATCTCATAAAAAAACCACAACACAATCGGTGTCAAAACAAGCTGCACACTGATACTAACACATATCCCATCTAAATACTTTGGTAGCTTCTTCATCCCTTGTCTCCATATGGGTTGGACGATAACGATACCTAACACTGCACCAAAGGATAACAAAAATCCAGCCTGTGTAATTTGATACGGATTATGAATCAACATAACAAACAGAGCCAGGGAAATGGCTGTCAATCCATCATACCGACGCCCTGATACATCCGCGCCAATAGAAATCAACAGCATCACAATAGCTCGAAAAGTTGCTCCCGAAAGCCCTGTCATCAAGCCATAGGAATAAATGAAGACTGCCCCCACCACACCTGCGATGGGGTAACTCCCCGTCAACCTTCTCAGTAGCTTGTACAGACTACCACCTATCATAGCTACATGTAAACCTGATATAGCAATCAAATGTGCGATTCCATTTTTTTGATATAATGCTTTGATATCCGCATCCAAATTATTTTTTTCACCCAGCACCATCGCGGTAGCCAAAGATGCATTTTGTTCCGAAAACAAAACAGCATAAACCTGTTCCAACTTTCCTTGTAGTTTGTCTAAACTCTCTCTCAAGGAAAACACTGGGACATCCACCTTTTCAAATTCCACATCATGTAATGCTGTCATGATTCCCTGACCATGTTTATACGATTTCTCATCATATCCGCCGGGATTACGCGCGGTGGAATAATTTCTAATTACCCCCTTCCCAAAAACTCTACTCCCCAAAAACAAATCCGTTTCATCATTTAAATATATCTGTACTTTCATTGCGCTATTTTTTTCATTCCACTTTTCCACATGCACAATATAAGAAATCCCATTACCCGACTCCTCTTTTAAGACCTTTCCCTCAAAAAAAATCTCTGTTCCATTTTCCATATCACTCTGTGCAATGGTCCTCAGTTGCAAGTGCATACAAAAAACGCCTAGAAAAAAGCAGATTACTCCCACAAGCTGTAGCACTCTCTTCTTTCCCAGGCGTCGATTTCGCACAAAAAAAACTACGGATATTATTCCAAGAAAACCGACCATATATACTGAAAATATCTTGTAAAAAATTTCTCCAAGTATGAACAAGATTACCCAATATAAAATTGGTCTTTTCAACTATTTATCTTCCTCCTGTACTATCAAATTCAAATTGCGTTCAAAAATTCCATCAAATGGCATAGTCTCACGGAAAAACTGCAGTTTTTCACCGTTTTTTAGGAACTGTACCTTTGATACTGTTGGTAATTCTACAAGAGAATTCACCACTGAATATACAATAATTTCATTTCTTAACGGATTCGCAGTATCATAAAATTCTTCACTCAAATCCACATAACAAATACCATTATTGACGGATATATTATTAATCTTAATCTCATCCGACAATGTTGCTGTATAGCCTTCTTCATCCGGTCCTGCAATTAACGATTCAACCACCAGCCTTGCCAAAGAAGTAGTGTTAGAAATTTCCACTGTGTGTGTATATTCCTTCAACACTTCACCAGTTTCATCAGCAAAATATAAAACAATAGTACCTGTCTGTTTGTATCCACTCCTATCACCAAAATTAAAGGTAAAAGAATCTCGGTCGAATGTCTCCACCGTCGTTGCCGTTTCCACATCCTGATTTGACAAATCTGTTAAAGAAATACTAATTGTATCTACTTTGTCTAACTGTAATACAGTCCACGCAACACAGGTTTTAAAAAAAAGCAAATCCTCCGAGCTGACAGACTCATACCGAACATTAAATGATACCCTTGCACTATTCTGTGCATCATCATAAACTGTATCCGAATATGTCATTCCTGCAGGAATCGGAGTTTGATAATCTGCAGTCCCTTCTTCATACATTAAGTATTGAATAATATTGCGCACTACATCAGAGGTCGCTTTACCTTCCAATGCATAGGGCACAGGATACACATCCGTTTTACTTACATTGACGAAAAACGCATATATCTGATTATCCGCCAACTCTGGAACCTCATCCTCTATCACTTCTTCACTTGAACAAGCTGTCAATACCATTGCAAATACTAGGAGTAACAGCCATTTTATTTTCTTCATTTTATCACCTTCTGTTAATACATCACCAAAACATCCACAACCTGTTATCATCAACTTACATATTTTAGTGGAATTCTAACTGTAAATGTTGTACCCTCTCCCGGTTCAGAATATAACTTAATCGCTCCTTTATGCATCAAGATCGCATTACGTGCAATTGCAAGTCCCAAACCGGTTCCTCCAGTTTCTCTACTTCTTGCCTTATCAACACGATAAAAGCGCTCAAATATCTGAGATTGACAATCTTCCGGAATTCCCACACCGTTATCTTGGATTTTTACATAGAAAAATTTGTGATCCGCATTTAGTGAAACATGGACATTCCCGCCCTCATTATTATACTTGACCGCATTTTCTATCAAGTTTGAAAATGCCAGGGACAATTTTACTTCGTCGACTTCACCAAGCACTTCACGAAAACTTTCAAATACTACTTCAATATTGCGCTTTGCGGCCAAAGGCTTGATACGTTTCAACAGCAGCTCTAATAGTGCATTGATATTAACCTGCTCCACATTCATCTCAGCAGACTTCTTGTCCATCTTAACCAAAGTCAACAAGTCGTTAATAATCTTGGTTTCTCTATCAATCTCATCCACCATATCCTGCATGAATTCACGATACATCTCATTTGGCACATCTTCCTGCATTAACAACGAATCCGCCAAAACCTTCATGGACGTAATCGGTGTTTTCAACTCATGAGACACATTTGAAACAAATTCCTGTCGGGATTCTTCTACTCCACGCATTTTTACAATCAAAGCATTAAATGAATCCGTCAATTCCGTTAATTCATGGAAACGGACAACACCTTCTATTGTATCCAAATGCCCCTCTTTCAACGCGGCTAAACGAACACTAAGGCGTTTGATTCCTACCACACTAATATGTGCTAGCATCCAAGCAGCGAGAATAGAAACCACGGAAAACAAAACATGCAACACGCGAACCTGTGTTGCAATATAAGTATTGGTATTCTCTATATCTTGTAATGAAACAGTAGCAATCATAGCACCATGAATGATTTTGTCCGCATTAATAATTGGAACAATAATCTCCGCATAATTGTCAACCATACGAACATTACGGTCCTTCTCACCACGCATTACCCGAAACACTTCATCATAAATCATGTAATTACCTTGATCAATTGTGTATGTATCCTTTACAATCTGATATTTCGAATCTATTACAAGGATACGACCTTCCCAAACATTGGCAAGCTGATCGATTTCTGCATTCAAGTTTGCTTGTGATGTCTCGATTATGAATTGATTCACCAAAATTTGATTACCTAAGATACTACACTGGTTCTGTACCAAAAGTAGTTTTTCTTCTATTGTCTTATCGTTATATGCTCGCTGTAACAAGGAACCAAACAAAAATATCACAACTTGAGACAAAACGAAGAACGAAACAAAAATCAGTACCTTAAGACTTCGAAATGGATTGGTTTTCTTTTTACTTTTTAAAATAGTAACCCACTCCCCACTTTGTTTGGATATATTTTGGATCTCCAGGGTTTGATTCAATCTTTTCACGCAATCTACGTACATGTACATCTACAGTACGGCCATCACCTAACGCATCACTACCCCAAACTTCCTTCAATAAATCATCTCTGGAATATACTTTATTCGGATGGAATAACAACAATGTAAGAATATTGAATTCTTTTGCTGTCAGATTAATTTCATTGCCAGCAATGGTAACACGACGACTATCCAACTCAATGACCATCTCACCTTCCACCAATTGCTTTGGAGTTTCTACCACTGGTCCTTTCTTTTGATTTCTTCGAATAATGGCCTTAATACGCGCCTTCACTTCAAGGATATTAAAAGGTTTTGTAATGTAATCATCCGCTCCATACTCCAGACCCAAAATCTTATCCATATCATCACCCTTTGCGGTAAGCATAATAATTGGAACATCTGAAAATTCACGAATTGCCTGACAAACTTCAAAACCAGAAAGACCTGGTAACATGACGTCCAATAAAATAATGTCAAAATCATTATTCTTTGCCAATTCCAGTGCTTCCTCACCATCATAGGCAGCTGTCACTTCCATCTCATCTTGTTCTAAAGAAAACTTAATTCCTTTTACAATTAATTTTTCATCATCCACAACCAAAACCTTTTTCATCCTTACTCTCCTCTATCCATTAAGATACTTTAATAGAATCCTTTATCTTATTAAACACACCTGCTTTGATTCCTGGGATATTCATCAAATCATCGATAGATTCAAATTTGCCATGCTCCTGTCGATATTGAATAATCAAATCAGCCTTGGATTCTCCAATACCTGGCAGTGTCATAAGGGTTGCCTTGTCCGCTTGATTAATATCCACCAAACCATCCTCTTCATCCAAGCTCCGCATCTCATCAACACTCGGTACATAGACTGTTTGTCCATCTTTAATACACTCTGCCTGATTCAAAGCCTCCGGTTTTCCTGCTTCCGTTACGCCTCCAGCCGCTTCTAGTGCATCACAAATCCTAGAACCCACTTCCAAAGAATACACCCCCGGATAATATACACAACCACACACATAAACATATACTTCATTGGTTTGTTGTGACAATGTATTGGTTATATCTTGTACATGCTCCGAAGTTTCCTGCATAGTGGTGTTTGTCTCCTTGGCGGTAAACAAATCTTTCTTTGTTTCACATCCCTGTAGCAAACACATTCCCAGCATCAAACTAAATATTATAATTGATTTCACTTTATCACACTCCTTCATACAGATTCTCCATATTAGCAGAGTGTCCCACCATAAAATGAAATTTAGAGTCTGTTTCATCATACATAATTTTCGTTAAATTTACAACCATTTTCAAAATGTTTATGTTATCTTAAGATTTAAAATTTTCAAGCAAAAAACACCTGATTTCTAAACATTTTGCACAAAACCTTCTACCAGCATTACTTCTCCCACTTAAACAAAACCAGACCAACAATCGCTATGACAATTCCAAACAATTTTGTCCATGAAAATTCCGCCTTTTCTACACCAAACAGGCCAAACAATTCCACTAGATATCCTACTAGTACCTGGGAAATCACAATTGCCAAGGTTGCCTGTGCCGGTCCCAACGAAGACATGCTCTGTATTACTGTAAAAGTAATAAACGCACCAATGATACCACCACAAAGCATATACTTGTGATCCACCTTAAACAGATCTCCCACTGGTACTTTCCCCATCTCCATACAAAAATAAAAACCAAGACATACCAAAAAACCGGTCAACTGTACAAAGCTATTGGTTAACCAGGGACCTGTTTCCTTCGTAACACCTGTATTGAAAACACCCTGTATCGCCATCAATGCTCCAGATATCATTGCAATCAAAAAGCCCCACATATGACTACCTCCATTTTCTGTAATCTAAACCGATTACGTCTTCCGCCTTAGTATGTGAGACTTTTTGATATTTTTATTCAATAATTGTATCATGTGCAATTCTATTTACATCTCTATTTCAACTTTTGTTCCATTGTTTGCTGTAACGCATCCAATTGCTCCTTCGCATTTTCACCAGACCAAATATTGTCAAAAGTAATTCCGCTTTCTGCTAGATAATCACCGAGCACCATAACCTTAGGTACCGGCTTGGAATTTACGTACTGTGCATACACAATCTTCTGCATTTCATCAAACTTCTCCTTCTGGTCTACTACTGGGAGCTTTCCATTGCCAGCATACTGTTCACCTGCACACTGAACACTTAGATACAGTCCAAACATATTACCCAATGTAGTATCCTTGCCATATGGATTCACAAACGCACTATAGGTAGTAGAAAATGATGTAGAAGACATTTCTGCTGTCAAACTTGGTACATAAGAGACTTGATAATTCGTAGCGACTGCTTGTCCGTTGTCTTCTGTTGCCTCTGTGTCATCTTCTCTGGCTTCCTCCTTCGCACCGACCGTCTGCATCTCGTATAATGTAGGTAAAATGTCAGACTTACAAAGGCCTAACACCAACGTACCATCCTTAATACGAGTCATAATCGTATCATGAGAAATATTACTCTTATTCATCCAAAGATACGCACTCAAAGATTGATAGTATTCCATTGCTACAATACAGTTTTCGTTGTTTATTTGGAACTGCGTCGGGGCATCACCATTTTCACCAAACAAATTTGCATAAGATGCGATAAACATAGAATTAATATATGGGTCTGCCACATCCCATCGGAACACCGCTTTTGTAGAGCCCGTATCCTCGTAAGCATCCAGGAATGTCAGAATATCATCAATGGATGCAGGAGCAGTTTCTAACAAATTCGCATCATAGACCAAACAATAGGTATCAAAATATATCGGATATCCATATTGCTTACCCTGATAAGAAATTGCATTTTTTGCAACCTCAGGGTAATTTGCAGACCAAAATGCATCATCAAACCATTGATTCTCTTCTGCCATACCGCTTTCACTGGCAAGCTGAAGCTGGTCATTGCCAAGAATATACAAATCTGGTCCCTTTCCTTCTTGGTTAGCCTGGTTCATATCCTCAAAAAGACTGACACCATCATAGTACACCAAATTGACCTTCACAGCATATTCTTTCTCAAACTGCTTTGCCGCTTTTTCTAAAAATGTTTTATCTGTCTCACTTGTATACCAGCAAGTTACATCAGACGCTTTCATCTGCGCTTTCCACCGGTTCATAAGACTTTCATAACTAATCGGTTGTTCTGCGGTCTCTTCTTTATGTTTCTTTTCTTCGCAACCAGACAACATACCGCACATCAAAACCAACACAAGCATAAATGCTATTTTCTTTATATTCATTGTAGATTCCCACTTTCTGTTTTAGAACAAAGGCTCATTTAAAATAGCTGTTCCAATACCTTTCTCTGTGAAGAACTCCAACAAAAGGCAATGTTTCACGCGACCATCTAAAATGTGGACTCTTGATACACCCTGCTCAATTGCTTCAATACAGTTTGTAAGTTTTGGAAGCATTCCGCCACCTACAATTCCCTTATTAATAAATTCTTTTGCTTCATCAATGTGCATCTCTGAAATCAGAGTAGACTTATCCATTGGATCCATATAAACACCTTCGATATCTGTGAGAAATACTAACTTCTCTGCAGAGATTGCCTTTGCCACTGCACAAGCTGCATCATCTGCGTTGATATTATAGCTTTCAAACTCCTCGGAAGAGCCAATTGGAGCAATGACTGGAATGAAATCATTTTCTAGTAATGTATCTAAAAGCGCTGCATTGACTGACTGTACTTCACCTACAAATCCAATGTCTTTTCCACCAGCTAATTTCTTGGTTACAGTCATAAGACCTGCATCCTTACCACTGATACCAACTGCATTTAATCCAAGCTTTTGCATCATCTGTACAAGACTCTTATTTACCTTAGAAAGTACCATTTCTGCAATTTCCATAGTCTCTGCATCTGTCACACGCAAGCCATTGATAAACTCTGGCTCCTTACCAATCATTTCCACCCATTTGCTGATTTCCTTACCTCCACCGTGAACAATAATTGGCTGCATGCCAATAAGCTTAAGCAATGCCACATCCTGAATTACATTCAGTTTTAAATCCTCATCTAACATAGCACTTCCACCATATTTGACAACTACTTTCTTACCATTAAATTTCTGAATATATGGTAACGCTTCAATGAGTGTTTGTGCTTTTTCAATTACCTTGTTCATATCCTGTGTATTGTTTGTCATACTGTACTCCTTCTTTCTATTCCTCTGATTTTTCTTTCTCTTGTTCTACTTCATCATCCAAATGAGCTATCTCAGCCAAAAATAAGTATATACATCCTATAACCAAACTGATAATGCTCAATATCAGAAGTGGACTTCCCACATACTCAAGTCCGTGTGAAAACAACGCTGCATCCATGCTTGAGGGATTCGACATAAAAATTGCTGCTACAATATATCTACCTAGAAACAAAAACGCTGCAATAAAAACAAATGCAACTCCTGCTGCTCTTTTATTCATATGTATACTCCTTTAAACATAATCCAATTAACTTATTGTTCAATATACATTTACGGGAACATTGGTGCAAGTTCTAATCCCATGTTCTCTGGCAACCCGAACATAAGGTTCATATTCTGAACCGCCTGACCTGCTGCACCTTTTACAAGATTGTCAAGTGCACCCATCACAATAATACGTCCCGTACGCTCATCAATCTTAAAGTTCACATCTACATAATTACTTCCTTCCACCCAGCGAGTTTCCGGACACACATCCTTGTCAAGCACACGCACGAAATATTCATCCTTATAGTACTTGTCATAGATTGCCTTAATCTCTTCGTATGTATATTGTTTTGTAAGGTTACCGTAAGCTGTAACCAAAATACCTCTGTTCATAGGAACTAAATGTGGCGTGAAGTTCAAAAGAATTTCTTTACCACAGGCATATCCTAATTGCTCTTCAATCTCTGGGGTATGACGGTGACTTGTCACACCATACGCCTTGATATTCTCATTTACTTCACAGTATAAGTTGTTAATCTTAGCACCTCTACCTGCTCCAGAGGTTCCAGACTTTGCATCAATGATAATGCTACTTGGATCAATCACACCTTCCTTTACCAATGGGTAAAGAGAAAGAATGGAACAAGTTGTATAACAACCCGGGTTTGCTACCAAACGCTTACCTTTAATATCTTCTCTATTAATCTCACAAAGACCATATACAGCCTCTTCTATGTACTCTGGTGACTTGTGCTCAATGCCATACCACTTCTCATAAACCGATACATCTTTGATACGAAAATCTGCACTTAAGTCCACGATCTTAACCTTAGATAAAATCTCATCATTGACTAAGGAAGCACAAAGTCCCTGTGGCGTTGCTGTAAAGATTACGTCCGCTTTACTTGCCAACTCATCCATATTATCATCTAGGCACTTGTCATCCACAATTTCAAACATATTACCAAATACTTCATAGTATTTCTTGTCGATATAGCTTCGTGAACCATACCATACAATCTCTGCTTCTTTATGTCCTAATAATAATCTCACTAATTCCTGTCCTGCATATCCAGTAGAACCGATAATACCTACCTTAATCATATTCTTATCCTTCTTTCATTTATAATCTGTAACTATTCAGCACCTTCATAGCTACGATTCACAAAACCTAAGCTAGTATTATAGCACTGTTTTCATCTTGTGTATAGTAAAAATAAGGGATTTCGTTATAGGTTATCTTTTATTTTACTATGCATTTTATAATTATACATATTTCGTGTATATTATGCAATATTTATTTTGTTGTTTTCGTATTTACAGATTTATTATCAATCGATATTCATTATAAAAGCTCTAGTAATTATCTACAAAAACACCCAAAGAATATTATTGATAATATTTGAAAAAGTATCTTGCATATTATTCCTATTAGTTGTATATTAGTCAATAGGGTTTCAAACATGATAAAATGAAATCATATTTATACATAATTAAGGAGGATTTCTTCAATGAAAGAAAAAGTTATCTTAGCTTACTCTGGCGGTCTTGATACAACTGCTATCATTCCTTGGTTAAAGGAAAACTATGACTACGAAGTAATCTGCGTATGTATCGACGTTGGACAGGAAAGTGAATTAGAAGGATTAGAGGAAAGAGCAAAAGCTTCTGGCGCTTCTAAGTGCTATATCTTAGATGTAGTAGATGAATTTTGTGATGATTATATTGTTCCATGTGTACAGGCTGGTTCTGTATATGAGAACAAGTACTTATTAGGCACATCAATGGCTAGACCATTAATCGGTAAGGTATTAGTAGATATCGCTCACAAAGAGGGTGCTACTGCTATTTGCCACGGTGCTACTGGTAAGGGTAATGACCAGGTTCGTTTCGAGCTTGCTATTAAGGCATTCGGTCCAGAGCTTAAGATTATCGCTGCTTGGAGACAAGATTCATGGACCATGAGCTCTCGTGAAGAAGAGATTGAATACTGTAGAGCACATGGTATTGATTTACCATTCTCTGCTGATTCTTCTTACAGCCGTGACCGTAATCTTTGGCATATCAGCCATGAAGGTCTTGAATTAGAGGATCCAGCTTCTGAGCCTAACTACGATCATTTATTGGTTCTTGGTACATATCCAGAGAAGGCTCCTGATGAGGCTGAGTATGTAACACTTACATTTGACAAGGGTATTCCAACATCTGTTAACGGTAAAGAAATGAAGGTTTCTGATATCATCCGTGAGTTGAATCGTTTAGGTGGTAAGCACGGTGTTGGTATCGTAGACATCGTTGAGAACCGTGTAGTAGGTATGAAGTCACGCGGTGTATATGAGACTCCAGGCGGAACCATCCTTATGGAAGCTCACAATCAGTTAGAGGAATTAATCCTTGACCGCGAGACATTAGCATTTAAAAAGACAATCGGTGACAAGTTCGCTGACGTTGTATATGAAGGTAAATGGTGGTCACCACTCCGTGAAGCTTTACAGGCATTTGTAGCATCTACACAGGAGCGCGTAACTGGTGAAGTGAAGTTCAAGCTTTACAAGGGTAACATCATTAAGGCTGGTACGACTTCTCCATACTCATTATACTCTGAGTCTTTGGCAAGCTTTACAACTGGTGATTTATATGATCACAGAGATGCAGAAGGATTCATCAACTTATTTGGTCTTTCTACCAAGGTTCGTGCAATGCTTGATGCTGAGAGAAAATAATATATGATTCATGCAAAAAGGGTTTGTGAATTCCACAAACCCTTTTCTTGTTCTATTCTCACATTTCACCATTCCCAGAAAAATCTAATGGTAGCACCACCGTAATCGTCGTGCCCACTCCCATAGTACTCTCCATCTGAATCTCACCATGATGGAACATCACCACATGCTTCACAATAGAAAGTCCAAGACCCGTTCCACCAATCGCTCTGGAATGGCTCTTGTCTACGCGATAAAAGCGCTCAAATACACGCTCTTGGTCTTCAGGCAGAATACCGATTCCAGTATCCTCCACTTTGATTGAAACCTTTTTCACACCCGCGTCTTCGAAGGCATGAATGGTAATGGATACGCTTCCATCCTGTTTATTATACTTAATGGCGTTATCGCATAAGTTATATATTACCTCTTCCATCATGGAAGGAATACCTCTCATAATGACATCCTCTCCAACAATGTGAATCGATATATTCTTCTCCCTGCAAGGTATCTGTAGTCTTTCCTTCACCTGTTTTGCCATAACAAGCAGGTTCATATCTTCAACGACGTAAGAAACGGACTCCTCATCTAGTTTTGATAAGAAAATGATATCATTTACCAGTCCAACTAATCTTCCTGCTTCTTCATATATATTTTTCGCAAATCCAGGAACATCCTCCGTCTTTACAATTCCGTTCATAATAATCTCCGCAATACCAGAAATAGATGTAAGCGGTGTTTTCAACTCATGTGAGACATTGGAGGTAAACTCTCTTCTAAGCTGATCGCGCTTTTCTTTCTCAGTCTCATCCAAAATGATAACAATCACACCTTCCACCTGCTCCACCGGAACCTGCTCACTACTAGATGCATAACGAATAGCTGTTTCATCTCTCACCAGATCCTCTGTCACAATGGGATTTGCAACGATTCGATAAATGCGTTCTCTGCTCTCTAACATTCTCTGACTTCTTTTTCCCGAAACAGCTTCTTTCACCGCTTCGCGTAATTCTCGGTCTCTGTCAAAAACAATAATATTTTTTCCAGTATAATCCATTTCCTTAGATGCACCCAATAATTCCACTGCAGCAACATTGTAGGACAATATATTCTCTTTCTTATCCAACACAAGAAAACCTTCTCGCATATGTTCTGTCAATGCCTGAAACTTTGTCTGTTGGGTCTGCAAATCATCCATCTGACGTTCTATCAATATATTTTGTTTTCGGACACGTTTCAAAAGAGGTACCAATTCTTCATATTCTTCTTCCATTTCACCATTAATTAAATCAAGTTTATTAATAGGCTCCACAATCTTTCTTGCCATTCTCTTAGACAACAAATATGACAATACTACAATAACAATCACAAGAATGATGGTTGGTTGTAACATTGATATCAAAATAGAAAACACTGTGTTGTATGCACTGGACAAACGTAAGATGGACCCATCCTTCAATTTCACTGCATAATATACGGTCTGCTCCTGCAATGTGTCAGAATATCTTATTTCATATCCCTCACCCTGCTCCTTTGCCTCTAGAACCTCCCGACGATTGCTATGGTCTTCCATAGTATTTTCCTTGACATTGGAATCATATAACACTTCACCAGCCTCTGAAATCCACGTAATACGATTTTTGTGAGATTCCATACCTTGACTATTCACATATCCATTCATGCGAAATCCTTCAAGATAATCTTTTCCTACAACCTCCATACCACAGGCAATATATGCTGCTTCCGCTTTCATTTCTCTCTCAATCTGGTCTCCAAAATAATCATATAAAATCCCTACAATAATCCCATAGGATATCAGTAAAATGATAATGGACAAACCAAAGGTGTTTTTAAATATTCGCTTTATCATGGTATCTCCTAATGCTATTACAACTACTTATCATCTGGTATTCCAAGTTTATAACCAAATCCACGAACGGTTTCAATGAGACTTCCTGCATCACCAAGTTTTTGACGAAGCGTTCTTACATGCACATCCACCGTTCTGCTCTCTCCGTCAAAATCGTAACCCCATATAGATTGTAAAATCTGGTCTCTTGAAAAAACGGTTTCCTGATTCTGTAACAATAATGACAACAATTCAAATTCTTTGTATGTAAGCGTCGCAACTTCTTCCTCATGCACCTTTACCACATGCTTCGAAAGACTAACATATAAAGGTCCAATTGTGAAACTGTCTTCCTTTTCAATTATCATTTCACTTCTACGAAGAAGTGCCTTAATCCTGGACATCAACTCCATCATACTAAATGGCTTTGCCACATAATCATCTGCTCCCGAATCCAAGCCAATCACCTTATCATATTCAGTACTTTTTGCTGTCAACAAAATGATAGGAAGCTTTTGGGTCCTTTTATCTGCCCGAAGTTTTTTTAAAATCTCAATTCCATCCTCTTCTGGTAGCATAATATCCAACAGTAATAAGTCCGGAAGCTTTTTTTCTATTCGATTCCAAAAGTCACTTGGACGCTCAAAACCTTCTGCTTCATACCCAGTATTCTGTAATGTGTATAACACAAAATTTTGAATGGTTGCGTCGTCCTCTAACAAATATATCATTGGTATCCTCCTTAACACGTAATCTGTGTTCCAATCAAAATCTTTTCCTTCTTCATTTTACAATATGCATTTTCATTTTACAAATACTGCATTGTTAAATGTGCGTTAAAACTCGTCAAGAATCCTAATTATCCGACACTTTTGTTCCTGTAATAGAACAAAGCACCCACTCTTCAATATTCCCGACGTAGTCTACGATTCACTTAGCTCATTGCCAACACAAAAAGAGTAAGCCGATATCTATCAACTTACTCTCTGCTTCTCTAATATACAATTGTATCACACTTCTTTACACTAGATTCTATGAAGGTTTTTCAAAGACAAATCCATAATCGGTGCGGAATGTGTCAAGGCACCTGAGGAAATGTAATCTACACCGATATCAATCAAGTTTGCAACGTTCTCCTTTGTGACATTGCCGGAACATTCTGTCTTCGCTCTACCGTCAATGATTCGAATTGCTTCCTTCATCGTTTCTTTGTCCATGTTATCCAACATAATAATGTCTGCACCTGCTTCCACAGCTTCTTTTACCATGTCAAGATTCTCACACTCCACTTCAATTTTGCGAACAAATGGTGCATACTCCTGTGCCATCTTCACTGCTTCCTTCACCCCACCTGCAGCACCAATGTGATTATCCTTTAACAAGATACCATCTGACAAATTGAAACGATGATTATATCCACCGCCTACTTTTACCGCATATTTTTCAAATACACGCATGTTCGGTGTTGTCTTTCTAGTATCGAGAAGCTTCGTCTTGCTCCCTTCAAATAATACTGCAATAGAATTGGTATAAGTAGCAATACCACTCATTCTCTGTAAATAATTAAGGGCTGTACGTTCTCCTTCTAATAATACACGAATGTCACCACGAATCTTTCCTATCAACTGGCCACTGGTAACCTGATCTCCATCCTTTGCATGCATTTCGAATTCTGTTTTATCATCTAACAACTCAAATACACGCTTAAAGATTTCTAACCCAGCAAGCACACCATCCTGTTTACAAATCAAATCTACTTCACCCAACTGATAATCTGGCATAACAGAATTAGTTGTAATATCTTCACTCGTAATATCCTCTCTTAATGCCTGCAAAATCAAATTGTCTACATTTAAATTCATTAATTCTCTCATTGCTTCTCTCCTATGTTTGACTCATTACTTATTCTTCCTGCACACCCGCTCGTTATGTCGTCTTTTGTGTCGTTTCCTGCATACTTCTCCTAAGCTTATCCGCTTCTATACGCTGTCTTGTTAATTCATGATAACGCTCTTTAAATTCATCATAAGAAGATGGATAATCACCCATTTTCACCGGGATCTTATCAGCAAGACATTCCCCGGCAGATTTCTTTTTATCAGCCTTTTGCAAACAAGCTGTAATATTTTTCGCTGCACGTTTTGCCCACACGAGACTTTCCAACAGAGAATTGCTAGCAAGACGATTTGCACCATGCACACCATTACATGCCGTTTCACCTGCTGCATACAGATGTTTCATTGATGTTTTACCATCCAAATCCACCTTCACACCACCCATAAAATAATGCTGGGCTGGAACCACTGGAATAGGCTCTTTCGTAATGTCATATCCTTCTTCCAGACATCTTTTGTATATATTAGGAAAGCGCTTCACGATGTCATCAGGATGAATCTTTCTCAGAGACAGATACACATGTCGCATATCGTCTAGTTCCATCTGTTTTCTAATTTCTTCTGTCAACACATCTCGCGGTAATAATTCATCTGCAAATCTCTCGCCGTTACGGTTTAACAAAATAGCACCTTCACCACGAACAGATTCTGAAATCAAAAATCTTCTTCCTTTTTCTTCTGAATATAATGTTGTTGGATGAATCTGTACATAATCCACATTCTCTAGTTCAATCTTGTGCTTCATGGAAATAGCCAATGCATCCCCAGTTAAATGTCTATAATTGGTGGAGTGTTTGTACAAGCCTCCAACACCACCACTTGCCCATATGGTGTAATGGCTATAGATTGGTATAACCTTGCCATCCCCCAATTCTGCAATAATGCCGTAGCACGTATTATTCTTTTCTATAATATCCAGCATAGTAGTATGCTCTAATAACGTAATATTTTCTAATTGCTTTACCTTTGCCAACAATTTGGAGGTGATTTCTTTTCCAGTCAAATCTTCATGATACAGAATTCTTGCAGCTGTATGTGCACCTTCTTTGGTATATACAAATTCGCCCCACTCCCGTTCAAATTCCACATCACAATCAATCAAGTCACAGATAATTTCCTGAGACGATCGAATCATTAAATCCACTGCAGTTCTATCATTTTTGTAATGGCCTGCACGTAATGTATCTTCAAAAAATGCAGCATAGTCATCCTCATTTTTCAGCACACAAATACCACCCTGCGCCAAAAAGGAATCACTTCTTTCTGCTTCAGATTTTGTAATCATCAATATTTGCTTATTTTGTGGTAAATGCAGTGCTGCAAATAACCCTGCCACTCCGGTACCAACAATTATAACATCAAATTCTTTTTTCATCTCAAGTCCTCTCGAGCTGCTATTTTATTTGCTTCCAAGCTCCAACATACGATTCAAAGCGTGATTGGCTCCGTTTCGAATCTCATCCTTTACTTCCATCTGATGATTCAGGTTTTCTAATCCATGTAAGACTTTTTCCAATGTCACCTTTTTCATATCATGACAAATCATTTTATCACTGACCAAATGAAATACCTTATCCGGATTCTTTTTGCGAAGCTCATACAATACGCCTTGTTCTGTTCCAATAATAAATTCCTTTTCGTCACTATTGGTAGCATAATCAATAATTCCACTGGTAGAACCAATATAATCTGCCATTTCTAAAATTTCACTTTGACATTCAGGATGCACTAGAAATTCAGCCTTAGGATACTGATTCTTTACCGTTATCACATCTTCTACTTTCAAGGCATGGTGAATTGGACAAAAACCATCATTAAAAATAAAGTGTTTGTTCTGCACCTTACTTGCCACATATCTAGCCAAATTCACATCTGGAATAAAATAGATGTTCTGATTTGGTAGCGCCTGCACAATTTTCACAGCATTGGCTGAAGTTACACAGACATCTGAATGTACCTTCAATTCCGCAGTGGAATTAATATAACAAACCACAGCCACATCATCGTACTGTTCCCGAACCATTTTTATCTTATCCACATCAGCCATATGAGCCATAGCACAATCTGCGGTTTCATCCGGCATAATTACCACTTTATTAGGATTCAATATCTTTGCACTTTCGCCCATGAAGGAAACACCACAAAAAACAATTGTATCCGCTTCAATACCCGTTGCAACCTTACTGAGATAAAATGAATCCCCAATATAATCAGCAATTTCTTGTACCTCATCCGGCACATAATAATGAGCTAAAACAACTGCATTCTTTTCTTTTTTTAGCTCATGAATTCTGGCTTTAATATCCATACGCACTCCTTCGTGTTCTGTATCTACACAATGTCTCTATGCTTCCTCTTCTTCCGGCATATCAAAATTCAAACCGGTATCGTTAAAATCTTCAAATAATACCTTATTCATATCAAAGTCGTAAGCATCCGTGTTACCATACACTTTACGAACCTCTTCTTCAATCTCTTCCTTGATGGGCATAAGTGTTGCCACTGGAATATCAAGCATTGCAGAAACCTCTTCTATGTCAATCTTTCCCTGTAACATTCTTCTTGCCGCATCTAATGTTGCCTTATCTGTATTATTCATATTAGAACGCCTCTTTTCCTTATTCTGAAATACGTTTCATATACTCCTCATTGATTGCAATCACCTGCTTCATAGCCGCCTTACTTGGTGCACCTATGGTTTCTCGCTTCTCAACACAAGTCTTAAGGCTGATTGCATCATAAATGTCCTCCTCAAACACTGGAGAAATTGCCTTGTATTCCTCTAACGACATGTCATCTAACGACATATTCTTATCAATACAATACAAAACCAACTGGCCAACAATTCCATGAGCATCTCTAAATGGTACTCCATGATTTACCAAATAGTCTGCTGCATCTGTTGCATTGGTAAATCCATTCTTGGCACTGCTTTCCATAACATCCTTATTCACTGTCATAGTGTCAATCATTCCTGTAAACAAAGCAAGGCATCCTTTTACCGTATCGATGGCATCAAATGTGAATTCCTTGTCCTCCTGCATATCTTTGTTATACGCCAAAGGGATACCCTTCATTGTGGTCAAAATCTGCATTAATGCACCATACACTCTACCAGTCTTGCCTCGTACAAGCTCGGCAATATCCGGATTCTTCTTCTGTGGCATAATGGAACTTCCTGTACTGTATGCATCATCCAACTCCACAAAACGATATTCATTAGAATTCCAAATGATAATTTCTTCCGAAAAACGACTCAAGTGCATCATAATAGTTGACATGGCACTTAGCAATTCAATTACATAATCTCTGTCTGACACTGAATCCATACTATTCAAAGTTGGTCCCTGAAATCCTAATAATTCAGCTGTCATGTTACGATCCAATGGATAAGTTGTTCCAGCCAAAGCACCTGACCCCAATGGACAATAATTCATACGATGATAAATATCACAGAGTCTGTCGTAATCTCTCTTAAACATTTCCATATATGCGCCGAAATGGTGCGCCAAAGTAATGGGCTGCGCTTTCTGTAAATGGGTAAATCCTGGCATATAGGTATCGATATGTTCCTGCATCAAACGATGAAGCACCATCAACAACTCCTTAACCAGACTCTTTAAATTCACAATTTCTTTTCGAGTATATAGTCGCATATCCAAAGCCACTTGGTCATTTCTTGAACGACCTGTGTGTAACTTCTTACCAGCATCACCTATGCGGTCAATCAAAGTTGCTTCCACAAAGCTATGAATATCTTCATATTCCGAAGAAATTTCTAACGTTCCGTTTTCCACATCAGCAAGAATTCCCTCAATTCCTTTCAGAATTTCGTCCTGTTCCTGCGCTGTCAATATTCCAACTGCAGCAAGCATTTTTACGTGTGCCATGCTACCTTCCATATCTTCTCTGTAGAATTTCTGGTCAAATGTAATCGATGCATTAAAATTGTATACTAACTGGTCTGTTTCCTTTGTAAAACGACCGCCCCATAGCTGTGCCATAATTGTTTTCCTCTTTTCTTTCTATAGTATAGATACCTTTCTGTATCTATTCTTTTCCCTGTTTCATTGTAAGATGGTATATGTATTCTACACGTGGACATACTTATTTTATTGTACAATAAATTCCTGACAGTGACAAGGCATTCTTACCCTTTCTTATAAATTTACAAAACTTTGAAAAAAATGTCGAAAAAAAAATTTAAAATTCATAAATTTTTTTATATATTATTTCCATAAAATTTGATATACTATTTTTAGATTAAGCTATGGTTTTATTTTCATAGATTGTAACTTGAAATAAAGGAAGGTGAATATATGTCCAGACAGGAAATTAATAACAATACCGGAACAGATTTAATTATATCTTCGGACAAATATATATCCATTGGACAAAGTGGTTCTAATATCGTTCTCAAAAATGGTGAACATATGATATGGTTTGACGGCGACGATGCTTGGAATCAACTGTTTAACGCCATAGATAAGGCAAAGGCAAGTTTATCAACCTGATAAACTTGCCTTTTTAATATACCTATAATTGTTATTATAACAATTCTTGAATTGACTCTCTAAGAATTGCCACTGCTTTATCGCAATCCTCTTTTGCGATGATTAGCGGTGGTACCATACGAATGATTCTGTCGGAGGTTGCTGTTACTAATAGCTTCTTCTCCATGGCTTTTATCTTCACCTGTGTAGCATCCACATTGGTAAGTTCAAATCCAACAAGCAAACCAAGACCACGAACTTCTTTTACATCTGGCAACGTCTTCAATTGCTCCATAAAGTAAGCACCCATTTCCTTTGCATTCTTTGCAAGGTCTCTTTCAAGCAATTCTGTAATCTGTGCGTATGATGCAGCACAACATACAGGATTTCCTGAATATGTACTTCCGTGAGAACCTGGATTTAATGCTTTCGCACATTTTTCTGTTGCAGCAATTGCTCCAATTGGCATTCCACCACCCATAGCTTTCGCCATAGTCACTGCATCTGGTTTGACACCATAATGCATATATGCCATGGTGTCACCACAACGACACCATCCTGTCTGTACCTCATCAAACAACAATAACATTCCTTTTTCATCACAAAGATTTCTTAAACCCTGTAAAAATTCCTTTGTAGCTGGATAAACGCCACCTTCACCCTGAACAGGTTCCACCATAATTGCCACTGTATTCTCTGTACAGGCAGCCTTGAAACTTTCCAAATCATTATAATCTGCATAAGTAAAACCTGGCAATAATGGACCAAATCCTTTTTGAATTCCACTTTCCGGCTGTCCTGTTGCAGTCAAAGCACCAAAAGTTCTTCCATGAAAGCTCTTCTTTGCAGTTACAATATGATAATGCTCAGGTCCAAATTTTTCAACACCATATTTACGAGCCATTTTTATCATTGCTTCATTGGCTTCTGTTCCAGAATTTTGAAAAAACACTCGATCCATGCCAATGGTATCACAAATCAATTTGGCCAATAGTGTCTGTGGTACAGAATATGGATAAAGACTCGTATGCATTGCCTGTGCCGCTTGCTCTTGAATCGCTGCAACTACTTTTTCATTACAATTCCCTGCAGAGTTCACTGCAATCCCTGCATAAAAGTCTAGATATTCATCACCACCAACGTCATAAATTTTTGTGTCCTTGGCCTCTTCCACTACAATAGGAAAACGATATCCAATATCCCACATATATTGTTTGGACATTTCAATAATATCTTCTTTTGTCAATCCATAATCCTTTGCCTTCATACAATCCCTTCTTTCTCGTCCATAAAGTATTATCTCATTATACACCTTATTTCCTGTTCGTCAATACTATTTTGTATAATTATTCATTTTTTTGTATTTTTATGCATGTTTAATCCATAACTACGATTCACTTTTGATATTAACATCCAGCTGATTATAAGGAATCACAATATCATTTTCATCAAAGCACATTTTCACATTTTCTCTCAAATCCCAAAGGGTATTCCAATATTCTTCGGTTTTCACCCATGCACGAATTCCTAGAGTCATGCCATGCTCTCCAAAAGAATCAATAAAAACATCTTGTGGTGCATTATTCAAGATACGTTGATCTGTAGACAACAATTCATACACCAAATCTTTAACCTTTTTGATGTCTGTATCATATGCTATAGAAATTTTCATTTCTATCTTGCGATTTGCTTCATTGGTAACATTTACCAAACTATTATTGGTTAAAATCCCATTGGGAATCACCACCAAGCGATTGTCATATGTTAGTAACCGTGTATAAAAAATGTCAATAGATACAACGGTACCCTCCATATTTTTATCATTTTCAATAATGTAATCCCCCACCCCAAAAGGTTTCAGCACCAAAATCAAAACACCACCTGCAAGATTGGATAACGCACCCTGCAACGCCAATCCAATTGCCATAGATGCAGTACCCAAAATCGCAACAAAACTAGTAACTTCCACACCCACAATTGTCGCTGCTGTAATAAAAACCAAAATGTAGCAGATTACACGAATCACGGAAAGCAGGAACCCAGCCACAGATAACTCAACCTTTGATTTATCAAAAGACTTTTTCAAAAATTTCATTATCAAACTGACTATTTTTAAACCAATTGCAATGAATATAATGGCAACGATTACACTGCCAGCTTTATCCAACAGCCAATTCATCAAATCGTTCATAGTTTGCTTCATTAAATCCGCTGAAGCTTCCACATTTTTTGCAACGATATACATGTACATCATCCTTTCTCTCTGTAAATATAGTAAGGCTACCACAGTGATGCTACTATGATAGCCTATTCGTATCTTATATTAGTTTGAAAATACTCATAGAAAGCGGAGCCAAACCAATCGTAATGGAATTCTTACGATTATCACACGCGCTACGCTTACTCTTTCTAACTATAGTATTCTTACTACCATCTCCACCAAATTGCCCGTTATCACTACAGAATACTTCTTTATATTCCCCAGGATAAGGCACGCCAACTTTGTACTTGTCATGTGACACAGGTGTAAAGTTGCAAACAACCAATAAGGTATCCTCCTTTTTCTCCGTCTTACGTAGGAAAGATACTATGCTCTCATTGGCAGCTGTAGCATTTACCCATTCAAAACCTGATGCATTGTCATCACATGCATACAGCGCTGGTTCAGACTTATATAAATGATTCAACGCCTTCACATAATTTCTCAAAATAGTATGTGCATCAAAGTCCAATAAATCCCATGCAATTTCACTATTCTCATTAAAGCCTTTAAACTGCGCAAACTCCTGACCCATGAACAATAGCTTCTTACCTGGATGCGTAATCATGTATCCATATAACAAACGTAGATTAGAGAACTTCTCCTCATAACCGCCTGGCATCTGGTCTACAATAGAGCCCTTGCCATCTATCACTTCATTATGAGAAAATTCCAAGATATAATTTTCATCATACGCCGTTGTCAAGCTGTTTGTGAGCTTCTTGTGCTCATATTTTCGGTAAAGAGGATCCAATGCCATATAGGACAACAAATTATTCATCCAAGATGTGTTCCATCGGTAATCAAATCCCATACCACCTTCGGATGTATCCGCTGTTAACATCGGCCAACCAGACTCCTCTTCCACAATCAACATACACTCTGGGTACCTTTCATTGATAATTGCATTCAGCTCCTTGAAGAAAGCAATTGCCTCCAAATTCTCATTCCCACCGTATTGATTTGGAATCCAATTTCCATATGCTTTTCCATAATCCAAATATAACATAGATGCAACACTGTCTATCCGTAAACCATCCAAATGATATTTGGAAACCCAATATAATGCATTGGAAATCAAATAGTTCTTTACTTCATAACGTCCATAGTCAAATATATATGTTCCCCATCTTGGATTTTCACTTCTTCTTGCATCCGCAGGTTCATACAACGGTTCACCATCAAATCTTGCCAACCCATTATCAGACATCGGAAACTGACTTGGAACCCAATCACAAATCACACCAATACCCTTACTGTGCATATAATCCACAAAATACATAAAGTCCTTTGGCTCTCCATATCTCGATGTTGGCGCATAAAATGCTGTTGTCTGATATCCATAAGTACTATCTTGTTCATGCTCCATAATTGGCATCAATTCCACATGGGTATATCCCATCTCTGTCACATAAGACGCCAATTCTTCCGCAATCTCACGATAATTATAAAATTCTCTTCCATCCTTTGGTCGTTTAAATGCACCCAAATGCACCTCATAAATATTCATTGGCATTCTTCCCTTTACCAATGTATTTTCCTGATAATAAGATGCATCTGTCCATTCATACGATAAATCCGCAATACGCGATGCATTCGCTGGACGCAGTTCTGCATAATTCGCATATGGATCAGGTTTCATAAAAGTTTCTCCTGATTTTGTTTGAATTTCATACTTATAGATTTCGCCAGCTTCCAGCTCTGGAATAAACAATTCAAAAATGCCCGAATATTCAATACGACGCATCGCATGCATCTTTCCATTCCATGTATTGAAGTTACCTACTACAGATACTCTTTGAGCATGTGGAGCCCACACGGCAAATAGAACACCCTGTACACCATCTAAGCTGCATGGATGCGCACCTAGCTTTTCATATATCTCATAATGAATTCCATCGTTGAACTTGCTAATATCGATGGGATCAATCACAGGGTCAAACGCATATGGATCCAAAATAGATTTCTTTTTACCATCGCCAAAGGTAACTTCAAAATAGTATACAAAACTTTGTTGATTTTCAATCTTAACAGAATAAAAACCCTGTACACGCTCAGACACAAGTTTGTATTTCTTTTTGGTATTTTTAGCTACCACTGTAACAGATTCTGCACCCGGAAAATATGCATTTACATACACTCCATCTACTGTCTCATGCATTCCTAATATATGATGTGGATTGTCATGACAACCTGCCACTAACGAATCAACCTCTGCCCAATTAATTGCAAATATCGGTCTTTTGTTAGCCATACTTTCCTCCTAAAACATCCAGGAATCATTTTCCCGTAAACTTAGAAAACGGCGCTTAAAAAAGCGCCGCTCATTATATATTACTCGCCTCTCAACTGTTTCACTACACGCTTAATTGACTCGTTATACTCTTCCTCAGAAGAATTCTCAAATACAATCAGCTCCTTAATATTATCTGGCTGATTGAAATTGCAACCAGCAATGTACTCATCCCAATTCTCAAGTTTCCATGTGTCACGATCAGAATTACGTTTAATCATTCGCTCCTTACATACTTCCACTCGAGTATTTACCCAAATAACCACCAATTCTGCGCCATGCTTTGCTAATCTCTCTCTTAATGAATCCAAATATGCATCATCACGAATCTCGTCTGTAAATGGTGCATTAATCAAAACTGTATCATTGTAATCTAGCGCTTCCATTGCCAAGTCCAAAACACAGTAATATTCATAGTCACGAATCTCTCTCTGGAAGAAATCAGAAGATCTGTTATACTCCTCTCCAGCCACCTTAAAAATCTGCTTAGACAATACAATTAATGTATCCTTATCTAAATACACACAATTGTGCAAAGCCTTTGCTAACTGCTTTGATATAAATGTCTTTCCACATGCTGGTGGTGATGTAACTAATATTAAATGTTTCATTATTATGCCTCCTTTATCCCCTTCTGGCTTAATATTCTTCTGTACTTTCTTCCGTACAACAGATAAGCCAAATTATAGCATATTTCAGAAGGCTTGACAATGTATTTGCAACTAATTTTCCCAAATATTTATTACAATATACCTGTCTATAAAAGATAATTTCTCATGCTTTTCAATGCCGACTTTTCTAATCTCGAAACCTGTGCCTGGGAAATTAAAATCTCATCTGCCACCTCTGTTTGGGTTTTTCCTTCAAAAAATCTCAGACGGATAATATTATATTCTCGTTCAGACAATCTGTTCATTGCCTCTTTTAGCGATATATTTTCAACCCAGTTTTCTTCTTTGTTCTTTTTATCACTAACCTGATCCATAATATAAAGGGTATCGCCTCCCTCCTGATACACGGGATCATACAGTGAAACAGGTGTTGCAATGGCATCTAGTGCCATAACAACCATCTCTTTCTCCATACCAATTTCCCTTGCGATTTCATCAACAGTCGGCTCTCGGTCTTCCTCCCTCATAATTCTCTCTTTCGTATAAATTGCTTTATAAGCAATATCTCTTAACGAACGGGAGACTCTAATTGAATTATTATCTCTTAAATATCTTCGACATTCACCAATAATCATTGGAACGGCATAGGTTGAAAATTTCACATTTAAACTTCGATCAAAATTATCAATGGCTTTCATCAATCCAATACAACCTACCTGGAACAAATCATCAGCATTCTCTGTGGATGCCGAAAAACGTTGAATTACACTTAAAACCAGCCTTAAATTACCCTTTATTAACTGTTCTCTTGCAGCAACATCTCCTTGCTCTATCCGAATAAACAACTCATTTTTTTCTTCATTTGTCAGTAGTGGTAATTTTGCGGTATTCACTCCACATATAACGACTTTATTAAGCGCCATTTCACCGTCCTCCTTAACTCGATTTCTATAATGTTAAGGATTTACAAATGAACAATGGTTTATACCGTTTTATTGTCACCAATTTTTTCTAGCTAGGAACCAATTCTTAGCATTTCCTTCTTTAATCGTTTCATTATTTTTTTCTCTAAACGTGAGATGTATGATTGAGATATCCCCAATAAATCCGCAACTTCCTTTTGGGTCAGTTCCCCTCCATCTTCGCTATTCAGCCCAAATCGAAGTTCTATAATTGTCTTCTCTCTCTCAGACAAAATCTGCATAGCCTTTTTTAATAAATCTTTATCCACCTCTGTTTCCAAATCTCTGTATATCAGATCCTCTTCAGTCCCTAGAATATCCGAAAGTAATAATTCATTTCCATCCCAATCCACATTTAGTGGTTCATCGATAGATACCTCCATTTTAGTCTTGGCACTTCTGCGAAGATACATAAGAATTTCATTTTCTATACATCTTGATGCATAAGTTGCCAGTTTAATTTTTTTGTCTAGTTTGAATGTATTAATGGCCTTAATTAATCCGATTGTTCCTATAGAGATTAAATCCTCCACGCCCACACCTGTATTGTCAAACTTCTTTGCAATATATACTACCAAACGTAAATTGTGTTCGATTAATATACTTTTCACTTCCATATCATCGTATAATTCCAGCTTTTCTAAAAGTGTTCTCTCCTCTTCTACTTCTAACGGTGGGGGTAAAATATCCGAGCCACCGATATAGTGTATCTCATTTTTAGGCACCAAAAACATACTTGCCATATTTTTAACCATGGTAAGCTTAAATTTATCATTACTGACTACATTCACTTCACAATCCTCCAAACCAATTTTAAATGCACTCTCTATGCAATAATCCTTGGTATATGTTTCCTCTAAAAACCTCATCGGGCACAATTGCAACAGGCTGTTTTTCCAACACCCTGTCTCCTCCGAAAATCTTAATTTCATCTATTAAAAGACAAATTAATTTTCCCGAGGATTCACCTATGCTTTGATAAGGTAATTCATGAAAACAAACCTTCTTTTGTGTTTGGCAGGAAAGTAATAACTCATAATCTAACTTTCCAGTTTTTATGTACTGTTCCACAACTCGTCTTTCTTCTTCTATCATACATTTAGTAATTGCATTATAACCCATGATTACAACTGGTTTTTGAAACATTGGGTCCATCAGCATATTCCCTGTATCTAAATACATTGTTTCAACCGTCACATGCTCACCATGAACAAATTGCACTAAATAGATGTTTTTATTTTGTTTAAAGACATTTCGCAAACTGATTACAATAATTGCAATACATACACAACTACCAGTAAAAACGAAGAGCCACGTTTTCATATGCAATTTTGTTACCTGAAATATGTATTTAAAATAATTCATTATGCCACCAATCAAAATCATTACAGTGGTGGATAGAAACCATGTACGAACAAAGGACCAACCCTTTTCCCAATAAGGTATCGCAACAGTTCCCATGCTGATTCCAATTAAGATGACAACACCCTTCCATCCAATAAACAGACTCGGGCATAAGATAAAAATGAGAAGAGATATTGCTGCAAGCACTGCTCCTATGATTATCCTCCCCCATAGAATTTTCCTTTTTGCAAGTATGCCAGTTAAAAACAAAACGACTAAAACCACAAAAAAATTCAATAGGAAAACCACATCATAATAAACCGTAATTTGCAAATTATCCCTCCTGTCTCTTTCGATAAAAGTATATTAAAAACCAATATCAAAAAAGGTCGAATCTATGGTCCATATAACGCACAAAACGGCTGACAGACATAGTCTATCAACCGTTTGTAATAAATGATATACAATCATTCAGATTATCTTCTCTTTAAAAATTCTGGAATCTTAATACTTCCATCTGCTTCCTGCTTTGGTGCCTGTGGTCTAGCTGTTGTCACTGGGCTTGTTGTTGATGCTGTATTCATGGCACTACCCTGTGTGTTATTCAAGAATGATGGCTTAGCAGGGGTCTTTGGCTGTGATGTAGCCATAGGTTGTCCCACATAAGTTGGTGCTGGCTGTCCAGCATTAAAACCAGCCTGTGTTGCTTCTGGTTGCGGACGATATGTTGCCTGTGTAGGCTGTGCAACCGGATTAGATACTGTCGGTTGTGCTGGAGTTGGTGCAGGAGCCGGTGTAGGAGCGGCCGTTGGCTTAACAAATGTTGGCGCAACGTTCTGACCAAAACTACCATACGAATTTCTCTTCGCTGCCTGCTCAATACCAGTAGCAATAATCGTAATACTAACTTCTTCACCTAATGTCTCATTGTCAACTGTACCAAAGATAATGTTCACATTCTCGCCTGCAGCTTCTGTCAGATAGTTCACTGCATCGTATGCTTCAATCATACCAATGTTACCAGCAAAGTTGATGATGATATCTGTAGCACCAGAAACTGTTGTCTCAAGCAACGGAGACTCCATAGCCTGCTTAATTGCTTCCACTGCCTTGTCTTCTCCGCTTCCGCGACCGATACCAATATGTGCAATACCCTTGTCACGCATAACTGACTGAATATCTGCAAAGTCAAGGTTGATAATACCTGGGCTCTGAATCAAATCTGTAACACCCTGTACACCCTGCTGTAACACTTCATCTGCTTTCTTAAGTGCATCTGGAATAGTTGTTCTCTTATCACAAATTTGTAACAACTTGTCATTCGGAACAACAATCAATGTATCTACATGATCTTTCAATCGATCAATACCAGCGATTGCATTTGCCATACGAGGCTTACCTTCAAAGGAGAATGGCTTTGTAACAACACCTACTGTTAAGATACCAAGATTCTTAGCAATTTCAGCAACAACTGGTGCAGCTCCTGTACCAGTACCGCCACCCATACCACAGGTAACGAATACCATATCTGCATCCTTCACTAACTCAGTAATCTCTTCTCTATTCTCTTCAATTGCACCTGCTCCAACCTCAGGCTTAGCACCTGCTCCTAATCCCTTCGTAAGCTTTTCACCAATCTGAATCTTGGTTGGCGCCTTAGAAGTAGCCAGCACCTGTTTATCTGTATTAATGGCAACTAAATCCACTCCGTTAATGTTCTCATCAATCATTCTGTTAACTGCATTGTTACCAGCTCCACCCACACCAATTACTAAAATTTTTGCAGGCCCTTTGTCTTCAAATGTTTTTATTTCAAGCAAGGTTATATCCTCCTTATAAAAATTTTTCTTATTTATTAGTAAACATATACTAATATAATACTGTTTTTTTGTAAAATAATCAACCCTATATTTCACTAAAATATTGAAAAATATGGAATTTTTTCGTTGCTTTTACTAATTCTCTGCTCCTGTTTCTTCGGCTTGTCCACTTTCGACTCCTTCAACAGTTTCTGTTGATTCTTCTGTGGACACATCTTTATCCTTCTTAAAAGATGCCTTTCCATTCATCACTTCGAAATCACGCATATCCAACGTACCCTTCATACCTGCCAAACCATCAAGAATTTGATTCAAATCCACCAACTGTCTCTCCATGATACTCCCATCACCTATTTCGATCCGAACATCCTTATGTTGTAAAACAATCTCTCCCTCAGAAGTAAATCGGATAGAGTCAATTCGCAATTCGTGCTTTTGTATTAATTGTGTTAATGTCAATATCAATTTGAATCGCTCTTCATCTTCAATTGGCAGCTTTTCGTGAAGCTCCATAGTATCAAATGACATTCCTGTAATGCACGGAGCATCATCTAGCTTACGCCCTGATATCTCTAATACGTACCCATCCTGATCAAAATAAACATACGCATTCATGTACTCCACACATCCAGCCATAGCCTTTTCATAAACCGTAATCGTGATCTTGTGTGCATTCACATATTCCACATCTAACTTTGCAATAAACGGAATATCCTCTATCGGATTCACCTTATTCTTCAGCATCAATAAAATGGTGTTGTCAATATAGCCATTTTCCAACACAAAATCCTTAACCTGTTCATCGCTATAGTGTTTGTTTCCCGTCACTTCAATGTCATCAATATGAAAACACGTAAAGAGAATCAGCATAGCAATTGCAACCACCGCTACAAATGCTCCTGCTAATACTCCCTTTTTCTTTTTTTTGAATTGTATCACATTATTATTTCTTTCGCTCATATCCGACTCCCAACAGTCTATTCTTAGGCATACTTAATCTGAACACCTATGCTTCTTAAATCTTGCACAATATTTTCATAACCTCGGAAAATATATCCTGTATGTGTCACATAGGTTCTTCCTTCACTCAACATTCCTGCAACCACAAGTGCAGCACCCTGCCGCAAATCAGTGGAAATCAGTGTATCACCATGTAAATTCTTACTACACTGTACGGAGACCTTGTGTCCCTTCACTTCCATCACGGCCCCTAATTTTTTTAATTCTCGAATAATACTCAATCTATTTTCAAAAATGGTTTCCTCGATATAACTTGTAGTCTCCGACCGCATCAGTACCGCTATTAGTACCGGTAATAAATCCGTTGGAAAAGCCGGATAAACCCCTGTTTTGAAATTACCGCCCTCCACAACTCCAAAGGATTGCACGTGAAGATAATTCTCTCTTTTTATGACATTTACACCTAACTGCGTTGCAACACGAATAATATTTTTCATATATCTTATATCATCTATCCCATGTAGTCGAATATTGCTCGGCAAAGCAGCTGCAGCTAAAAGATATGTGCCTGCCACAATACGATCATATACATTACAGTAATCACTAGAAGATAACTGCCCTGTACCTTTGATTACCAATATATCTGTTCCTACGCCTTCAATTAACGCACCCATAGAAATAAGATAATTACACAATTCTATAATCTCCGGCTCTTTTGCCGCGCCGCGCAAAATTGTTCTCCCCGGAGTAACAACCGCTGTCATAATTAAATTCTCTGTGGCACCCACACTAGGAAACCGCAATTGAATCACACCGCTCTGAAGATAATATGCTCTACCATTGACAACGTCATTTTGCACATCGATTTCCACATTCATTTTTCGTAAACCTAACAAATGAATATCAATTGGTCGCGAACCAATTGCACATCCACCGGGAACCCCTAACTCCACTCTTTTCCATCTCGCAATCATAGGTCCCAACAACAAAACTGAAGAACGCAATTTGGTTGTCAAGGAGCAAGGAAGCGGTGCATACTCTACTTCTCTCGTATCAATCGTTAATACATGGTTTTCTAATTTCGTCTTTGCGTGAAGGCATTCTAACAATTCACACATGACCATTACATCTTCAATCATCGGACAATTATAAATAACCGAAACTCCCGATCCCAGCAATGTAGCCGCCATAATTGGCAGTACTGTATTTTTTGAACCTTGTATCGTAATATCACCTTTGAGACTTGCAGTCTTTTCCACACAAATATCTTTCATGATTATCCACATTCCATTTACGCCGTATATATTATAATATGCAGCAATTCATAGAATGTGTATCATCTATATCATTTCAACCTAATATTCTTTTGCAACATGTAACTGTCTTGAAACAGACAACACAATACCCATTTCAAATAAAACCATAATCATAGCTGTACCACCATAACTGATAAATGGTAATGGTACACCAGTAGGTGGAATGGTATTGGTTACTACCGCAATGTTAACTAATACCTGTACAGCAATATGCGTTGTCAAACCAACCACAACCAATGCACCAAACAAATCTCGAGTATTAAAAGCGATAATCACACAACGCCATATCAAAAACACAAACATTCCAATAACACAAACCGCACCAAACAAGCCCAACTCTTCACAAACAACAGAGAATATGTAATCATTATGAGACTCTGGAATAAAGCCTAATTTTTGTATACTCTGACCCAAACCTTTTCCAAAAAGTCCACCAGAACCAATGGCATATAAAGACTGCAACGTCTGATATCCCCTTTCATATTTTTCAGGATTTAGCCAAATGTCGATACGCTCCATACGATAGGAAGCAACTAACAAGAAAATTCCCATAATGCCAACTGCTACAACTCCAATCACAAGAAATTGTTTTACCTTTGGGCTTGTAACAAATATAATGACAACTGTAATCGCTGCACAAATAATACCCGTACTCAAATTCTCTTCTGCAATCAATGCAATGGCAATTAGCGGTAACACAACAATCTTACCAATCATTTTCCATTCACCAATTCGCGCTGCTTTGATTGTACATATATGGGCTGTGTAAATAGCAATTGCCGATTTTGCAACCTCAGATGGCTGAAACTGAAATGGTCCAATGGAAATCCAGCGCACCGCACCGTGGGATGCAACACCCATAATCTGTACTGCAATTAACAAACCAATGGTAAACCACATATATATCAGTGAAAAATTCTTTAATACTCTATAATCCATTGCAGATACAATAAGCATAAGAACAATTCCCGCAGCAGCAAAAATGCCTTGACGAATTAAATAATACGCCGCATTCCCCTCTCGAAGCTCCGCCGTATAGGAACTCGTGCTATAAATCATCACCAAGCCAAATGCCACCAAAAACAATGTTGCAAACAATAACGGATAATCAAAATATTCACCTTTAAAAAAGAACTTATCAATCCGCGGAATCAATCCGCCTGATTTCCTTTTTGCCATATGCTATGCTCCTAACTGATTAACATACTCTTTAAACATATCTCCACGCTGTTCGTAATTATCAAACATTCCCCAACTAGCACAGGCTGGTGATAATAATACCGCCTCCCCAGACTTTGCTTCTCTTGCGGCAATCTCAACAGCCTCTTTCAAGTCTGTAGCAAACACCACCTCTGTAAATCCATATTTTTCTGCTGTGTCTGCTATCATTTGAGCTGTTTGCCCAATTAAAATCAATTTCTTAACCTTTCCATCAAAAGCTTGAATCCACGAATCAAACGAAACGCCCTTATCGTAACCTCCACCAATCAATATCGTCTTTCGATTCATTGCCTGAATCGCTTTGATGGCAGCATCCGGATTGGTTCCCTTTGAATCATTGTAATAAGCAATGCCTTGAATCTCATTTACAAATTCAATTCGATGGGCAACACCTTTAAATGTCTTCAATGTCGCAACTATATCCTCCAATGGAATTCCCATGTAGTATGCCACTGCGATTCCCGCCATATAATTTTCGACATTATGTGCACCTAGCAAAATCAAATCATCCAAGTCAATCACTTTCGTCTCATGACCATTTTCTCTCAGCACAATGGAAGTATCCTTTATACAAACTCCATCTTCCAAACTATGTAAACGACTAAAATACACAACCTTTGCTTTCACTCTCTCATCCTCGGCCATTAACCTTGTTGTCTCATCATCATAGTTCAACACCAGATAATCTTCAGCAGTTTGATTGCGACACACATCCAGTTTCACAGATGCATAATTTTCCATAGTGTAATGACGATCCAAATGATCTGGTGTCACATTTAACACAGCACTGACATGTGGCTTAAACTCCACAATGGTTTCTAGCTGGAAGGAAGATACTTCTGCTACTGTATAAGAATTCTCATTCATCTGTAACGCTACCTCAGTATAAGGAATCCCTATATTCCCCACCGTATAGCTATTGTCCGTATAGTGTTTGAATATCTCTCCAACCAAAGAGGTTGTCGTGGTCTTTCCGTTGGTGCCTGTAATAGCCGCCACATGTCCCGCGCCAGCTTGATAAGCCAATTCCACTTCGCTCCAAATTGGAATATCATGCTCACGAACAATATTGGCAATCCGTGAATCAATTGGTACACCGGGACTAAGAACCATCAAATCAATATTCGACAGAATCTTGTCATTTACTTCACCTAGCACAATTTTGATATCCTTATTACTTTTGAATTGTGCTAGTAATTTCTCTACATTTAATGCTACATTGTCATCGTAAAAAATAATCTCAGCACCTTTTTCCAACAACAACTTTCCTGCATTGATTCCACTTTTTCCAGTTCCAACAATCAGTATTTTTTTCTGAAAATCCATATTATCCTCCTATAATGCAACCAATCCAATCAGACAAAGAATTGCTGTCACAATCGAGAAAATAGCAACCACCTTTGTCTCTGGCCATCCACATAACTCAAAATGATGATGAATCGGAGCCATTTTAAACACACGCTTTCCTGTCTTTTTAAACCAAACAACCTGAATCATTACAGAAATCACTTCAAACAAATATATAAATCCAACTATCACAATGTAGATTGGCATTTTTAACATAATGGCTGTGGCTGCAATCAACCCACCTAACGCCAAAGAACCGGTATCACCCATAAAGACTTTCGCTGGGTATACATTATATACTAAGAAACCTAACAGTGCTCCCACAGCAGCACATGTGATTGGTTCCAGACCAGATGCTGTTCCTATGGCAACCACAGTGAAAAATGTTGAGGTTAACACGGTAATAGAAGATAACAAACCATCTAATCCATCTGTAAAATTAGTGCCGTTGACAGTGCCAATGACAACAAAGAACAAAAACGGATAGAACCAGAATCCTAAATCCCACTGATACCCATTGCTAAACGGAATCAATACTGCCGTCCCTACATCTGTATAGTTGGCAAGGTAATATGCAAATATGGCTGTGATTAAAAACTGTCCTATCATCTTCTGCCAAGCCCGAAGACCCATTGAACGTTTCATAACAACCTTAATATAGTCATCTAAAAAACCAACCAGACCAAAACCTAATGTGACAAATAATACCGGTAAAATAACGGGATTGCTCTTCACGTAAAACAGCGAAGTAATCACAATACTACAAAGAATAATCAAACCACCCATTGTTGGTGTTCCTGATTTTTTCAGATGAGACTCCGGACCATCATCTCTTACAAATTGTCCGAATTTTAATTTCTTCAAAAACGGAATCATAACTGGGCTTAACACAACACCAACACCAAATGCAATCAAAATTGGTAACAATACCGAAAAATCTAATTTCATAATCAATCCTACCCTTTTGTAATCAAATATTCGCATACACATCTAGCAACAAAACACAAGAACTTGTATTTGACAAACGCATACACTACAATAGTATAATTCTTTTTTTATATTTTATCAACCTTCTGAAAAAGTTTTTCATTGATATTTTTAGGTTGATTTTTGCTCATTTTTCGTCTTATTGCACAACCTCTGTTGCCTCCATTTCTGTATAGCTTTCTTCCAATCCCAAATAAGGCAAAATATTGGCAAACAATTCTGACATAACCGGAGCAGCAATCGTTCCACCGTAGTAGACGCCCTCTGGTTCGTCAATCATAACAATCCCCATAATTTGCGGGTTATTTGCCGGAGCAAACCCAAGAAAAGAAGATATATACTTTCCTGTCCCTCTCGGTAGTTTCTCAGAAGTTGCAGTTTTTCCACCAATGCGGTAGCCTGCAACCTGGCCTTTACTTCCAGAACCTTCTGCTACAACTAACTCCAATAACTCTTTCATCGTATCCGATGTATCTTTTGCTATGACATTTTGCTCTGTAGGATATTGAAATTGCTCTTTCACATTTCCCTCTTCATCCGAAGTATACATTCCAAAATGTGGTGTAACCAGTGTTCCTCCGTTCACCACAGCACTAGCCGCACGCAATAATTGCATCGGTGTAATCTGAAAAGATTGCCCAAAACTCATAGTCGCAAGTTCCACAGCTTTTACATTTTCTTTTTTATGCATAATAGAAGACGCTTCTCCCGGTAAATCTACGCCTGTCTTTTCAAATAGACCAAGTTTTTCATAGGTTTTATACATATTATCAATTCCAACTCTAGCACCCACATCCATAAAAACCGGATTACAAGAATTCATAAAACCCTGGGCAAAGGTTTCAGACCCATGGCCCCCCACCTTGTGGCAACGTATTTTTCTATCCTCCACCACACGAAAACCCGGGCACGAAAATCCATCATTTAAATCCACCACATGCTCCTCTAATGCCGCTGTAGCCGTTACAAGCTTAAATGTAGAACCCGGCTCATAAGTATCATTAATGCAAAAATTACGCCACATATTATTTAAGGCGTCTTGTCTTTCCTTATCTGTCATTTCCTCTGCGCGCTTCTTTTTTTCAGCAATATCTTCTTGGGATTCTTCCTCCATCCCGTCATCCTTTTTTTCTACGTATAAATCTTCCACATCAACCAGTGTATAAGGTTCATTCAAATTGTATTCCGGAACATTTACCATTGCATAAATTTCACCGTTTTGAGGGTTCATCAAAACAATTGATACCCGTTTTGCTTGCTTGGATTTCAACACCTTTTTAGCTACCTGTTCGGCATACTTTTGTATATTGATGTCCATTGTTGTGTGCAAATTATTTCCAGCAATAGGCTCAATCCTACTCTCTGCTTCGTTTTCTAATTCTAATCCATTCGCATTGGTTAAAGTGAGAATGCTTCCCGGTACACCAGCCAACGTATCTTCATAAGCAACCTCTAGTCCTACAATTCCTTGATTATCTGCTCCTGTAAATCCTAGCACCTTACTGGCCAATGTATCATACGGGTAATAACGTTTGTAATCTTCATCAATCATGACACCATCTAGATTCATTTTACGCAAAACATCTGCTGTATCTTTTTCTACATTGCTCTTTATTTTTTCTCGAATTGTATTGGCTTGAACCTTTTTTTGTACATCCGCTTCATTGAGATCCAATACATCGCACAAAGACTTGATAACCTTATCCTCATCTGTAATTTGGGAACGTATAACCGATACGGAACACACTGGCTTATTACTTGCCAATTCCACTCCATTGCGGTCATATATAATTCCTCTTTTTGCTTTAATACTACGTTCTCGATCGTGTAATGCTTCCGCTTTTCCCAAATAGTATTCTGATTTTGCAATCATCAAATACCCTAAGCGGAAAGACAACAGAGTGGCAACCATCACAATCGCTACCGCAACCACAAATAACTTTTTTCTATGATATGTTTTTGGCATAAGTCATCCAAAACGCTTTTTATTAATTTATTATCAAAACTTTCAATATATGATTGAAACAACTCCATAGAATAACCCAGGCATGGTAAACTTCTCCCAAAAGTTCACCATGCCTTAACAATCCATAGAACCTGCCACCTGCGGTTCCTACTATATGTCATTATTGCGTCCCTTCACCTTCCGGTGTCTCTCCCGGTGGTGTTTCTTCTTCCGGTGTTTCTGCCGGTGCGTCCTCTGCTGGTGGATTTTCTACCGGCACATCTTCCACAGGTGCATCACCTGTAGCCCCATCTCCTGCATCCTGTGAAGGTGCTGTATCATTTACATCCTGTTCAAAATCCTCTGTAGGCGCATTGCCATTATATATTGGCGTCGCTGTCTGATCACCTACTTCAGGATCACCTGCACTCTTCTCTGCCTCTGTCTGATAGATGTTCATATATGGCAACAGTTCTTCAAATATACTCTGTGCTATAATAGTACCAAGACCAGAATTGGCTTGGTCTTCTACGTTTGGCTCATCCACGGTTACATATACAACCACTTCGGGATTTTCCACGGGAGCAAATCCGATAAATGACAGCAAATACTTTCCATTACCACGCGGTAACTTCTCCGCTGTACCAGTTTTACCACCAATGGTATATCCTTCAACTTTTGCCTTTTGAGCAGTACCAGAATCTACTACATCAAACAAATCATCACGAAGCAACGCTGATGTTTCAGAAGAAATTGTCTTTCTAAGTACTGTAGGCTCGATATTGTTAATGGTTCCACCATTTTCATCCAAAATCTGTTTTACCATATGGGGTTCATAATAATCACCACCATTGATCACAGAACAAAATGCTGCTCCTATCTGCATCATGGTTACTGTCAAACCTTGTCCAAATGATGATGTCGCAAGCTCTACATTGTTCAATCTGCTCTCATCGTAAATCAAGCCGGCAGCCTCACCTGTCAAATCAACACCAGTACTTTTCCCAAAACCAAACACATCTTGATATTTTGAAAATGTAGAACGTCCTTCTGCCAATGCAATTCTCATTAATGCAACGTTACAGGAATACATCAAAGACTGTTCAATGGTAATCGTTCCATGTCCCGAATGATTATGACAATTTATCTCCCAATCTTCTACCTGATATTTACCCTCACAATAAAAGGTTTCATCACCTTTCAAAACACTGTCTTCCAATGCTCCCGCAATAGTAAACGTCTTATAAGTAGAACCTGGTTCAAAACCATCAGAAATGATGTAGTTACGCCAAGCTTTATTCAAACAAATCAGACGAAAATCTTCTGGCAAATTTTTAAGTTTCTCTGATGCTGCAATTTCCTTATTTTCCAACATTGCCTTCAATGTTGTCTTTTCCTCAGATAATGTTTCTCCTTCTGCTACAGAAAAATACTTCTTCACCTCTGAGTCCGTCAAAAGATAATCAATATTTCTGGCCTCAAACATATATGCAATGGCACTATCCTCATAAGACTCATTTAAGTCAAAACTATTAGAATTTGCCATGGCCAGCACTTCTCCGGAATTGGGATCCATAACCAAAACCGATACGTTTCTTGCTCCCGTTTCCTTCATAAAAGCACTAATTTTCTTTTCCACAATATTCTGTGCATTTGCATCGATTGTAGAAACAATATTATATCCATTCACTGGTGCCTTGGTCGTACGTTCCAACGTCAATTCCTGGGTAAGGTATCCATATTCTCTACCATTGACACCATTCAATTCTTCACTATAATACCCTTCAATACCACCTTGTCCCACATTACCACTTACTGTAAAGCCCAATGCGTGACATGCCAAGGAACCATATGGATAAGATCTTTCATACTCTTCCTCAAACCAAACACCTTTCACATTTTTCCCATCCTTTGTAGCGACGAATTCGTTAAAAGGTTGTACCTGTTCATAGGAAAGTTTTTTTAGCATTTTTTTATACAGAGATGTATCATCCGCCAATGCCTCTTCAATATCTTTTTCCTTTAAATCAAAATATTTTGTCAAAGCGTCGACGGTAGCAACCTTTACTTCGTCACTTTGCAAAATATTCTTTGGTTCCATAATTAAGTTATATACCTTTTCACTTGTTGCAAGCTGGGTTCCATTGCGATCTAGTATATCGCCACGCCGATATGGAATTTCAATACTGTCATAGCTTTGCTGTGCCAAAACAATCTTTTCATATCGTTTTCCATCTTTTGCATTAATGTATATCATTCTTCCTACAAGAACCAAGAAACCTACAAACAAAAACACTGCTATTACCAGTAACTTGTTCTTCATTCTCTGTAGAAATCTTTTTTTCTTCCTCGCCATGCTATCACCTAATCTTATTCAACTGGCACATCCTTAAACTGCTTTACATAGTCTGGATTACTTGCTTCATACGAAACAACCTGTCCAGTTTTTGGATACACCATTCCCAGTTCTGTTGTTGCCACTTCATAAATCTTTGGTAAATCCACCGAACTTTCCAGTCTTTTACTTGTTTCATTATTGGTGTCTGTAAGTTCATTTAATGTGCTCTCTAAAGTAGCAATCTGTCTTCTCTGCTCTGTAATATCCGATTGGATTGTAAGCATATTCACACAAGAAACAAATAAAAATGTTGTTGCAACCATTAAACAAACTGTATATTTTAAATCAAACGCTCTTGCACGCCTAGAATTTCTATTGATTCGTTCATTAACCTTGCGTTCTTTTTGCTGCTTAGGTCTCTCAATCCTTTGAGGTACTGTATTTAATTGTCTCGCGGTATTACCTTCAATGTAATAACGTCTTTGCTCATTTCTTGAATCCACTGACTTCATTCCCCTCTTTTAAATACATTTATCTTCCGTGATAAATAATATATATATTTACTCAATACCAATCACGCACGTTCAAACACACGAAGTTTTGCACTTTTGCTTCTTCTATTTTCAAGAAGTTCTTCCTGTGATGGTAGTACTGGTTTCCTTGTGACCACTTTTCCTTTGGAAACTTTACCACACACACATTTAGGAAAGTCGGGAGGGCATGTACAAGGATTTTCATTGGTCTTAAATATCCTCTTTACAATCCGATCTTCTAACGAGTGGAACGTAATTATGCAAATTCGGCCCCCTGGGTTTAAAAGGTCTATCATTTGGTCGATGGATTGCTCAAGAATGGTCAGTTCCTGGTTTAATTCAATCCTGATAGCCTGAAATGTTCTTTTCGAAGGGTGCCCTCCTGCAGACCTAGCTCTAATTGGTATAGCAGCCTTAATTATGTCATTGAGCTCAAATGTTGTCTCAATGATTTTCTCTTGTCTTGCACGACAAATGTGTTTCGCAATATTCTTCGCAAACTTCTCTTCTCCGTAATCACGTATGGTTCTGAAAAGTTCCATCTCTGAATATTCATTAATAATATCTTTAGCAGTCATCTCCTGCCTTTGATCCATTCTCATATCAAGAGGTGCATCCTCTCTATATGTAAATCCCCTATCAGGTGTATCCAACTGATAGGAGGACACCCCCAGGTCCAAAACGATGCCATCCACACCGTCGACGTTTAATTCTTTCAGAACCTGAGGGGTTTTTAGATAATTACTTCTTACAATATCAATTTTAACTTTATCTTGATATGGTAATAGACGGATGCCTGCCGCCTGAATGGCAGCTGCATCCTGGTCTATTCCTATGAACCTAGCTTTATCGGATAATCGCGCGCACACATGAAACGCATGTCCACCACCACCTAAGGTGCCATCCACATAAGTTCCGTTATCTTTTATGTTCAGTCCTTCTATAGTCTCATCTAGCAAAACCGACTTATGTGAAAACTCCACGTTTATCCTCCTCTATTTATTGATAAGCCCTTTGCTTATCAAATCATAATTCCTAAATCCTCAATTCCCTGTGCCAATTCATTGAAATCGATATCATCAATATTGTTCTTCTCTTCCCACTTCTCTTTGCTCCAGATTTCTGCTCGTTCACCAACACCAACAATTGTTACATCCTTAGTGATACCTGCAAACTCTCGAAGTGTTGCAGGAAGTAATATTCTTCCTTGATTATCCACTTCGCAATCTGTTGCTCCGGCTTGAAAAAATCTTTTGAACTTTCTTGAATTTTCATTGGTCATTGGGAGTTGTCTTAACTTGCCTTCAAAAATATCCCATTCATCATTGGGATATGCAAACAAACAACCATCCATACCTCTTGTCACAACGAAAGAAAGACCTAATTGTTCTCTTAACTTTGAAGGTACGATCATTCTGCCCTTGGCATCTACGGAATGATTATATTCACCTTTTAATCCTTTGGACATGATCTCACCTTCCTTTCATCCCTTGTAATGATTTCTGTGATTCCCTTAGTAAATCCACCACTATCTACCACCAATCACCACTATCCACCACTTACATCCACTATTGTACCCCATAAGGTTACATAATGCAATAAAAGATTTCTAGATATGCCATTGTAAAATTAGCTAAATTTTTCTTTCGTTTTTTGTGCATCTTGCATGATTTTTTATCACTTTTTCTCAAGCATACACGCCGCAAACACAATATCTTGTATCAAGAAGCTCAGAATTTTACACATATTGTATGGTGGGGTTTTTGTGATAAAATGACAAAAAATGTCGGTGGGGGAAAGTGGAGCCTATTCCCACCTAACCCCCACTTTGTCCAAACAGAATATTATATACCAGCAATTCTTTCCTTGGCTCATCTTTGTAAACAAAAAAAGAGATTATCGTTTCGATAATCTCTTCTATGTATGATAATTTTATCATTTATAAGCATTTACGATTCTTCATCTGCACTTTCCACTTTGCTCAACTGCAATCTCTTGTAAACGATGTAAATGGATGCACCTACAACACAGAGCGCTGCCAATAACTGCGAAGTCTTAAAATTCATACCAAACAACATGAGGGAGTCCGTCCTCAAACCTTCTATCCATACACGACCTAAGCCATATCCCCATACATACATTGCAGCCATCTCACCATCAAACTTTTTATATCTTCTGTACATGAAAATGACTAACAATACTATTATGTTCCAAACCGACTCATACAGGAATGTTGGATGAACTTGAATAAATTCTTTTCCATCTAAAACCAACACGTGATCTATCATTTCTTGTGTAATCACACCATTGTTGACAGTGCTAATGAGATAGTTCTTACTTCCAAACCAATCCACTGGAATTGCCATGGCAAACAAGGAATCGGTGTATCCACCAAAGGCTTCTCTATTAAAGAAATTACCCCAACGCCCCATAATCTGACCAAGCAAAAGTCCCATACAGGCTGTATCCATCATAAGCATAGGACTCACTTTTCTCTTCTTCGCAAAGATAATCAACGTGATAACACCTGCAATGACACCACCATATATCGCAAGACCGCCACCACGGATATTTAACATTCCAAGAATCGTATCTCCTACCGATTGTCCCTCTTTAACAAATTCATCCAGGCTAAACAATACATAATAGATTCTTGCACCAAGAATAGCCGGTACTACCATCCACAACATAAAATCCAGATATAATTCCGGATCCTGTTTTGTTCTTGTTGCTTCTTTTGCAATCAAAACATAAGCAAGCACAAATCCTAGTGCAATAATAATGCCGTACAAACGCATTTCAAAATTACCAATTGTAAATCCGTCAATTACTTTTTCCAATTCAATCCCCAAATTAGGAAATCGTATTTCATACATAAGGAACTCCTCCTTGTCTTAATTATACGTTAAATTTGAACAATACAACGTCTCCATCCTGTACAACGTACTCTTTACCTTCTGAACGAACCAAACCCTTTTCCTTGGCTGCAACCATCGACCCATTCTCTACTAAGTCCTTATAATTTACAACCTCTGCACGAATAAATCCTCTCTCAAAATCTGTATGAATCTTACCTGCAGCCTGTGGTGCCTTGGTTCCTCTCTTAATGGTCCATGCTCTTGTTTCATCTTCACCTGATGTAAGATAAGAAATCAAACCTAATAATGAATAGCTTGCACGAATCAATTTGTCTAATCCAGATTCAGAGAGTCCCAAATCCTCTAAGAACATTTTCTTCTCATCGTCATCTAATTCTGATATCTCCTGCTCAATCTGTGCACATACTGCAAATACCTCAAAACTATATTCCGCAGCATATTCCTTTACCGCTTTCACATATTCGTTATCTGCAGCATCATCTGACAGCTCATCCTCTGCAACATTGGCTGCAAAGATAACTGGTTTGCCAGTCAAAAGATTATAATCTGCCATCCAAGCTTCCTCATCCTCGCCATCCACTTCAAATGTAATTGCAAGCTTACCACCTTCCAAATGGTCTTTGATGCGCTTCATGAATTCCACTTCCTTGGCAATATCCTTGTTATTATTCGCCGCACGAGAATTCTTTGCAATTCTTCTCTCCAAAATCTCGATATCAGAAAAAATAAGCTCGAAGTTAATTGTCTCAATATCGCGAAGAGGATTGATACTTCCATCTACATGAACCACATTGGTATCCTCAAAACAACGCACCACATGCACAATTGCATCTACCTCTCTAATATTGGACAAGAACTGATTACCAAGACCCTCACCTTTAGAAGCACCTTTTACAAGTCCAGCAATATCAACAAACTCAATAACAGCCGGAACTGTCTTTTTTGAATTATACATCTTGGTCAAAACATCAATTCTCTCATCCGGTACTGGAACCACGCCCACATTTGGGTCGATGGTACAGAATGGATAGTTTGCTGATTCCGCTCCTGCCTTTGTCAACGAATTAAATAATGTACTCTTTCCTACATTTGGAAGTCCCACGATACCGAGTTTCATAGTATATCTCCTTTATATGTAATGTTTATTTTCTTAAATGATCCAACTATTCACGTTCCATCTTAAAATGAAATATGAATACACATTTGGATACAGTATATCATAAAAAAAATGAAAACTCAAAAAAATTCTATGGAAATAACTGTTCTAATACGATTCCATTCAAATGCAGAGACTATTCTTACGGACATTCTTTCATTTTCACAAGAGAAGTCAATGTTAATCACACATTGATTGAAATGTCTGTATTTTTTAATCAATACTAACGAAAAGGAGATGTTTATATGGATACAAATACCTGTTGTTCTTGTTCAGAAACTCTGGCAATGGCATCTATCCCCAAGCAAAACTGGTGCGAACCTTATGATTACAAAACCGCACTTATGGAGGGAACCATTTTTCCTTGTCTGAATCTTCCATTTTTTAAAGCTGAAATCGGTGACAGTACACTCAACACTGCTACCATCTCCGCGAATCCAGAAGAAAATGAGAGGGAGCAAATGATGACAGAGCTTTCCACCATCAGCTTTGCAATTAATGATTTAACACTTTATCTGGATACACATCCAAACTGTCAGAATGGATTGGCACTATTTAAGGAACTATTACAGAAACGTTTGGATTTATTAGCAACCTTTGCTGACAAGTTCTATCCTCTCACTCAGATTTCTATGATCACTGGTGAAAATGATACCAATTGCTATGGTTGGGGTGAAGGCCCAGCACCTTGGGAAGGAGGTCTTATCTAATGTGGAGTTATGAAAAACGATTACAATTTCCAGTTAAAATTCAAAACACCTGTCCAAAGACTGCGCAGTTGATTATCAGTCAATATGGTGGTCCTGACGGTGAACTTGCGGCTTCTATGCGTTACTTGGCTCAGCGATACACTATGCCAATCAAACAGGTTGGCGGATTGCTCACAGATATCGGTACGGAAGAGATCAATCATATGGAGATTATCTGTGCGATGGTATATCAACTGACAAAGCATTTGACACCGGAGCAGGCAAAAACTGCCGGGTTTGATGCTTACTATATCGACCATACCACAGGGCTTTGGCCTCAAGCTGCTGCCGGAATTCCATTTACTTCTTTGGAATTTCAGTCAAAGGGTGATGCTATTACAGATCTGTTTGAAAATCTTGCTGCTGAACAGAAAGCTAGAACGGTTTATGATAACTTGTTACGAGTGATCGATGATCCAGATGTACGTGCACCACTTAAATTCCTACGTGCAAGAGAGATCGTGCATTTTCAAAGATTTGGTGAAGCTTTAGAAATGACAAAAGCGAAAATGGATGAAAAGAATTTTTATTATTTTAATGCGGAGTTTGATAAGGGGATGTTTGAAAGGAAGTTGTAAAGAGGGGATGATTCATTCCTCCCTCTTACCAGTTATCTGCCACCGCTATCGCGGTGACCTAATTCTGCTTCGCAGTAAGAAGAAAAAGATAGTTACCCGTCCTCTACTTTCCTCTTACCAGTTATCTGCCACCGCTATCGCGGTGACCTAATTCTGCTTCGCAGAATAGCAGATAACTGATAAGCTGTCCTCGAGGATTTTGCCCTCAAGCACCAGACAAGCGGAAAAGATGTCGTATGTGCGTTGCACATACGACATCTTTTCCGCTTGTCTGGTGCTTGAGCAAAATCCTCTTCGTCCCTATTCGTCCCAGTTATGATAAACCGCTTGGACATCGTCATCCTCGTCAAGCAAATCTAGAATCTTATTCATCTTCTTGATGTCTTCATCGGAAGTAAGCTCTACGTAGTTTTGTGGAACCATGGTTACTTCTGCAGAAGCCATTGCGATACCTTCCTTCTCTAGTGCCTCTCTAACTACCGAAAAATCATCCGGAGCTGTAAGAATCTCAAAACTATCCTCTTCCTCTGCAAAATCTTCAGCGCCTGCATCTAATGCAATCATCATAAGGTCGTCCGCTTCCATATCACACTCTTCCTTATCAATGATAATCTGTCCCTTTTTATCAAACATAAAGGATACACAACCTGTTGTTCCAACATTACCGCCACCTTTCGTAAATGCATTACGCACATTCGAAGCGGTACGATTCTTATTATCTGTAAGAGCATCTACAATAATGGCTGTTCCGTTCGGTCCATAACCTTCATATGTAATACCCACATAATTCACTGCATTTGCGTCGCCTGCCGCCTTCTTGATACCACGTTCAATTGTATCATTCGGCATGTTGTTCGCTTTTGCCTTTGCGATGACATCTCGTAATTTTGAATTGTTATTAGGGTCTGCGCCACCCTCTTTCACTGCGACTGCAATTTCTCTACCGATAATAGTAAAAATCTTACCCTTTGCTGCATCGTTCTTTTCTTTTTTATGCTTAATATTCGCAAACTTTGAATGTCCTGACATAAATCTAACTCCTATCTTTTTGTAATCTATACGCGGGTTTTATTGTATCACTATGTTCCTGCTTTTTCAAGTAGCACTTGCAACGCCACCTTTCTACATTTTTTCATAAATTCTAAACAAAAGGACTAGTGGGAACAAATGTTTTGTGGTACACTACATATATATATGTGTAACTTCAACCAATACTAATACTTGATATAGACGAGGTGATGTCATGAAAATATTACTTACTTTAATCATGGTCATGGCTGCCCTTATGATTCTTACATACTTCATTGCAGCAATTACCAGGAAACATAAGATGTTAATTACATTTCGCATAACCATGCTTATGCTAATACTACTCATTCTAATTACTTGGATTACCAGTATGATTTTAAAGCAACCTTTTCACCTATTACTGGGATTGGCAATCATTTTTATTATCATGTATATCTACTCATAGGAAGAACAACACTCATCTATTGAACGTTGTTCTTTTTCTTTACAGAAAAGCGCAACAAGATTTTAACAAAAATGGTATCCTCCTATAAGGAGAATACCATTTGAAATGTATATTCTTGATGATCGGTTGTAATATGGTATTGACCTTTATAAGTATCTATAATGTCATATACATTCAGTAAGCCAATACCATGCTTTTCGCTCTCATCCTTTGTAGAGATAATGCGTTCCTCTTCTCTTTGCAATTCTCCCACCATTGGATTTTTTATCTCAAAATAGAATAAGCTCTCTGTTCTTCTTGCCCGAAGATAGATATAGCGATTATTATCTAACTTACCATTCGCTTCTATTGCATTATCAATCAAATTGGAAAGTAAGATACAACAATCCACCTGTTTCATGTTATCAAACCACGACATGTCACCATTAACCGAAAGCTTTATATCCAGTTCTTTTATTTGCCCTAATTTACCACTTAAGACCATATCCAACAATTCATTGCCTGTGGCAATCTTACGCACGCTCTTGTCTGTGGATGCAGTTAGTTCTCGAAAGTACTGCTCTGCTTTATCATACTGTCCCTGTTCCATCATTCCCTGGAGCAATAACATATGATTCTTCCAATCGTGACGAAACTTAATGGTATCCGCTTGCTGCTCTTTATAATCTTGAAACACAGAGTATTCTGATTCAAATTCTTCCTTATATCCCTCTGACAAATGTTTGTAATAGGTCGCTTTCTTTCTATGCACAATTGCATACACCACTGCCACATTTAATAGAATCATAAATGCAATCCATGTAAATTTATATGCAGGCGCATTCACCATACCTTCAAACCATTCCAAGCCTACAACAATTGCCGGAGATAAACAACAAAATACAGATAAGAAAATTCCTTCCCCAATTGTAAGTTGTATGGATTTGGATTTTGCCACTCTCGTTCTGCTTAAACAAAAAAGTGTCAGACAAAGCAATGCATCCGAAAGAGAACCAATCAAAGTAAATGTTTCTCCTTGACTATTAGCAATATAGAACTTATCTAGCGTTGTTAATTTCTCTATCAAATTCAAAAAAGAGCCCCATTGGGAATAAACCAACACCGCTGGTATCACCAAAAACAATGTCTTTAATCTGCGACTTTTTGTCAACAGCGTCGTCCCAATCACGTAATATAGACAAATCCCAAGAAACAAGGTCATTGGCTGTTCCTGCAAAGCAATTGCACCAACCACATTGAATGCAACAAATGTTCCCACAGCAATAATCATATTGCGTTGATTAATCTTCATATCACATCCAAACAACAACCAAAGAATCAACCAAATGTCTAACATTGCAAAGACATTCATCAACACTGCCACTACAGACACAATAATATCCATCACACTATATCCTCTCCTAAATAACGAAACAACTGTTTCTGATATTCAGGCATACGCTTCTTGCTAATCGGAAGCATACAGCCTGTGGACAATACAACCTTACCAGCCTGAATCCCCTGATGATGATAAAGATTAACCAGATACTTTCTATGAATACGGAAGAATCCCAACCCACGCAACTGTTCTTCATACTTTTTCAAGCTATAATCGCTGATAAAATGTTGATTCTTCGTGTACAAGACTGTATATTTGTCCTCTGCACTAATATACAATAAATCCTGCAAAGAAACCACCATTTCTCCATTTTTTGTCTTAACAAGTAACTTCTTCTTTTTCTTGTATTCCGCCTGTATATCTGCAATCAATGTTCGCATCACATCCACAGATAATGGTTTTAACAAATAACGAAAGGCGTTTGCTTCGTAACCCTTTACTGCATATTCAATATAAGCTGTTACAAAGACCAGAAACACCTCTGGATTCATCTGCTTAATCTGCTTTCCAAGAGTGATGCCATCCATTCCAGGCAATTCAATGTCCATTAAGATAAGATTGGGAAATTTCTCTTCCCTTTGTTGGATACTTTCCAAACGATCTTTCAAACTCTCTGCTGATGAAAAACACTCTACTGTCATTGCATAATCCTCAGACAAAACCTTGCATATATCAGATAGTCTAGTACTGTGCTCCTCAATATCCTCACATATAAAAATTGTCAAATGATGCTGTGTTTCTGTATACTGCATTTCGATAACCCCTGATTTATCTTTCGTTCATAAAATATACAAGTATAATAATTAGGCAGTCGCAAACATAACATCATGTCATCAAATGCAAACTGCATAACAGTGTAATTTTAACAAATATATAATTCATTTTCTATATTTTCCGACGAAATCCCTTATTTATCCGACATGGTAATTTCTTTTTATATGAGTGACTTTCATGAATATTTTTATGCAAATAAATAAGAGCGACGATGGTACATCGTCGCTCCTCTTTATCTTTACGATAAATCATTCTACTATTTCTTAATCTTCATTGTTTTCTTATATCCAGTCTTAGCCTTAAATAATCTCTTATAAGCAGCTAATTTATTCTTTGGAACTTTAATGGTTGCTCTCTTATTAATTCCTTTAATTGCATTCTTACCAACAGAAGTAAGATGGGTAGACTTAATTGTAATTTTCTTTAGCTTACTCTTACCCTTAAATGCATTATTGTTAATCTTTACAACCTTATAATTATAACTCTCAAGTTTCACAGTCTTTGGAATTGTTACAGAAGACGTATTCTTCTTCATTCCAGTTACCATAACTGTACCCTTACCATCAATATAATCTGTCACAACTTTATACTTCAAATTACTCTTTGTATAAGTGATTCCTTTCAGTGCAGGAACCTTGCAAGTTGCAAAAGAATATCCGTTTTCCTTTGCATACTTATGCGCATATGAATTCTTTTTTCCATAGATTGTTAAGCCAGCTGCTGTATTTTCAAAACACCACATATCAATAGCATTTACCTTCTGATATATCGTAACCTGTTTTAATTTTGTACAACCATCAAAAACACCAATGCCCAGTTCCTCTAGATAATACGGAAGCGCAATCTTCTCTAGCGATGTACAGCCTTTAAACGCATGTACACCAATTTCTTTAATAGACTGAGAAAAATTAACCGTTGTCAAATTGGTACATCCCCCAAACATACCGGCTGGCACGACAGTTGCACCCGGTTCATAATTAACAGTCACCAAGCCAGATCCATCAAACGAATATCCACCTGTCTCTGTCAATCCTTTTGGTATCGTAATGTTTTTTAATCCTGTACAACCTGCAAAAGCACCTATTCCTAGTTTTTTCAACGAAGACGGAAAGGAAACCTGTGCTAGTGACGTACATCCACTAAATGCATCCACTCCGATTTCAGTTAAAGTATTAGGGAAATTAATTTCCGTCAGTTTGCTACAGCCTGCCATAAATCCCGCATCAATCACTGTGGTACCATTTGCAAATGTAACAGTCTGAATACCAGATCTATCAAACGGATATCCGCCTGTCTCTGTCAAAGTCTTAGGAATTGTAATCTCTTTCAACGAAGTACAGTTTGAAAAAGAGCCCATACCAATTTTCTTCAATGTGGATGGAAAACTCACCTGCGACAAAGCTGTAAACCTATCAAATACATTGACTCCAATTTCTGTGATTCCCTCACCAATTATCAATTTCGTAGTTCCTGTACGATATGCATCCGACCACATATACTCATCCACTACTCCGGTTCCCGAAATAGTCATAACTCCATTATTGTAAGTAAATGTACTACTAGATCCACAAGAACCACTGGCCGCTTGTACATCCATCGGCTTTACGACCACAACACATAGCAATGCTAATATTAATGCTACAATATACTTTTTCATCTTCATACATTTTCCTCCCTTATTATTTACAAAGATAGGAAAATCATAACATAGAAAGCTGCTACTATATTTTCTTTCCGACAAACACGCTCAAACAACCGATGAAAGAAAAGATTGCACAAAAAAAGCAACCGACCTTAACATAAAGCCAGTTGCTTTGCTACTTCTATTTGCTATTTCAGAAAGAATCTACCAGCGGCAATCAAAATACAGGCACCAATGACAGAAACAATGATACTGCCAATAATGCCACTTCCTGATATTCCGATAATGCCCAGCAAGAATCCTCCTACCACACCACCGATAATACCGAGAATCATGTTTTTAAGCCAACCACCTGACTCATTCATAATGATACCTGCAATCCAACCTGAAATTGCACCTACCACTAAACTAATCAAAAAGTTAATCATCTTTTTCTTCCTCCTTGTAAATTTTTCTTATTCGTACCCTCTTTATCATTCGGTCCTGACACTCCACCGCAACAAATGAAAATCCCTGATATACTATATGAACATCCTCATTTTCTTTCGGCAAATGTCCCAGTTCATACAAAATGAAACCATTCACCGTGTCAATATCTTCATCCGGGAATGAGATTCCAAACAATTCCTCTAATTCTTCTAACTCTGTACTTCCCTTTACTATATATCCTTCACCTGTAGCTAATTTCATAATGTCGATTTCTTCTTCATCATGTTCATCGAGAATATCACCCACAATAACCTCAATCAAATCTTCCATAGCCACAATACCCTCTGTTTGACCATACTCGTCAACCACAATGGCGATATGACTTTTACTCGTCTGCATTTCATTAAATAATTTACTAATTTTTTGTGTCGGATGAATATAGCAAGGCTCACTGCCAATCGCTCCCACAAGCTGCTTATCGTCCGCAAGATATGCCTCCACTGTATCTTTAATATGTAGCACTCCTACGATATTATCCAAATCTTCCTCATAAATTGGATACCTGGAATAATTATTCTCCAGCATAATGTGCAAGGCTTCTGCCACATCCGCTGTAGATTCTATTCCCACAACTTTCTGTCTTGGTGTCATAACATCCCTTGCTTCCTTGTCTCCAAACGCAAATACATTGGAAATCATTTCTGCCTCATCAGACATGATTGCACCTTGTTCGTGACCTTCCTCCACAATGGAGAGAATTTCTTCTTCCACCAATTCTGCCTGATCTTCACTATTTTTCTTACCAAAAAATGATTTTAAGCTACTGGGCCCAGTACCTGCCATAACTATTATTACCTCTCTTCTTTTGTTATATCATAGCGCCAAACTAATCTTTAATGCACGATTGACACTTCCCATAATATCATCATCAAGATGACAAACTTTTTCTCTTAATCTCTGCTTGTCAATTGTTCTTACCTGTTCCAATAGAATCACAGAATCCTTGGAAATATTACACCTACTTGCTGCCAACTCAACATGGGTAGGAATCGGTGATTTGTTTTGTCTGCTCGTAATCGCCGCACATATCACAGTGGAACTGTGACGATTTCCCGCCTCATTCTGTATAATGAGGACCGGTCTTACTCCGCCTTGCTCCGAACCAACTACAGGTCTCAAATCTGCATAATATATATCCCCTCTTGATACTACCAATGATATCACACTCCAGTTAATGAATTCCTGATTATGTACACTGTTTTTATGTAAGTTTTTCATCCACTAAACAGCTTTATCAGGTATTCTAAGTATTACCATTGTATTCTCGGGTTATTCCATTGGTTACAAATTCATGAGTGTCTCAATATTTTATACCTGTTGCTTTATGCCTATATCAAATAATTTTTCTCATCCAGAACAACACCATTTTGGTAAAACACCCTTGGAACTCTACGATTCACATTGCACACAAACTCATAATTAAAGCTAGCTGACATATCTGCCAATTCTTCTACCGAAATACGGTATTCTCCTTGCTTTCCAACTAATACAACCTCATCACCAACACACACATTATCAATATGACTAACATCGATCATCGTCTGGTCCATACAAACACGACCCACAATCGGTGCGTATTGCCCATGAACTAACATTCTTCCTTGATTTGACAAAGCCCTCGGATATCCATCTGCATAACCAACCTCCACAGTTGCTATCATTTTATCCTCTGGAACAATATAGGTCGCCCCATATCCAATCGTTTCACCGGATGTAACTTTTTTTACATGGGTGATATGACTTTTTAGTTCCATGGCTGGATACAACACACAGGCTTCTTGATCCATTTCATCCGAAGGATATAAGCCATAGGTTGCAATACCGGAACGAACCATATCATATGAATCATTTGGCATTTCCATAATTCCTGCACTATTGGAAATGTGTCGAATCTTGAAGGTAACATCTTCATCTTCTAACCAGCGCAACATAACCGTATACTTTTCCAACTGTTTATTTGCCAAACTTTTGTCTACAGCATCCGCTAGATAATAATGTGTATAAATTCCTTCCATATCGATGCCTGGAAGCCTGCTAATATCCGCGATTACATCCACACTTTCCTTTTCACAAGGAAACCCGATTCGATTCATACCTGTATCAATCTTGATATGAATCTTGGCTTTTTTTCCTTTTTGCATTGCCAATTCCGATAACACTTTTGCTTGTTCTAAAGAATAAATAGTCTGTGTGATATTCTGTTCGATTAAGACATCAAATAAACTCTCATCCGTATGTCCCAATATTAAAATTGGTTTATTCACGCCTGCATGACGCAATTCCACAGCCTCATCTACAAATGCCACACCATAGTAATCTGCCATGTCGTCCAATACATTGGCCACTTCAATCGCTCCGTGTCCATACGCATTGGCTTTAATCACAGCTAATATTTTTTTTCCATCAGGAATTAGACATTTCATGGTTTCGATATTCTTTCTGATTGCAGTAAGATCAACATCCGCTCTCATACGATAATATCTATTCATCACGCATGACCTCCCCTATTCCTACTATAATATCTGAAGCAAGCATTGCATATTTACCTTTATCTTTTGCGGCCACATCACCAGCCAAACAATGAATGTATGTACCCATCATAGCCGCTTCAGTCAGTGGTAATCCACCTGCCAACATACCAGCTATAATTCCTGCCAACACATCTCCTGAGCCACCAGTGGACATACCGTTATTACCAGCCAAACTCATATATGTCTGTTCGCCACCATTGGTAACAATTGATTTTGCATCTTTTAATACCAATGTGACGCCCATTTTCTTTGCAAATTGTTTTGCAATGGTAAAACGATCCTTCGTAATAGCCGATACTTTTTTCTGAATCAAACGACTCATCTCCATCATGTGTGGTGTCATAATAACTGGTGCAGAAGAGGTTTCTAACAAATCAATATTGTTAGATAATATATTCAATGCATCTGCATCCAAAACCAACGGAACCTCTGTATTCATCAGTAATTCATATAGCATACGCTCTGATGTGGAATCCACTCCCAAACCAGGGCCTACCACAATGACTGTGGCCCATTTCATTGCATCCTCAATACAAGATAGTGCACCTTCATAATCGTTATACGTCATCATAACTGCTTCCGGCAATTGGGATTGTAAAATCATACGATTACTTTCATGCGTATATATTTTTACCAACCCTACACCAGTAGAATAAGCTGCTTTGCTACACAAAAATGCTGCACCTGACATATTTTTACTACCAGCAATCACTGCAACCCTTCCATATGTTCCCTTATTAGAATTGTCAATTCGCTTTGGCAATTTGTCCATGTCCGTCTTATCATATGCATATATTTTCGGCTTAACCGCTCGAATTGCCTGCTCCGGTAGACCAATATCTTTACAAATAATCTTTCCACAATAATCAATACCATCAGAGAAAAACATTCCCAGCTTTTTCAATCCAAAGGTTACTGTATAATCCGCCTTAAATGCAGTACCCAAAATATCACCTGTGGTAGCGTCAATTCCAGAAGGAATATCAATAGCCACCTTTACACCAGACATCTGATTCAAGGTGTCAATTGCCTTTTTCTGCGGACCATCCACAGTTCTTGAAAGACCGACACCAAATATACCGTCAACAATCACACTATACTCTTTATTAGGAATGGCCTTGCGAAGTCGCACTCCCATATTGAACATAATTTCTTTCTGAATACGGAACTGTTGGGAAAGTCTACTGAAACCAGCAATATAGTATACATCTACCATATAACCTTTACCCAACAAGATTCTAGCGACAGCTAAACCATCACCACCGTTATTACCGCCTTCTACAACAACCAACACTCTTCCCTTTGTTGGGTTTAAGCGTTCCACTTCTTCCACAACCTGTAATGCTGCTCGTTCCATTAGCACAGCTGCCGGAATTCCCATTTTATCTGTTGCATAGGCATCTATCGCCTGCATTTCTTTCTTTGTGACAATATATTTCATATCGTTCTCCTTTAAATGATAGAAAGAAAGTAGCACCACACGGCCACTTTCTTCCTGCTATCATTATATATTCTTACTTAAAGTATTCTACACCTGACTCAAAAATCAACTGATTCTGGTCGCCATAAATATTAATTGCAACCGAATCGTCTCTACGCTCACTATGAGCCATCTTACCAAGAATACGTCCATCTGGACTTGTGATACCCTCAATTGCTGCATAAGAACCATTGATATTGTAGTCCTCATTCATGGTTGGATTGCCCTCAATATCAACATACTGGGTAGCAACCTGACCATTTGCAAATAACTTATCAATCCATTCTTTACTTGCAACAAATCGTCCCTCTCCATGAGAGATAGGTACTGTATATACACCACCCAAAGTAGCTTTCTGTAACCATGGACTCTTATTCGTAACCACTTTCGTGTAAACCATCTTAGACTGATGACGTCCAATACTGTTCATGGTAAGAGTTGGTGAATCTTCCTTCTGGTCTCTAATCTCACCATATGGCACAAGACCTAACTTGATAAGTGCCTGGAAACCGTTACAGATACCGAGTGCTAAACCATCTCTCTCGTTGATTAATCTCATAATTTCGTCCTTAAGCTTTGCATTTCTAAATGCTGTTGCAAAGAACTTCGCAGAACCTTCTGGCTCGTCACCAGCAGAGAAACCACCTGGGAACATAATAATCTGCGCCTGGCTGATTGCCTTAGCAAATGCATCAACTGAATCCAAGATATTGGTCTCTGTCATATTCTTGAATACAATTGTCTCCACCTCAGCACCTGCACGCTCAAATGCTCTTGTAGAATCATACTCACAGTTTGTTCCTGGGAATACTGGAATAAACACCTTAGGTTTTGCAACTTTATTCTTACATACATAGATATCACTTGTATTGTAAATATCATTTCTTACAGCTTCTTGTTTCACATTAGATGAAGTTGGGAATACCTTTTCAAGCTTACCAGCCCAAGCCGACACGGCTTCATCCATAGTCACAATAACACCCTTATAGCTAAAGTTTCCATCTGCTGTTGTTGTACCAATCACAGTTGCCTTCGATGTCAACTTCTCAACATCTTCCTTCTTGATCTCACAGATAATTGCACCATAATTCTTCATAAGCATATCAGCTTCAGTTACAGAATCTGCAATTGCAGCACCAATTCCATTACCAAATCCCATTTTAGATACTGCTTCCACAATACCACCAAAGGAAACAGCATAAGCAGATGCAATCAATCCCTTTTGCATATCATTATAAAGTGCTGTATATGTGGCTTTCATCGCCTCATAATCTGGAAGACCATACTCGTCTCTCTTCACATCAATCTTCACAATTGCATTGTCAGCAGCCTTGAACTCTGGTGTAACCACATCTCCAGCTTTTGCAACATCAATTGCAAAGGAACAAAGTGTTGGTGGTACATCGATATCATCGAAGGAACCAGACATAGAATCCTTACCACCAATAGATGCAAGACCAAATCCCATCTGTGCAGAATAAGCACCAAGCAAGGCAGCCATTGGCTCACCCCAGCGTTTGGAATCTGTACCAAGTCGTTTGAAATACTCCTGGAAGGTGAAATAAATCTTCTTCCAATCACCACCTGCTGCAACAATCTTTGCAACAGAATGAACCACTGCATAAATTGCTCCATGATATGGAGACCAACTAAGCATATATGGATCCAAACCATATGACATCATTGTTACATCGCTACACTGTCCCTTATCCATAGGAACTTTCGCAATCATTGTCTGGGTTGGTGTCAACTGATACTTGCCACCATAAGGCATTACCACTGTACCTGCACCGATAGAGCTATCAAACATTTCCACAAGACCCTTCTGGGAACATACATTTAAATCACTTAAGGTCTCAAGCCATGTCTTCTTTACATCTGTAAAATCAGCATTCTGTGCAAAATAATCTTTATCCTTTTCTGGCATAGTAACAGTTACATCGCTTTCCTGATGTGCTCCATTGGTATCAATGAAACTTCTTGCGATATTCACAATTTCCTTGCCTCTCCAAGTCATAACCAAACGTGGACTTTCTGTCACCTCTGCCACAACTACTGCTTCTAAGTTTTCCTCTTCGCAATAACCTAACATCTTGTCCACATCTGCTTTATCTACAACAACTGCCATTCTTTCTTGAGACTCAGAAATAGCAATTTCAGTACCATTCAAACCAGCATATTTCTTAGGCACCTTATCCAAATCAATCATAAGACCATCTGCTAACTCACCAATTGCTACGCTGACACCACCTGCTCCAAAGTCGTTACACTTACGAATAATACTTGCAACCTCTTCTCTGCGGAACAATCTCTGAATTTTTCTCTCTGTTGGAGGATTACCCTTTTGAACCTCCGATCCACATGTGTCAATGGAAGTGGTGGTATGTTTCTTAGAACTTCCCGTTGCACCACCAATACCATCGCGACCAGTTCTTCCACCAATCAATACAATCACATTGCCTGGATCTGAAGTTAATCTCTTAACATTTTTCTTAGGCGCTGCTGCTACAACAGCACCAATCTCCATACGCTTTGCCACATAATTCGGATGATAGACCTCATTGACATGACCTGTTGCCAAACCAATCTGGTTACCATAGGAACTATAACCATGTGCAGCTACAGTTACCAACTTTCTCTGCGGAAGTTTTCCTTCCATAGTCTCTGAAAGTGGCTTCGTAGGATCAGCAGCACCAGTTACACGCATTGCCTGATATACATAGGAACGTCCTGACAATGGGTCACGAATACATCCACCCAAGCAGGTTGCCGCACCACCAAATGGCTCAATCTCTGTTGGATGATTATGTGTCTCGTTCTTGAACTGAATCAAATACATAACCTCTTCACCATCGATTGTTACTGGAACTTCAATAGAACAAGCATTAATCTCATCAGATACCTCCATCTCCTGAAGCTTACCTTCTGAACGAAGCTTTTTCATCGCCATCAATGCAATATCCATCAAACATACAAATTTGTCATCTCTGTCCTTATATAATACTTCTCTATCTGCCAAATACTGATTGTATGAATCTTCAATCGGTTTCTTATAATAACCATCTTCAAATGTAACATTGGTAAGCTCTGTCGCAAACGTTGTATGACGACAATGGTCTGACCAATATGTATCTAATACACGAATTTCTGTAACAGATGGATCTCTATTCTCCTCATGATTGAAATAATTCTGGATATGCAAAAAATCCTTAAATGTCATAGCAAGTCCCAAAGAATCATATAATGTCTTGAGATTAGCTTCTGACATATCTTTAAAACCATCAAAAACATCAACATCCGCAGGTTCATCAAATTTCTGAATCAAGGTTTCTGGAATACTCTTATCATCTGTTTCTCTTGAATCCACTGGATTGATGCAGTATGTTTTTACCTTATCAAACTCCTCATCGCTAACCTTACCTGTAATAACATATGTCGTAGCTGTACGAATAACAGGTTCTTCTTTTTCATTTAACAGCTTAATACACTGTTCTGCTGAGTCCGCTCTCTGATCGTACTGTCCAGGTAACGCCTCTACTGAAAAAACCTTATCTCCGTCTTCTGAAGGAAATGTACTCTCATAAACATAATCTACAGGTGGCTCAGAAAATACCGTTTTCAATGCCTTTTCATAAGTTTCGTCCGATACATTCTCCACATCGTAACGAATCAATACTCTTACCTTCTCGATATCCAAATCGAGGTATTCTGTTATTTCGTCAAATAGCTCCTTTGCTTTTACAGCGTATTCAGGCTTTTTTTCAACGTATACTCTCTTAACCTTGCTCATAATGTCCTCCTAAAAGTATATTATTCTAACTCTCTATTAGGCTATTTTATTGGTAAAAACACCTCTAGAGAAAAACTTTCACGCTTTCTACTATATAATATCTTGTTTATGAAGTCAATCAAGTAGATGCGGTTTTTTACTTTCCTTTGTATTATTAAATACAATTGCTCCGTGTTCCACTCTCGCAATTGCAAAACAACATTCGCATTCTGACCTATCGGTCTACATGCTCATGTTGTTTTATCCGTCAAATAGAAAAGATTCTGTTCAAGCAAGCTTGACAGAATCTTTTCTGCTTGACGATATTTAATTCATCAATTCATTACTTTTTCAATAATTGTCTTCAACTGTTCTGGTTCAAACGGCTTTGAAACGAATTCATTCGCTCCATTCTGAACAGCCTCAACCATCTTTGTTTTCTGACCTGCTGCCGTTACCATAATTACCTTGGCATCTGGATATTCACCCTTAATTTTCTTTAACGCCTCAATACCATCTAGTACCGGCATCGTAATATCCATTGTCACAATATCTGGTTTCAATTCAACATAACGCTCGTATCCTTCTTGACCATTGGTTGCTTCACCAATTACTTCATAACCAGCATTTTCTAAAATACCTTTTAAAATCTTTCTTGATGTTCTAGAATCATCAACAATTAAAATCTTTGCCATCTCATTCTCCTCTTTTATCTATATATTCTAATCCAAACTCCACTTCGACTCAATGCACACAATCAAATCAACTTTCTTATCCTTGATATAGAACGGCACTCTATACATATTACCTTCTGTACGGATAGTTGTGGTCGACTCCCTCATAACAGGTGGAAGCATATCCAAAGATACATCTTCATGACTTAGCTTTGTCGCATACAAACCATTGTTACAATTCAAAAATTCACAAGCCGCATCTAACACGTCTAAATCCACTGTGTCAAATTCCTCTTTCGCGAATGCTTCAGCGATTTCTTTAATACCAGCACCATCTCCACAAAAGCCAGTAAATAGATGATAATCTCCATCCAATTCCTGTGCTGCAACAAATGTAGCTGTATACTCGTTCAACTTTTCCACCTTTTCCATGCGGAAATGGCTATTGATAAAGCGAACGTGATTACGTGCAACCAACGCAACATAATCCTTTACCATCGGTGAGACATCACTATCTTTTGTGAACACTGGAACAATCTTATCGATATCACCACTCTTAATTGCCTCTACGTCCAAAGCTGTAAAACGTTCAGACTTCTTGTAGCAATTCAACTCTTTTTGAATTTCATCTAAACTGAGAATATTCTTCTCTACCAAAGCTTGTACGAATAATAAATACTCGTCTCCTTGCTTTTTCAAAAGCGTTCCAACCTGATCATCCGTCAAATATCCCTTCTCCACAGCGATATCACCAAAACGACGATCATGCATTTGTTGAAGCATATTCACTTCGTCTGCTTGATCCTCCGTCATAAATCCTGATTCCACTGCAAGCAATCCTAATTTCACCTTTGCATTCTTGCTATCTGTGATGATAGCATTATACTGTTCATTTGTTAAAATTCCCTTGTCCTCAAGGTACTTTCCAAAATATACTCCGAACATATGTAGCCCCCTTGTATCCATATTTTTCATGCATAATTCAACATATATAATTTGCGAGTTCCAATTTTGCAAAAACATACAATAAATATGTACTCACGCTGTTTGTATTATAACACACATTTACTATAAATAGCAATTTATTTTCAGCATTTTTGTATAATATTACAACATTTCGAATTTATTCATTGAATATTAACTTCTTATTATATATAATTTAGAAAGAGAGTTTTCATTCAGAAAGGATTTTATATATATGTCTATCAGGAAGTCACTACAAAGTTCTATCATTTTAATAGCTATCATACCTGTTATTCTCATGGCAATCCTTGCTTACGTTGTCGCTGCAACAAAATATGCGCAAATCAACACCGAAAACACAAAGCTAATTGCAGAGGATTATAGCTACGGTTTTACCGCACAATTAGAAGCGCAGGTAATCGAAACATCCGCTATTGCTAATCTTAACGATACAAAAAGTTATTTATTGGAAAAGGTAAATGCACCAGATGTTTTACTGAACACTTCTTCCACCTACTATTCCAATATCAAGAATACAATTACACAAATTTCAAACAACTACGAAAGTAATGTGAATTATTACATTTATGATATAGATGGCTATCTTGTAGTTTCTTCCTCTGATAACAGCGTATCTGATTGGACAGAAATCATGATGGAACCAATTCCAACTTACACCGAAACCTCGATTATTAATCATTCAGGGTTTTCGGATAATTCCATTGATATTGTAACCCCTATTATTGTCAAGAATCAAACCATAGGTTTAGTTCGAACCAACATCGATGCAAAATATTTTGGCAATTATCTTGCCAGCGAGGCCTCTAATATCGGATTTGTCATCGATCACACAGGAACTCCAATGTTTGGCTATAATGCAAGTTCAGAAAGTGATCAAGCTTTTTTAAATGAAATCACACAATCTAACACTAAGACTGAGAATAACTCCGTAATATCTATCGGAAAAGATTATAACTATGGATATGCTGCCATCAATGCATATCAATGGACATATGTCATCAAACAAAGTACAAATACATTTACGAATATCGTATCCTCTTTACCAGCTATATTCATCATTTTGTTAATCATCGTTATTATTTTATCGATTCAAATCAGTCATGGTTTAGCTGGTAAATATACACAACCAATTATTGAGTTAAGTGAAAACATGCAAACCGCTGCCTCTGGAGAATTAAACGTTCATTGTAATATTAATAGCGAAGATGAATTTGGCATCTTATCTGATAGTTTTAACCAGATGATGGACATCATTTCAACAAACTACAATGAAGCCATTGCTTCAAAGAAAGAAGCAGAAGCTAGCCGTCAGGAACTCCAGCTTCATTACGAAGACATGGAACGTCTAGCTTACACAGATGCGCTAACCGGTTTATACAATCGAACTGCTTTCTTTAAATATGCAAATGAAATACTAGCAGACAATAAAATGGGATTAAAAAACCATGCAGTTATCTTCATCGACTTAGATGGTTTCAAATCTATCAACGATACCTTAGGTCATGATTATGGTGACTTGCTCCTTAAAGCTGTCACCAACAAATTTTCATCCTTCATCAACGATGACGATATTCTTGCTCGTAACGGTGGCGATGAATTTGTAATTCTGAGAAACCAAGTAAAATCAAACGAAGATTTAGAACAATTTTTAGAAAAACTGATTTCCATTTCTTCTCATCCATTTTTATTAGAAGACGAAACCGTTCACATTTCACTAAGTGCCGGTGTAGCATTATTCCCACAGAATGGATTGTCATTAAGTGAACTTATGAAAAATGCTGATATCGCCATGTATTCCTCTAAAAATGCTGGAAAGAACGGTTATACATTCTTTAGTTCCACTATGGAGGACGAAGTAAACCGGAGAAATGATTTGATTGATATACTACGAGAAGCCATCGATAACAAAGACATCTATCTTTTATATCAACCACAAGCTGATGTAACTACTGGAGAAATCATTGGCTGCGAAGCACTAATGCGCTTAAACTCTCCAATTGTCGGTTTTGTTTCCCCAGACGAATTCATCCCTGTCGCAGAAGAATGTGGATTAATAGATGAATTAGGTGAATGGGCATTGCAAGAAGCATGCCGTTTTAATCAAAGATTAGCCAACGCAGGTTTTAAACCAATCCGAATTTCCGTTAATGTATCTACGGCACAACTTAGAAGCAATCGATTGATTAAGGCAATTGAAGCTTTACCTGAAAAAACTTCAATGCCATTGGAATACTTAGAAATCGAATTAACCGAAAGTGTTTTAATGACTAACTTCAACCACAACCTAGCATTAATCAATAGAATGAAGGAACTTGGTGTAAAAATCGCCCTTGATGATTTTGGAACAGGATATTCATCATTTAGTTATCTTACAAAAATTCCAATCAACACCTTGAAAATAGATAAATCATTTATTGCAGGTATTTGTGAAAACAAAAATGATGCATATATTGCAGGAACTATCATTAATCTTGCACATCAGTTAGGAATCACCGTTATTGCTGAAGGTGTTGAAACCATCGAGCAATTGAGAATTTTACAAGGACAGATGTGTGATGTATTGCAAGGCTATTTTTTCAGTCGTGCCATATCAGAAAATGATTTTATTGAGTTACTTAAAATCAACTCTTAAACCAGGAGGTATATTATGAAGCAAGAAAATGAAATCGTGTATATCGAAGACACAATAACATTATATCTAGATAATAATGTCGAGGTTGAATGTGACATTTTAGCAATTTTTTCTATCAAAGAACAATTCTATGTTGCCTTAATGCCACAAACCCCAGTTGAAGGCTATGAGCCTGGTGAATATTTCTTATATCGTTACCAATCAGATGGTGAAACTGTTGAATTGTCCGATATCAAAACCGACGAAGAGTGGGAAGCTGTAGAAGACAAATTTGAAGAACTGCTAGATGAGGAAGAATTCAATTCTATGAAATAAACGCAAGGATAGGCTGTGTGACTACTCACACAGCCTTTGTTTTACATCCCACTCATATTTTTCATCTGTTCTACCAATCGCAAATCATCTGCTGTCACCCTCATATTGGTACAAATCTTTTTTCCCTCAGGAGAAGTAACTGCAATCTCGATAATACTCCCCTCACCAATACTTTGTGCAGCGGCACCAAAAAACATTGGTACCTTGGGATGGTTTCTTTTAAAATCATCTAGCATCCCCTTTATCTGCATTAGCATCATTGGATTCATATTCATATAGTTCCCTCCCGTAAAATATAATTGTTATGTGAAAAGTAAAAAGCTTTGGAACATCATTCCAAAGCTCTTTTTGCTTAGCAGGGGATGAGAGAATCGAACTCCCACCAAAGGTTTTGGAGACCCCTATCATACCATTTGACCAATCCCCTATATGATGATAGATTACCACATCTTCGATAATCCTTCAATACTTTTTTATGTACCTTCAGAACTTCATACAAAGATGAACTTCCATCTCTTATCTCTTGACTTGAAACATTCTCGCAAATTTTACTAGTTAAGCCTTCGACCTATTAGTACTTGTCAGCTACATGCATTACTGCACTTCCACCTCAAGCCTATCTACCTCGTCGTCTTCAAGGGGTCTTATTGACTTATAGTCAGGGATATCTCATCTTGAGGGGGGCTTCACGC
>JAZSPZ010000032.1:0-32988 GCA_045537735.1 Lachnospiraceae bacterium
TAATTCTATTGTAGAAAATAACATTTTACTGCTCATGTTTTATAAACTCCCTTTGGTGGAAAGTACGTCAACAATTCTTTCGTCATAAGTAACTGCCATATCGAGTGCTTTGGCAAATGCTTTGAACATTGCTTCAATCATATGATGATTGTTAGTGCCGGATAATACTTTGATATGTAAATTCATACCGGCAGTATATGAAATCGCATAGAAAAATTCACGCACCATTTCTGTATCAAAATAACCTACTCTGTCTGTAGTAAATGCTGCATCAAAAGCCAGATATGGTCTGCCGGATAAGTCGATAGCACACAAAACTAACGTCTCATCCATTGGAAGCATACAGCTTCCATAACGCTTGATTCCTTTTTTATCACCAAGGGCTTTCTTAATTGCATTTCCCAGTACAATCCCTGTATCTTCAATGGTATGATGGGAATCCACATACAAATCACCTTTTACAATGAGTTTTAAATCAAAGAAGCCGTGTCTAGCAAAAGAATTCAACATATGGTCAAAGAAACCAATTCCTGTATCAATCTTTGTCTGACCGGTACCATCAATATGTAATTCCAACTTGATATCGGTTTCATTTGTTTTTCTTTCGATATACGCTATTCTATCTGCCATAAGAACTCCTTTCTTTATTAGCACATCAAAATGCAATCTTTCACAAATATGTATTTTAACACACTCTTCAATAAAATACCACATTTTCAGAGATTTTTTCCAAAGAAAAAAACTCCGCATTCGCGAAGTTATTTTTCTGATTATTCATGATAAACATCTTTTTTATCATGAATTAAATCGTAATCCAGAACATATCCATAAAACTTATGTTTAAAACATAAGCTGATTTCTTCTTTTGTACTAGTTGCATCAGATTCATATTCATTAGAATGTGATTTTCTTTCTTTCAATCGTAAATATACAGTTTGTCCTGGTTGAACTTTACAAGTAGTGATATCTGTATTCCAAGATGTTTGGTCTATACTATAGGATACAATAGCAAAGTTTAAATCATAATCAATAATCGTATTATCGAAATTATAGTGTATAGCACAAATGTCTGTAAAATCACCATAATCATTCTGATTGGTAATACTAATCTCCATAGTTCTTTCTTGTACATCAAATGGTTTTGTAACAGTAAGATCTATAGATGTGTGATTATTCATTGCACACACAGTAAATGCATTGGTTTTTTTTGTGTATACTGTTTTACCACTTATTTTCTTGTATGTTCTAAATTTGTACTTGTATTGCTTTCCCTTTTTTACGTTCTTATCCGTGAAATAGTATACCTTTTTCTTTTTGTTCTTAATTTTGATTTTCTTATAAGATACATATTTCTTACCAACTTTTTTAAACACTTCAATACCATCTGGTTTCAATGAAGATGTACCCAACACGTCTACACCAATGACAGAACCTATTGTACCAACAGGAATTTTAATTTCATTCGGTGTGGTTTTTACAAGACCATAAATACCTTCATCCCAATCTTCCCACTCATCAAATTGAGGTTTTGTTAACCATGTTTCTACACAACCACTAAAACCAACATATTTATTTTTCTCTTTACCATTCTTGTAATAGTATGCATGAATGGTATATTCATATTGTTGATTTGCCTTCACTTTCTTGTCAACAAATGAAGTTTTTTTCTTACCTAACGTAGAAATCAACTCTCGCTTATAGTTCCCATCACCATAAAATGTGTCTCTGTAGATTTTGTATCCTTTCACACCTTTTTGTTTCTTCCATGTTAATTTGATTTTATTGGTGCTTTGCACTTCTGATTTGATCGTCATAGTACCAGCAGCTTCTACATTCATAGAATAGCTTCCAGCCATTGCTAAAACGAAGCATAAGGTAAACAGTATCTTTTTCATATTATTCATCTCTTCTTTCCTTTCTAATTCACTTATTTTTCACAGTAGTATAAAATAAATATATTATTTTTTCTATTGTTTTAAGGAATTCTTAAGAAAAAACAAGAACCCTTCCGTACACGAAGGGTTCTTCATCAAGCAACTACTCAAATCTAACTTTTATTGAATTTGCATGCGCAGTTAATTGCTCACTGGTTGCAAAATCAATGATATCCTGGTGAACAGGTTCTAAGGCTTCCTTAGAATAATAAATGATACTAGACTTCTTCACAAAGTCATCTACGCTAAGTGGCGAGAAGAATTTGGCAGTACCATTGGTAGGTAATACATGGTTCGGACCAGCAAAATAATCTCCAAGTGGTTCAGAGCTGTATTCACCAATAAAGATTGCACCCGCATTCTGGATGCGCATCATGACCTCAAATGGATTCTTTGTGACAATCTCTAAGTGCTCGCTTGCAATATCATTTGCTGCTGAAATGGCATCATCCATGTTTTCTGCAACAAGAATATAACCATAATTATCAATAGATTTCTGCATAATTTCACTTCTACTTAACTCTGCAATGAATTTGTCTACTTCTACAGAAACCTGTTCTGCCAATTCCTCAGAAGTTGTCACAAGAATTGCAGATGCCAACTCATCATGCTCTGCCTGTGATAACAAGTCTGCTGCCACAAAACGAGGATTTGCTGTCTCATCTGCCAATACCAATATCTCAGAAGGTCCTGCAATGGAATCAATGCTAACATAGCCATATACCGCACGCTTTGCCAAAGCAACAAAGATATTACCAGGACCTACAATCTTATCTACCTTCGGAACAGATTCCGTACCGTATGCAAGGGCTGCAATTGCCTGTGCACCACCAGCCTTGTAGATGGCATCTACACCAGCTTCATTGGCAGCAACTAAAGTAGTTGGATATACCTTACCTTCAGCATTACATGGTGTAGTCATAATAATATTCTTAACACCAGCAACCTTAGCTGGTACTATATTCATCAAAACAGATGAAGGATAGACAGCCTTACCACCTGGCACATATACGCCCACAGAATTCATAGCTGTTACTTTTTGTCCCAACATGGTTCCATCCTCTGTTGTATCAAACCAACTATATTGTTTCTGTTTCTCGTGGTATGTACGAATATTCACTAACGCTTTGCGGATAACCTCTAATAAATGTGCATCTACCTGCTTGTAAGCTTCTTCGATTTCTTCTTTTGTAACTTGAATATTGCCTTCGTTGATATCTGCCTTGTCAAATTTCTTGGTATACTCGAATAAAGCCTTATTGCCATTCTCTTTTACATTATCAACAATTTCCTGTACAGTATCAGCATATTCTGTATAATTGTTAGGACTTCTCTTTAATAAATCATCTAACAGATTCTGTTTGGTTTCTGATGTTAATTTTATAATACGCATAATCGTCTCAGCCTTTCTCTTACATTATTTTTTATTCTGTGTCAATTGGAATCCACACTCGAAAAATATTTCTCATTCGTTTCATGTAAAATTCTTAGTCTTCATATAACAATTTCTTCAAATCCTTTACAATCTTCATGATACGTTCCTGTTCCATCTTAAGACTTACCTTGTTGACAACCATTCGACAAGACAATGGGCAGATTTCTTCCAATACACCTAATCCGTTCTCCTTCAAGGTTGTACCTGTCTCCACAATATCTACAATGACATCAGATAAATCAACGATTGGCGCAAGCTCTACTGAGCCATTCAATTTTACAATCTCAACAGTCTGATTTTTCTTGTTTTTGAAATAATTCTTCGCAATATTAGGATACTTACTTGCAACACGAATAATCTCATTCTTTTGTAGTGTTTCTTTTGCAGATTCTGGTCCACAGACACACATTCTACATTTACCAAATCCTAAATCTAAGACTTCATAAATGTTATCACGTTCTTCTTCCATAATGGTGTCTTTACCAACTACACCAATATCCGCTGCTCCATATTCTACGTATGTCGGAACATCTCCTGCCTTTGCAAGAAAGAAACGAAGTTTTAGCTCTTCATTTACAAAAATAAGCTTTCTTGTGTCTGGATCCTTCATCTCCTCACAAGTAATTCCAATCTGTTCTAGATAGCCTAAGGTTTTCTTGGCAAGTCTACCCTTAGCTAACGCAAATGTTAAATATCTCATATCTATTCCTCACTCAAATTTTAATCACGAAAGTTCAATATCTTCAACGAATGCACTGCCAATCTCATCTGCTACAAAATCATAAATATCTATCGTTGTATCAGAGGTTAGATAAAACATTCCCGAAAAATGATTCTTCTTTCCATACTCTGCATAATCTGCAACTTCTTTCTTCTTGGACTTACGAATCAACTCTACCTTGCGATCTGTTTTTCTCAAATGATTTGCAATACGGATTGCTGTTTCCTGTTGTTCAATATTATACAGAATAATATTATCTGAATTATCGATTGTAACATCAATCTTCTGTCTAGAAATCGCCATCATTAAGTCATCAATATAAAATGCGAATCCAATAGCCGGCGCATCCTTACCGTACTGCTTTAACAAGTTGTTATAGCGGCCACCTTTCACCACTGCATCACCTGTTCCATATGTATAACCACGGAATATAATGCCAGTGTAATATTCATAGCGACTCAACAACGAAAAATCAAAGCTAATATATTGTTCGTAACCAGAGTAAGACAATGCTTTATACACCTTTTCCAATCGTTCAATTGCTTCGATAGAGGTCTTATTTGACACAAGCTTTTTTGCTGTTTCAAGCATCTCAAGTCCACCAAACAATTGGTCAAAACTCAATAATACCTTCTTCACATCATCGGACAGGTTCAATTCTTTAATCAACATTTCCAAACCAAAGAAATTGCGATTATGAATCAATCCACGAATTTCATCTATGGTCTTTTCATCTAAATCTGTTCCTTCCAAGATACCCTTGAAAAAATCAACCTCTCCAATTTCAATTTGAAATTCCTTCAAACCAGCAGCAAGAAAGCAATCAATTACTGTTGCAATCACCTCTGCATCCGCTGCTGACGAATCATCATTAATTAATTCAGCACCTAACTGTGTGATTTCATTTAACTTACCTTGATGATTGTGAGTATTCATAAAGGTTTTTCCTTCGTAGCAAAGACGAATTGGCAACTCTTCATCATTATAATACTTTGCCACACATCTGGCGATACTAGGTGTCATATCAGGCCGGAGAACTAAGGTGTTATTCTCACGATCAAAAAACTTATACATCTCATTGGATGTAGCTGAACCCTTGTCCTGATTAAATATATCAAAAAATTCAAAGGTTGGTGTTTCTATATCATTATAACTGTATAACGAAAGGGCATGATGCATTTTGTCAAGAACCTTTAATTTTTTCTTGCATTCATTGTCATAAATATCCCTTACTCCGAGAGGGGTATGTAACAGTTTTTCCATCATTTTTAGTCTCCTACTCTTTCTCAATTGATTTTTTAGAATGTTTATAATTATATCAAAGAGCTAATTGTGATATTTGCTTTATCGAATTAAAGTGCTACTTCGATACTTCAATAAATCATGCACATTATAATGAACTATTTCAATTCTGTCAATATCCATTTTATATCGCACATATTATTTCAATGTTATTTTCTTCGCTTTACAATATGGACCATATATTTTTTTACCATTTTTCTTATTATAAGCGCGAACTTTAATATAATATGTTTTTTTCTTTTTCAGCTTTTTCTTAACATATGATATTTTTTTGTTCTTGGTAATATTTTTAATAACTTTATACTTTCCCTTTTTTCCAGTACGCATAGCAATCTGGTACCCTGTTACCTTTTTATTTCTCTTCCAGGTTATTTTAATTTTTCTACTACCAGTTTTTTTAATCTTTAATCCTTTTACCTTTTTTGGTACGGCAACCTTTTTCGCTACAACAACATTTTCTGTCACAGTTTCTGTCACAGTTTCTTTATTTGTAACATTCTGCTTATTAGCTTCTAATTCTTGTTTGCTGGTCCATTTCGCATACAAACAAAAATTGTCCTTGTCCGTTTTTTCTATACCATCTTTTTTCTTTGTATAGTCTTTATCCAAAAACCAACCTTCGAATATATATCCTTCTCGTACTGCATCTTTCAAAGTAAATGTTTGTCCTGCTATATATTCTGTAGGATTATCGTGTGTAGCAGGAGATTCTTTTGTATCATTTAAAACATATTTCAAAGAACGGATATGCTTTACCTTATTGATAAATGCATCATTCTTTTCACTTACTTCTATTGCATCCCAATCATCACCATAAAAATAAACAGCTTGTACTGGAACACCGTTTAAGATATATGCATCAATTTGTTTCAAATATGGAGGAAATGTCAGTTCTTCAATACTTGTACAGCCTGCAAATGCATACTGCCTTATTATTAATAAAGAATCTGGCAAGGAAACCTTTTTCACAGCAGGACAATCTCTAAAAATAGACGTACCTAATTCTGTAATTCCCTCTTCGACGATAATTTCTTTGACATAGATTCCATAGTCTTTCCATTCCGGAAATTTTGTAGAATGAAATTGGTCTGTTTCGCCTGTGCCCGACAATGTCAAAACACCATTCTTCGTCAATGTAAATGTTACATCTTTACCACAATTTCCTTCTAACAAAATACCATCCGCATCTTTTGTCAATTCATTTATAACCTCATTGTCAATATAGACAGGTTGCTCTTTACCATCTTGCACATTCCAGTTCACAAAACGGATTTGCTTTGCATTCCCATCAAGTGTGTTATCATAACACACAATATACTCCAAATCTTTATCAATCGTAATATCCAGATCAAACGGTAGCGAGTCATATGTATCAGCTGTTGTCATTGCATTTCCTTTTTTACAAGCACGTATATCATACGAAAACACACCTTCATTTGTTACAACAACAAGCTTTCTATCCTGATTACTATCATTCGTAACACTGATATGTGTACCATCATCATCTTTCCATACCGAACCGACATACAACGAATCTGTCATATGCATATTTTCAAACTTCACAGTATCTGTTACATCTGGATACAACAGCCCAAATTTTGCTGCACAACCATACTGAATATTCTTAAAATAAACATTATCTGAAATCGAACCATCTTTGACAGCATGCGCATAGATTGTATATCCACCACCATTTACAATGCAATTTTCAAAAGAAACATCACTGGCATCATTGTATTCTAGCTGTAACATAAGACATGCATTAATCGTTGCCTGACTTCCTTCCATATTGACTGGTGGTAATTCAAACCTGCTATTTGTAATATGTACATTCTTAACCGGGGTATCATTATATCCATATATCTGAATACAATCTACATGAGCAACACCCTCTGAATACTTCTGTGACATGTCAGCAAAGAGACAGTGGTTTACACTGACATTTTGAAATGGTACGATTCCGTCTTTGTAAGAACCGCCAAACTTACACCATTCAAATGCTGCATTACTTCCGTCAAAATGCTGCAATGTGCAATGTTCAAATTGTAATGATAAATTGTCACCTTTTCTAAAACCACTAAAGGAAGCAAACTTACAATTTTTGAATATTACATGTACTTTGTTCTTCATATTACCAACATTATATATGCGTAACGTATAATTGGAAAAATCAATATTTTCAAATACAATCGTTCCTGTTATATCTAAATTTCTATATCCAAAATCAAGAATTCTGTAATCGCCGCTATTGTTAAATAGAATTTCTACTTCCTGATTGGTCTTTTCATATTTTGCACTAATTGTGCAGTAAGCATTATCATATGATTGCAACGAACCACGGCATCCTGTGTTATATGTATCAGGTATTACATTGATATCATGCGCCTTCTTCTCTATTAAAGTTCCGGAAGAATCCGCATATACAATCAATGTTGTGTTCAGGCAAACACATAATAAAACAGCTAAAACTACAGATTGGATTCTTTTCATATACTTTTCCTCCCTCTCTTACATTTATTCACAAAAAATGCTCTTATTATGCACAAAAGCATAACAAGAACATTTTATAATTACTTTTGATATTTGGCAATATGACTCGCAATCAAATCCTGATCTTCAAAATAGTTAATACGCATTGCAGCTTTCACCTTATCTAATGTTTCCTGTGCTACACGTTCTGCTTCCTCGCTACCCTTCTTCAACACATCATATACATAAGCAATATCCTTCTCATACTCGTGTCTGCGGTTGCGAATTGGCTCTAATTCTTCTTGGATTACACTGTTAAGGAAGCGTTTTACCTTCACATCACCAAGACCACCTCTTGTATAGTGATCCTTCAACTCATCTAGATTTGCATAATCTGGCAAATAACGCTCAAAATGTTCCGGTCTGCTAAATGCATCCAAATACGTAAATACCGTATTACCTTCTAACTTACCAGGGTCTGTAATCTTAATATGGTCAGGGTCTGTAAACATACTCATAACCTTCTTCTGAATTTCTTCTGGCTCCTCAGATAAGTAAATGCAGTTTCCAAGAGACTTACTCATTTTTGCTTTACCATCAATGCCTGGAAGACGTAAGCACGCTTCGTTATCTGGCAACAAAATACTTGGCTCTGTCAAAGCTTCCCCATATACAGTATTAAACTTATGAACAATCTCTCTTGTCTGCTCTACCATTGGTTTCTGGTCTTCACCAGCAGGTACAGTGGTCGCCTGGAATGCTGTAATATCTGCAGCCTGACTGATTGGATACGTATAGAATCCTACCGGAATACCTCTTCCTTCTCCGTCATTCTCGCTATAACCACGCATCTTAATCTCTGATTTAATGGTTGGGTTACGCTCTAATCTTGCTGTTGTCACTATATTCATGTAATAGAAACAAAGTTCCGTCAACTGCGGAATCTGTGACTGAATTAAAATTGTTGACTTTGCAGGGTCAATTCCACAAGCAAGATAATCCAAAGCTACCTCAATAATGTTCTCACGAATCTTATCTGGATTGTCTGCATTATCAGTAAGTGCCTGTGCGTCTGCAATCATAATATATATCTTGTCATATTCACCTGAATTCTGTAGCTCCACTCTTCTCTTTAATGAACCAACATAATGTCCTACATGTAGTCTTCCGGTTGGCCTGTCGCCAGTTAAAATGATTTTTTTAGCCATTTTTCTTCTCCTTGTTTATTATCAACTATTTTTCATTATATACGAAAGAATTTAAAATTACAATAGAACGGTCACGGCTGTTTCCGCTCCACCAAATCCGTATTCATTCCTTCTAGATAATGTACAAGCGCACCACCTTCTGGTTTTACAAAATACTTTGGGTCTAATTCTTGATATTTGAAATTTTTAACATGTCCATCTCTTGCAATGCGATCAAAGAATTCTTTCAACACACGAAACGGAAGGTAATAATACTCATTTCTTGCAGTAAAATAAATAAGCAAAAAACTTACTCCACCTTGCATTTCAAAACGTTCCATGAAATTCAACTGATGCTCATGAATATTGCGCATTGGAAATGTATCTGTATTACACTCCTTGGCATCGAAACAAATAGGAATCCCCTGCACTACACCTATATAGTCAACAGTAGAATCTTTTTCGAAATAAGCAAGCGTAATCTGCCTGGTAGACTGATTAATCTCCACCGGAGTAATTGGTGTTGGAATCTTTTGTACCAAGGCCAGATTCTTTTCTGCATATATATCATTTGTCATATTAATGAGTTCCTCGAAGGTGGATCCACGAAGACCTCTAGAATTCCATGTTCCCATTCTTATTGCTCCTTACAATAACTAATGCTTTTTACATCAAGGGATAGACTTTGTGCAATATATAAAAATTCTTCCGGCAAGGTAGCTTGAATTTGCTTTCCGCTTATTTCCTTCGCAACCTCCAGCTCTTGTGGAAATGTCAGCTCATAGGCATGTAATAACTGATGTTTCAATCCGAACTCCTTCTTCATTACTGCATTGACACTTTTTAATCCGTATTTACCATCTCCAATAATCGGATGTCCTACTGAACGTAAATGTGCACGAATCTGATGCGTTTTACCTGTAATTAATTTTACCTTTAACAAAGTAAAATCCATATTCTGAAATTCACCATAGGAAAGCGGTTCATACCTTGTTTCGATAAACGCCGGCTTATCCACACCATTTGCATGTGCCTCATCCAGTGATTGATATACAACCACCTGATTATGGGTGGCTTTTTTGGTTAAAAAACCTTTAATGGTACTTGCTTTCTTTATCTTTCCTGAAACAATGGTTAAGTAATACTTGTCTAGTGCTCTATCCTTTAATAATTTCGAAAGCATTTGTGAACCTTTTAACGACATACCAGCCAAAATAATTCCACTGGTATTGCGGTCTAGACGATTACATACCGACGGCGTAAAAAGTGCATCACTTTGTCGATTGCTATAATAATAATCCACAATTCTCTCGTTCAATGAGTAGTCATTGGGCTCTGCTTTTTGAGACAACATGCCAACCGGTTTGTTCAAAATCATCATATCATCATCTTCATAAAGAATCGAAACATCTTTCAAGGCATTCTCTTTTGCTAAATGTTGTTGATTTTCATTTGCATTGTTCATGTGATTCACTGTAGCAAACATCGGTACTTTACCATCTTTTCGGAAGTTTGCAATGGCTTCATCTGTCATAAAAATTTGAATTGTATCTCCAAACTGCAACACTTCATTACCTGTCGCCTTCCCTTTATTCACTTTGATGTTTTTCTTTCGAAGCATTTTATAAATAAAACTTTGGGGTGCAGCGTCTAAATATTTTCCAAGAAATTTGTTAAGACGTTGTCCGGAATTTGCTTCGTTAATCATAATTTCCTGCATAGAATACCTCTATCATTTTTTCTCTGGTAGCTGTGCCATTATAATTGCAACAAACATTACCACACAACCAATCATTTCGTGAGGTGTAATAGATTCCTTTAAAATAATCATGCCAGATAACAGCGCAAACACAGATTCCAAACTCATAATCATGGATGCAACTGTGGGTTCTGTATACTTCTGCGCTACAATTTGTAAAGTATACGCAACTCCACAGGACAACACACCTGCATATAAAATCGGGACAATACATTGGAAAATCAGATTCCAATCTATCTCCTCGAACAAAAGAATCCCTGGTAGAGAAATCAATCCACATACAAATAACTGGATACAGGATATCACAACTCCATCAATCTTTTGAGAAACCTTATCTACAAATGTAATATGAATTGTAAAGGCAAAGGAGCATAACAACACTAGCATATCTCCTTTGTTAACAGAAAAATCTTCCCCTACACACAATAAATACAATCCTGCAAGCGCTAACAACACCCCAAGCCAGACGATGGGTCTAATCCTTTTTCCCAGAAAAATACCTAAAAGTGGAACAAGAATGATATAGAGTGCGGTTATAAAACCCGCTTTTCCTGCCGTTGTATATACCATACCCATCTGTTGCAACGTAGTTCCAGCAAATAGACACACACCACAAACAAGCCCACATAAAATAGTAAATTTTTTAGATGTTGCATTTTTCTTAACAGATTTTGGGTTATTCTCTCTTTCTTGCACATTATGAATCTTGTTCTGTAAATGATTTCGGAGAAATAGATAAATCAACAATGTCACTCCACCAACTATACTTCTGATTCCATTAAAAGTAAGTGGTCCAATATATTCCATGCCAGTTCGTTGTGCCACAAAAGCACAACCCCATATAAATGCAGTAATCAACAGCAATATATTGCCTTTCATTTTCTTTGACATATCCTTCTCCTACTTCAAAAATAATCCGTGTGGTAATACTTTACTCATCAAAAATACGGCATTCATAGGGAAACCGTAGATAGACAGTTCTTTTCCTTCTTTTGCATCTCTAAGCGCTTTTTTTACGACAGGCTCTGCCTCAACAGTCACTAGTTTTTTTAACTTCTTCTGTTCTTGTTCACCGTTGGATATTGATAAAAATTCCGTATTCACAGGACCAGGACAAACAACAGTTACACAAACATTAGAATGTTTCAGTTCTGCTCTCAATGCTCTTGCAAAACTCAAAACAAAAGCTTTCGAAGCTGCATAAACAGCAAAATCCTTTTGTGGCATAAATGCCGACGCAGAAGCAATCTGAATCATATTACTTTTTTTTGCCATGTATGGCAAAACAATGTGTGTCACTGTAACTAATGCCTTGCAATTCACATCCATCATATTCGTGGCTTCTGATAATGTAAGCACATCAAATCTTCCAGCTTTACCTACACCAGCTGCATTTATTAGCAAACGCACTTCTGGTTTTTCCTCGTTTAACATGCAACATAGTGAATCTAAATCATCACACTTACAAATATCCATCGGGATCACGCGTACATTCAAATTCGATATCGACGCCTTTAACTCCTGCAGTCTATCTTCTCTCCTAGCAATAATCCATATTTCTTCCACAGTCTTTAAACAATTATCTAGTTGTCTAACAAATTCTCTTCCTAAACCTGAAGAGGCTCCTGTCACAATTGCTATCTTTTTATTCATCCTTCTAATCTCACAATCTATTTATATATACTTTTGTAAAATCCAAGTTCCTACATCCATCTCCAACCAGGAAGATATTTGTTTTTTATCGTACCTCGATTTAATTTACCAAATCCCAAGGGATAATCCATAACACAAATTAAACACATTCCATCTTGTACATACTTTTCTTCCTCTTGGGTCAGCTCAATTGTCTCGCCTTTTAAATATTTGATAACTCGTTCATCCTCAACTGGTAGCTTTATGGAGTTTGGATAATCAGATGCTTTCAAAAACATCGCTAAAGACTGACTTGGTTCAAAACGATTCTTCTTCATGTCTCCCATGTATAAACCGCAACGTAATATACGTAATCCTTTGACATATGGCATTTTTTCAGGAATATAAAATACACGTTCTTTTTGCACATCAAATCTTGACATATCAAATGGATAATCCAATTCTTGAATAAATGCCTCCGCTTCTTTACTCATTTTTTCTTTGGTAAATGTATAATCCATTGTCGGTGCATCAACGATTCGACTTATACTCGCATCTTTCTTCACCATGGCAACAAAATGGCCCTCTCCTTCAATGTGATGTGGCCAGAGACGTCTGCATTTTATCAAATCTTTGTTACCTGTATTACCCCATTCAGGATGTCCTGTATCAAATCCATCAATCATCGGTAAGTCTACAATTCGCAGTGACTCATCTAAGGACAGCAAATACTCAATAGATTGTTCATTTTCTTCTTTTGAAAATGTACAGGTCGAATAGATAATCGTTCCACCCGGTTTTAACATGGTAACTGCTTCCTTTAAAATAGAATGTTGTAAACCAACAAACAAATCCACACCATTGCTCTCCCATGCCTTCGTCATATTGGATTGTTTACGAAACATACCTTCGCCTGAACATGGCGCATCAATCAAAATTTTATCAAAAAATGCAGAAAACCGTTTGGCCAGTTCATTAGGCGGTTCACTGGTAACTAGTGCATTCCCAACACCAAAAACCTCGATATTTTTAAGTAACGCCTTTGCTCTAGAATTGCTAATATCATTGGTAACCAAAAGGCCTGTACCATTCAATTTGGCAGCAAGTTCTGTAGATTTACCACCAGGTGCCGCACAAAGATCTAGCACTACATCACCTTCTTCAATTGGTAACAAGCTTGCTGTTGTCATTGCAGAAGGTTCTTGAATATAATATAATCCAGCAAAATAAAACGGATGCTTTGCAGGTTTTTCTGTTTTTTCGTAATAGAATCCATTGGGACACCAAGGAACTGGTTTCAATGCATACGGTGATATTTTCAAAAAATCCTCCACAGAAATTTTAGAAGTATTCACACGCAATCCTTGATGAGCTTCACACTCAAAAGAGGCCAGATAATTTTCATAATCTGGCCCTAACATTTCTTTCATTTTCTGTTCAAACGCGATTGGTAATTCCATATTGACCTCCAAAGGTAATTGCTTTATTGCTTGACAGATTTTAGTATAGACTTTGCGCTTTATAGCCTTCAGAAATAATATCAAGCTGCTTAGAAAAACGTTCTAGCTGTTCAAAATCTTCAGATTGATATACTTTGTAAAACTCATCCTGAATCTTTAAAACCTCTCGTTTGCTGGCAACTTTATAAAGATTCTGAATATTAATCAAAATATCTGATACAATGGTTGCCTTTAACTGGAAAATGTTTTGTGCATCCATAATCTCATCACGCACTGCACCCATTTCTTGATCTAATACAATAATCGCATCTGATGCCTTTAGTAGTTTTTCTTTAATATGGGAAGGCATATTTCCCTTGTACTTATACTGAAGAGAATGCTCGATGGTTGCCCAGAAATTCATAGCAAGGGTTCGGATCTGAATCTCTGCCTGAATACGCTTCGTACCATCTAATGTATACACATCATAATAGATAATCATGTGATAACTACGATATCCACTCTTTTTCATGTTGTTAATATAGTCTTTCTCTGTTACAACTTCCATGTCAGTACGCTTATGTATAATTTCTACAACCTTTTCAATATCCTCAACAAACTGACACATAATTCGTATACCAGCCATATCAGATATACGATCATCAATCTCTTCAATCGCAATATTCTTTTTTTGCATTTTATCTAAAATACTAGAAATCTTCTTCACACGACCTGTAACCTGTTCAATCGGTGAATACAAACCAGCATTTCGATACTCATCAATAATATGATTAAACTTAACCACTAATTCATCTACCGCTAACCTATATGGGTCTAGTATCTCACGCCAAAGCTGAATTTCCATTTCGTTGTCACCTCATCCTTTTCCATTCATTATATATTTTTTTCTAAATTTCCCTTTTCGTTTGCACATTATTAGAATCCGCAAATCTTCTCCACCACTAATACACAGTTATAGTTATTATAACATGAACTGTACCAAAATAAAAGAATTACTCCTGATTAATTTTTATCAAATAGGGATAGGGATTGATTGCCTCTTCATTTTCATTATTATCTCGAACATATATACCAAAATGCAAATGAACAGGAAAATTTCCTTCTGTACCTTCCGGACCTTCTCCTGTATTTCCCATAAAGCCAAGAAACTCTCCCGCACTGATTTGTTTTCCAACATACAACCCGGGAGAATACGTATCAAAATGAGCGTAATAATAATATATTCCATTTTCTGATGTAATTCCTACTCTATATCCACCTAGATGTAACCAACCTAGATTAGTGATTGTTCCATCAGTGGCGCTAACAATAGGAACAACGCCAGCCACATCTTCATCAAATAAAATATCACAACCTTCGTGAAGTCCTTGTTCTCTGTCTGCGTGAAAAGTATCTTGAAAATTGATGTTATCTATATAATGAACTGCAATCGGAAAGCATTGTAAGTCTTTTGATAATATGTTATGCAACTTGATTGTTTTTTTATTGTATATCTCGCTAGCCTCTAATTCTTTTTCCATTTTTACTTGAATACTATGCAACCATAACACTTCCAGCAAGATAATAATCACTATCCAAATCCATGTATTGATTCTATCAAACATAAAAACCCTCCCATATAGTATATGAGAGAGTTTTCAATCAAGACCAACTATCCTTTAAGATCTAGTTCATATTGGATTCTTCGTATGATATAATTCGCTTTTTCATAAATATCCAATGGAGAAATTTCATTGCAAAATGTACCATTGGCGTACAAAATCTTGCCTGCTACCATGGTCATAATAACATTATCACTACTACCACTGTATACAATATTATTAATTAAATGATTCATCGGCTGCATATTAGGCTTTAACAAATCAATCAAAATTAAATCCGCCTCTTTCCCTTCTGCAATGCAATCACAATCATATAAGCCAAGCAAATGCGCACCATTTACTGTTGCCATACGCAACACCTCTTCAGGTTTTATTGCGGCAGCATCTTTATATTTTACCTTCTGTAATGCTGCTGTCAGATACATTTCTTTAAAGAAATTCAAACTGTTGTTGCTAGCAGGGCCATCCGTGCCAATCGCAATGGGAATACCTTTTTCAATATACTCTTTAATAGGCGCAATACCGCTAGCAAGCTTTAAATTAGAGGAGGGATTGGTAACCACATAAAGGCCCTTTTCTTTTATAATATCCCGATCCTTATCATCAGTATAGAGCACGTGATGACCAGCACCTCCATACTCAAACAGCCCCACTTCATTCATTAGCTGTATCGGTGTCATACCATGACGTGAGATACATTCTTGTACCTCTAACTCTGTTTCACTATTGTGCATATATACAGGTGCTTTATATCTTTTACTCAAATCTGCAATTGCTTCTAATAGCTTTCGACAACAACTATATTCAGAATGAAAACCCAAACGATAATCCACTAACGAGTGACACTGATAATAAGTGTTATAGTCCTTTTCCAATGTAGCAACCGCAGCATCCACCCCATTTTCATCTCCAAATACAGTTCCAGAGATTACAACACGATATCCCATGTCCACGCATGCCTTGGCAATCATCTCCGGAGAAAAATACATTTCAAAGCTTGTGGTAATACCACTTTTTATGTACTCCAAAATGGCAAGCTTCATAAGAACGTATATATCTTCATCCTTTAACTTTGCCTCTGCCGGAAAAATCATGGTATGTAACCATTCCTGCAATGGCAAATCATCTGCAAAAGAACGAAGGAATGTCATCGGTCCATGAGCATGACAATTTTTAAATCCTGGCATCAACAAGTTCCCCATACAATCGATTTGCTGATCAAATTCCTCCTCAAAATCATCACACTTTCCTTTTATGACTTTTTCTATGAAATTGTCTTTGATCCATACCTCACCATCAAACCATTGAGCATTCTGTTCCATGGTAACAATCTTCGCATGATACAATCGAATTCGCACAGAATTCCCCCTTTACACATTTCCATTACATTTTAGAGATTGCAAGTTTTACCAAAGCTTGAAACTTCGGTGCGACTGCATCAGCCGCTGCCTTCACTTCTTCGTGGCAAAGCGGTGTTTCATTGATACCAGCCGCAAGGTTAGAAATAAATGATATACCACAGATTTTCATCTTCATATGATTTGCAACAATTGCTTCCACAACCGTACTCATTCCAACAGCAGATGCACCTAGCACTTTACACATTCGAATCTCTGCCGGTGTTTCATAGCTAGGTCCTGTAAGTTGAATATACACTCCACGTTTCATGGAAATATTCAATTCATTGCTAGCTGATATAATAATATCTTGTAATTCTTTGTTATAGACTTCACTCATATCAGGAAATCTCGTTCCTAAAGTATCTTCATTTTCTCCTAACAAAGGATTTGGAACAAAACACCCAATATGATCCGTTATTAACATCAAATCTCCACATTGGAAGCCTTCTCCAAGACCCCCAGCCGCATTGGTTAAAAATAATGTCTCTGCTCCCATGGCGTGCATAAGGCGAATAGGGAGTACAACATCCTCCATTGTATATCCTTCATAGTAGTGGACTCTTCCCTGCATAATCACAACAGGAGTCTCATCAATATAACCAAACACAAATCTGCCTTTATGACCAGCTACCGTAGATTGCGGAAAACCGTCAATCTCAGAATAATCAATGCTACATTTCATCTCAATCTGTTCTGCCAAATCTCCCAAACCAGAGCCTAATATCAAAGCAACCCTCGGTATAAAATCTGTTTTGCCTCTTACACATGCAAGACACTGATTCACTCTGTCTATTATTTTTCCCATAAGCTTACCTCCTATATGATTGTCTCAAAGACAATTTCAATGATATTATCTATAAAATAAAACCTGACACATACTATAATTATAGCATATGCCAGGCCTAAAGTCTTATACTTTATTTACGATTTTCGTTATCCCAGAAATATACAACAACCGGATCTTCTAGTTGGAAGTGCTCATACAGTTTTTGTGCAACATCATACGGAAGATTTACACATCCATGAGAACCATTGTAATAATAAATGCTTCCACCATATACACTTCTCCAACCAGCAGCATCATGCAGACCAAATCCACCATTAAATTGCAACCAGTATGTTACCGGAGATTCGTATTCATATTCCATCGTTGTCTTTTCAACTTTAACTTTTTTACCTTTCTTGTTTTTCTTTGTAACAGTCTTGGTTACTGGCTTTTGTTGACCACGAAGAACAGTTGGACTTAATTTATCCTGTATTTTATACAAACCAAGACAAGTTCCGTTACCATTCGCCTCACAACCTGATACACAGTCACCTTCTACAATTTTCTTACCATCTTTGTATGCAATTACCTTCTGCAAGGAAAGATTTACTTCAATATAGGTATTTCCGATATCATTTTCACCTTGCAAAGTATATCCCTTTGACTTGAAAACCGCTTCAACTGTAGCAGTTTTCTTGGCTTGTAATGCTGTATACAATGCATTTGCAGTAGCTTCCTGATCCATCTCATAACCAAAAGCAGTTCCGGAGATTTTTACAATTCTACCATTCTCAAAGCTTGAAGTAAATGTTCTCTCTGTACCCATCGTATCATATTCAGCAGCTAATTCTTTCACGTAATTTTGAACCTTTGTCTTAGAAATTGTATAGGAATCACCTGTTTTGTCTAAAACAGCATCATACAATTCCATACCTGGTTCTAAAGTCAAATCATCTAACTGTAATGTAATTACGCCTCCAATATATTCGCTCTTAGCAGACATCTCTTTATTCAGAGCTTCATCATCACTATATACCTTTGGCAACTCATAACATCCTGACTCTTTCAAATTAACATTAGCAAGAACTTTTGACAAACTGTCTTCTACTAACTTTTTGAAATCATCCACTCTAACAGTTGTACCTAATTCTTCAGCAATAATTTCAAACTTTCCATCCTGAATTCCGATATAGGCATCCTTAGGTGCTGTCATAAGTTTTTTATCCAGCATCTTCATATCGCCATACAACTTATCTAGCGCATCTGCATTCCAAGACGCATCTGCACCTATTGTGAACTCATGGTGATTCATAAAATTCACAAACCAAAGATATGCTTGTTGTTTCTTTATGCAATCATCAAATTCATCATGAAGTTTGATGTCCATTTCGATATCTTTACCAGCAATGATAATCTGCTTACCATCAATTGTTTCTAATGTTAATGTATAGTTCTTATTAAAATCATCCAATGTCTTCTTGGCTGTTGCTTGATCCATATTAGACACGTTGATACCATTAATGGCAACACTTGGATAAAAATAATTAGAAAAATATACAAAGCCAGCTACATAAGCACCTAACAATAGTACCAAAATGATTCCAAAGAAAATCGCAACACCTTTTTTACCCTTCTTTTGTTTTTGAACAGGTTGTTTCAATTCCACTTTGTCGGTATCTACTGTTTTAGTAGATTCAGCAGCTTTTGCATCCGCCAAACGCTTACTCTGTGTAATTGCCTTCGTATCTTTTTTCTCGGATTCTTTCTTTTCGTCGGATTCTTCTTTTTTCTGTGAATCTTTCTTTTCGTCGGATTCTTCCTTTTTCTCTGAATCTTTCTTTTTGTCGAATTCTTCCTTTTTCTCTGAATCTTTCTTTTCGTTAGATTCTACCTTTTTCTCTGATTCCTTTTTGTCCTCTTTTATTTCTTTTTGGGGTTCACTTTTCGATTTATCATCGTTACCTACCACACCAAAAACCTGTTTCACTTCTTCTTTGGAAGTAGGTTCTTCCACCTTCTTTTCTAAAGACGCCTTTTTCGCATCAATCTTATCAAGTGCGGTTCTGATGTCTTCAAACTCCACAACATCTTCATTCTGGGTTGTTACTTCTTTGGTTTCCTCTGCTACGGATTTCTTCTTATCGTCCATTATTGCACTCCTATAATAAAACTTTTTATCAGGTGAATTATGCATCATCCTCTGTATGTAATGTTACAGTTACCACCTCTGGTAGATTATTTACACGAAATTTGAAGGTATGATTTCCTAATCCACCACTCAAAATCATATATTTGTCCTTATATTGAAACATCCCTTTATCATATCTGGGAAAGAAATGAATCATTGGAGACAACGCACCACCAAGCCACGGAAGACGAACCATGCCACCATGTACATGACCTGCAAATGTCAAATTGGCACCCCACGTAGCATAATCTTCAAAGTAGTCCGGATTATGTGCCAAAAATATATGATATTCATCGTGATTACATGTTCCAAATAATGATGTTAAATACATTTCATCCATGGGCGTCTTGACAATTCTTTTATATAGTTCCGATGTCAAATTCAAACCATATAAATGAATGTTCTCATCCTTTTGAGAAATTGTAGCTTTTTCATCAAACAGCAAATGTACCATTGGAGAAATACACTCCATAAATTGCTTCCACATATCTCCATAAGTATCCTCATAGAGACTTACACGCAATTCATGATTTCCCATACTGTAATATACTGGTGCAATATCGCACAGAGAATTCACAAAAGCCACTGCTTTTTTTACATCAGTATTTGGTTTGCCAATAATCATATCACCTGTTATTACTATCATATCCGGATTTTGGTGTTTTATTACATCAAATAGCTTCTGATTGTTATCACCAAACTCCGCATTATGCATATCAGATAATTGCACAATCCGATATCCATCAAATGCCTTAGGACATTTTGAATCAGTAATATGATATGCATTGACTGTTAGCTTCTGATTCTCATAATAGCTAATTATAAGAACAATCAATAAGCAAACAATCATTAGTATACTAATAATTGCTAATATATTCAAGCACAAAATCATTGGTATCTCCTTAAAAATTAGTATAAATTCAAAAATTTGAAAAACATCTTCTCAAGTGTATCATAATATTGTTGTTTTTCAATAGTTTTCACTGCAATTATGTTCACGCTACCAAGTAGTTGTTCACCTTGGTAATATTCCACTCTTCCAATTATCTCTCCTTTTTGGATTGGTGCTTTTGTTTTTTCCACTACAAATTTTTTCTTCACCTTCTGTTCTGATGCATTGCCGACAAAAACATAACGAAAACTGTCTTCCGCTTTTACAGTGGCATATGCACTGGTTCCATCATCAACAGGAATGTGATTGTCTCCATCTAAGACTTTGTTATCTGTGTATATGGAGCAATTTGCAAATCCATAATCTAACAACTTTGCCGCATCAGAATAACGGATATCCTTTGATACAGAACCCATCACCACTGCAATCAACGTAGTACCATTTCTTGTAGCTGTTGCAGACATGGAAAATCCTGCATCTGATGTATAACCTGTTTTCAAACCATTCGCACCTTCATATTTCTTCAAAAACTTATTGGTATTTGCAAGCCCGAATTCAGATTCTCCTTTGTTTGTTTTATGAATAATGGTATCCATCCAAATAGTGGTATAATCTAAGACTTCTGAGTGATGTAACAGTAATTCTCTCGATAAAATTGCGATATCCCTTGCACTCATAACATGACCTTCTGCTTCTAATCCACAAGCATTGGCAAATGTGGTGTTTTCCATCCCTAATTCTTTGGCACGTTCATTCATCATCTGAACAAATGCTTCCTCACTGCCCGCAATTGCTTCCCCCATGGCAACTGCCGCATCATTTGCAGATGAAACGATCATACATTTTAATATATCTTCCACTGTTTGTTGCTCATTTACTTCCAAATAAACCTGACTGCCCCCCATACTAGCTGCATGTTCAGACACTGTAACCATACTATCCAATGTAAGCTGTCCGGAATCCAAAGCCTCAAAAGCTAACAAAATGGTCATAAGCTTTGTAACAGATGCGGGACGTCTAGCAACATCTCCATCTTTTTCAAATAGAATCTGTCCACTATTTAACTCCATTAATAACGCAGACGGAGATTCTATATCAATTACCGCCTGCGTCTCTTTCTTTTTCTTATCAGTTTGCTTTTCGGCCATCACATCATAAGAAGGCATGAAGGATAACATCAATATTAAAATAATACCAAAAACAATTTTCTTTTTCACAGGAATACACCTATTCTTTTTCTAATATTTTATTAAAAGGAATATCGTTTTATTCAAGTGAAATAGATATTTCTTATATGTATTCTGAAATTTTAATCAATATTAGTCTTTGTTATTACCTCATACACAATTTGATTATGAAAGGAATTTTCCTTTGACAATGTGTAGGCTTTCACAAAACGATTATGCGCAGTTTCTAGCTTAGCTACATCATTACCATAGAGAATTGCTATTTCATCATCCTCTCGCACTTCATCACCTAAATGCTTGTAAAGATGAATTCCTACTGTCAAGTCAATTTCACTTTCTTTTGTTTCTCGCCCTCCGCCAAGAACAAGTGATGTCATTCCAATTTCCTGATTATTACATGCTGTAAGATATGCTAATTTCCATTGTGCTGTATCTGGATTTGCAAGGAACAAATCTTTTCCTGTAATCACTTTTGAATGCTTTGCTTTCTCAAATTTCTCGAAATCATCTAAAAAGCTTGCATTACCATGTTGTGCTACAACGAATTCTTTCATTTTGTTATAAGCCTTACCAGAATCAATCACATCATCTACTAGCTTCATTGCTTCATCAAAGTTCTCTGCTTTTTTTGCTGCAACAAGCATATAACCTGCAAGAACCTTTGAAATTTCCATCAGGCGTTTCTCCCCTTTACCTTTTAAGCAATTCACAGCTTCCTGCACCTCTAATATATTACCAACATCATTGCCTAGCGGTTCGTTCATGTCTGTAATGACTGCTGTGGTATCTTTACCTGCAAGGGTTCCAATGGCAACCATCGTTTTTGCCAATAACCTTGCATCCTCAAGAGTCTTCATAAATGCTCCAGAACCAACTTTCACGTCCAAAACAATAGCGTCTGCACCAGCAGCTAACTTCTTGCTCATAATACTTGCAGCAATTAACGATACATTATCCACTGTTGCTGTCACATCGCGTAGGGCATATATCTTTTTATCCGCCGGAGCAAGATTAGCAGTCTGTCCCACAATAGCCAAGCCAGTTTCATTAACCTGTTTTATAAAATCCTCTTCTGATATACTGGTACAAAAACCAGGAATCCCCTCTAATTTATCAATGGTTCCTCCTGTATGTCCTAATCCTCTTCCGCTCATTTTAGCTACTGGAACCCCAAGGCTTGCGAGAATCGGACCTACAATCAAGCTCGTCTTATCACCAACTCCACCTGTGGAATGCTTATCAACCTTGATTCCATCAATTGCAGATAAATCCAATCTGTCACCACTATCTGCCATTGCCATGGTAAGCATTGTGGTCTCTTCATGATTCATGCCTTGAAAATAAACTGCCATTAAAAATGCTGACATCTGATAGTCAGGAATCTCGCCTTTGGTATATCCATTCACCATATATACAATTTCTTCTTTATCCAAGATATGACCATCACGTTTTTTCATAATGATATCGTATGTGTTCATAATATATCCCCCATATCTATAAACTATTCTACTGACTTAACGCGTTTCTAGAACAATTTCCTAACAAAGTTGTTCCTTAACACTATTTCCTACTTTCAGTGCATTGACACCAAAATTGTCAGCAATGGTTGCACCGATATCTGCAAAGGTGTCTAACATACCAAGATTCACACCTTGCTGCATGTTCTTGTGATACATCAATACTGGAATGTGTTCTCTTGTGTGGTCTGTTCCCTTAAATGTTGGATCACAGCCGTGGTCTGCGTTGATAATCAGCAAATCATCCTCATGCATTGCATCTAACACCTTACGAAGTTCCACATCAAAATCTTCTAATCCCTTTGCATATCCTTCTACATCTCTTCTATGTCCCCATGTAGAATCAAACTCCACCAGATTGGTGAAAATCAACCCATCATGTTGGGTTTCCATGAAATCTAATGTTTTTTCCATTCCATCAAGGTTATTCTTTGTGTGAACAGCATCTCCAATTCCTACACCACAGAATATATCTTCTATCTTACCAACCGCAGTCACCCGATACCCTGCATCCTTTAGATAACACAACAGACTATCTTCTGATGGCTTTAAGGAGAAATCACGGCGATTGGCTGTTCTAACATATTGCTTTCCGTCATCTTGACTAGCATCTTTCACAAATGGCCTTGCTATCACTCGTGCAACAGCATGTTCACCTGTCAATAACGCTCTTGCTGTCTCGCACATTTTATATAACTCCTGTACCGGAATCACATCTTCATGGGCAGCGATCTGAAATACAGAATCCGCTGATGTATATACAATCGGATATCCAGTACTCATATGACTATCACCTAATTCATTGATAATCTGTGTACCACTGGCAACACAATTTCCAAGATAACCCTTACATCCTGTGCGCTTCAAAAACTCATCCATCAATTCCTTTGGAAATCCATCTGGATAGGTTGGAAATGCTTGTTTGGTTTCAATTCCAATCATCTCCCAATGTCCAATGGTGGTGTCTTTGCCGTTAGATAATTCCTTTGCTTTGCCATAGGCACCAATCGGTGTAACATCTGTCTTTGGAAGTTGCGTATTATCAATGGCAAATAAACCCAGTCGTTCTAAATTCGGCACATGCAAGTGGCCTCTTACCTTCATGATATTGCCTAAGGTATCCGCACCCGCATCTCCGAATCTCTCAGCATCTGGAAGTTCCCCAATTCCAACGCTATCTAATATAATCCATATAATCCGTTTGAACATAGTAACTCCTCCTTACCAAAAGTTATATAAATAATATTATGCGTTCTTACATAATTGATAAACATTACACACTTTTACATATCATTATATATATGTCCCATCTGTTTTTCCTATCCATTCATAACTATCATCACACGAAAAGGAATGGGTTCGGATACATATATTGTCAGCTACCATAAAGCAGGACAACATACCAATATCAAAACGTCCTATTAATAGTTATTTTTTTATCTTAACATTTTTTGAGAAACCAACGGATGATTTCTTGAATAACTTTTTATAGTTTTTATATTTCTTTGAAGGAACTTTCACCACTGCATTTTTATGTGTGTTTTTGAAAGCCTTACTTTTGATTTTCGTTAAGGCTGTTCCTTTAAAGGTAATCTTTTTCAGCTTCTTACAACCATAGAATGCCTTACTTTCAATTGTTTTCACCTTTTTACCAAACGTTACATTCTGCAATGATTTGCAATTTTGGAATGCTCGTTTTCCTATTTTTGATACATTATTACCAATTTTCAAAGTCTTTAGGTTTTTATTGTTGATAAAAGCCTCACTAGAAATTTCAACAACCTTATAGGTAACAAATTCATATGTAAATGTATCTGGAATAGTTACTGTTTTAATTTTCTTTTTTGTTTGGCGATGGCCCCAATACGCTACTGTTGGATTATTAAACTTACCATTAATTACTTTGTAGCTACCAGACTCAGCATTAATATAGGTATCCTTTTTTAAAGCTTCAATTTTATATGCCGTTATAGTTACATCATTCATTGGCATCACAAATGTTGTTTTATTTTCCTCAGCATCTTTCAAATTAATATTCGCGTTAGATTCTGCAATCCAATATATAAATTTCTTTGTATTCGTATCACTACCAGCAGATATCGTAACAGTATCACCCACTTTATAATAACCACTTCCAGTACCATCAACAACCGTTACCTTATAGGTATCATCTGGTGAAAACCACACGCCTGTTTTAAGCGAAACCTCAACACCATTCTTTAAAGTAATTACTCTGCCCATATTTCCGTTTAATTTAATTTTACCACCATGTATTTTGATGCCTTTATATGCATAAATTGGTTGCGTGTTATCATTTGGTGTTATTTCAACACTTCCTCCAGATTGTAAAAATGTACCATCATTAATCTGAATAGTATTAATATTGGTTGATGAAACCATGATATCACCACCAGAAATTTCCAATCCATTTTTTGCAGCAATTGCATGACTTGAGGAAGCTGTTACTAATACTTGACCAGATTTCACATTCATCTTAGATACGTCAATTCCACTAGCGGCCATAATAGAAACAGTTGCATCCTGAATCGTTAATGTTCCATCCGCTAGAATACCCATAAATCCACAATCCTTTATTGTCAAATCACCCGTACCAGATATATTTATATTTCCAGTACAATATATACCAATTCCACTAGTAACATAACCTACAATTGTAGAAGAGCCTTTCAATACAATATTAATATCACTTTTTCGAATTTCAATACCCATACCCGCATTATACGGATCAATTGTAAGATTCATAGAATCAATCGTCAATGTATTACTTGTCTCATCATAGTTCACACCTTGTGGCATTGTATTACTTGTGAGAATGTCTACACCATTCACTTTAATAGAATCAGATACTGCCTGTGTATCTATAGATAACCCCATACACAATGCTAAAATACATAAAATTGTAACTAAGAATTTCTTCATAAATATAACTCCTCCTTTTTATTAAAACATATGATAATGGTACTACATTTTTAACCAAAAAACAAGAAGAGGAAACAACAGCCTTTTACTGTCATTTCCTCTTGATATATATTACAAATTAAAGTAATTCTGCCATTTCAAGCAATAATCTTTCCGACTTCTCCCAACCAAGACATGGGTCAGTAATGGACTTACCATAGCATCCAGCACCAATTGCCTGTGCACCATCTTCGATGTATGACTCTACCATAACACCCTTTACAATGCTCTTCACCTCATTACTGTGACGCATACTGTGAAGAATCTCTTTTACAATACGTGGCTGCTGATCCCATTTCTTACCAGAGTTATTGTGGTTTGCATCCACAATACAAGCAGGATTCTTAAGCGTATCAAACTTCTGGTATGCTTCATATAACAAAATCAAATCTTCATAGTGATAGTTTGGCATGGATACACCATGGCGGTCCAAGGAACCTCTCAAAATACAGTGTGTCAATGGATTACCATCTGACTTAACCTCCCAACCAGCTGCCATAAATGTATGCTTTGATTGACCAGCAATACAAGAGTTCATCATAACAGAATAATCTCCCGATGTCGGATTCTTCATACCGACCGGTACATCAATACCAGAAGCGGTTAATCTGTGAGACTGGTTCTCAACTGAACGAGCACCAACTGCTACATAAGACAAAATATCTGACATATATGGCCAGTTATCTGAATACAACATCTCATCTGCTGCGGTTAAACCTGTCTCCGCAATAGAATCAATGTGCATTTTACGAATCGCCTTCAACCCTTCAATGAAGTTCGGTTTCTCTTCTGGATTTGGCTGATGTAACATTCCTTTATAACCTGAACCGTTAGTTCTTGGTTTATTGGTATAAATTCTAGGGATAATAATAATCTTATCCTTGACTTTTTCCTGCACCTTTGCAAGACGACTAATATAATCTAACACAGCATCTTCATTATCAGCTGAACATGGACCAATAATAGCAATAAATTTATCAGACTCGCTCTGAAAGACCTTGGCAATCTCTGCGTCTCTTTCTTCTTTAATTCTGGTAAGTTCTGGGCTCATCGGAAATAATTCTTTAATTTCTTCTGCCGACGGAACCTGTGAAATATGATGTAAACCCATTTTTCAAACTCTCCTTCGTGTCATTTTATAAATATATTTTCTTAAATTTATTTAACAGTTTAGCACGTTGAAGTAAAAAAGTCAACATGATTACTATAAAATAAAATTTCGATTCTTATTGCATCACAAGAAAATAGTGAAACATAATCTTCTTGAACATATATCCGTAGGTGATTTTACTCTTATTTTCATTAGAATACAAGGATACAACTTTATATTTTTCATTGTTTATATAAATTGTCAGTTCGCCCACAGTATCATTTTCCTTGACAGGTGCTGTAAGCTGTACTGGCAATTTTACATCAAAGCTTACTACATCATCCTTATTTAACAACAACGATACAGAATCATTCACATAGGGTTGAATTGCTCCACCTTCAATACTATCAATAACTGGCACCTCTTGAAACACAGTCCCACGCTTCAATATTTCCTTTATATTGTATCCGTTCATCCCATAATCCATCATTGCACTCGTATCTTTCCATTTGTAATTTTTGTTCGGTGGCCAACCACATGCCAATACTGCACTAACAAAAGTCTTACCATCTCGACGAGCCGCCCCAACAAAGCAGTAACCTGCATCATTTGTAAAACCAGTTTTAATTCCAATTGCTCCTTCATATGTGGTCAAAAAACGATCCTTATTATTCACTGTAAATGTTCTTCCAGCGGTTTGTTCATGAAATGTATGAGATGGTGTTTGTATAATTTCTAAAAACTGTTCATTTTGGATTGCATAACTAGAAATGAGCGCTAAATCATACGCAGTTGTATAATGACCTTGGGCATCTAATCCGTTAGGTGTAACAAAATTTGTATCATAGGCACCAATTTCTTTTGCTTTTTCATTCATCAAAGATGCAAATCCTTCCACACTTCCACCTACATGCTCCGCAATTGCCACAGCAGTATCGTTATGGGACTCTAACATAAGTGAATATAACAAATCTAATAATATGTATTGTTCATTCGCTTTCATATTAAGCTGTACATCCGGCATGGACGCTGCATAATCCGATACTGTAACAACATCCTGAAGATTTGCATTTTCTAACACAACCAAGAGTGTCATAATCTTGGTTGTACTTGCCATAGGAACTTTTTCATAACCATTTTTTTCAAACAGTACTCTTCTATTGCTTGCGTCCATCAACAAGGCATATTTTGCTTGTAAATCTGTTGGTTGTAAATCTGTTTGACGCAGATCAGCATCTACTTTTTGATGTGTCTTTTCTATATGAACAATATTGCTTTTTTGTTTTTCAGGTTCTTCTTGCAAGGATAGATATTGATAAAGAAACATCAAGAGAAAAATGCATACAAAACAAATCCATATTTTTTTACAATAAAAAAATGACATATTTCCACACTTGTATCTTATTGATACAAGTATATGAAACTGTCATTCTTTTTATTAATCAATCTTTTACCGGTGCAAAGGTAAGTTGTGCTTCCTCCATTGCCTGTTGTTTGAAATCTTCAATCTTGTCCGGTGTAATAATCGGTAATTCATCTGTAGACTGTACACCAAAGCTTCGAAGAAAATCATCTGTTGTTCCAAATAAAATTGGTCTACCAATGGCATCCAACCTTCCAACCTCTTTGATTAGATTATACTCTACTAACTTATTCACCGCATGCACACAAGATACACCTCGAATGGCTTCGATTTCCTGTCTAGTAATTGGTTGCTTATATGCCACAATCGACAATGTTTCCAATAAAACATCCGTCAAAACATGTTTCTTCGGTATGTTCACAACCTTAATTAAGGTGTCGTAATAATCTGCCTTGGTACACATCTGAAATGCATCCTCTATCTCTATAATGCGAACACCTCTATCTGTACTATCATACTTATCCATCATATTATGTATAATCTTCACTACAGTATCTACATCTAATTCCAGCGCTTGTGCAATTCTATCTCTGTCAACCGCTTCACCTACCGAAAATAGGATTGCTTCAATTTTTCCTTCAATTACATTGATATCCTGTTCCATATATCTACTCCTCTTTTGAATCTGTATCCTTCAAAGAAACATCCTCTGTCGCTTTATCCTTTGATTCACTTTCTATCTCATCTAATGAATCGATTACAATCTCACCAAATATCTCATCCTGACGAATGGTAATCGCTCCAACCTTCATCAACTCCAATATGGACATAAATGTGATAATAATATTCATTCTGGTTGGCTGTGATTCTAATAGGGTTCGGAAATTAATTCCCTTCAGGCCACGAACCTCTTCACGAATCTGTACCATGCGGTCTTCAATATTAACCTCTTCCTTCTCGATGGTACCAAACTTGGAACGAATGGGATCAATCTTGTCCACTTGTTTGCGCATGATGGATTTGAAAATTTCATTCAACATGTTAAGTGTCATACCATCAACCAAAGTTGCAGGATCAATTTCTTCCTTATAGGCTGCCACTTCTTTTGGAATGGTTGGTTTCTTATATAAGTTATGGGATGCATCCAACTCCATATCCTTTAGCTCTAACGCAGCATACTTGTACATTTTGTACTCTAACAGACGTCTAACAAGCTCTGCTCTTGGATCGTCCTCTTCCTCTTCTTCCGTCTCTTCTTTTGGAAGAAGCATCTTGGACTTAATCTGCAAAAGCGTACCTGCCATCACTAAAAACTCACTCATGACATCCATATCCTGTTCCTGCATCTGCTCGACATATTCTAGATACTGCTCTGTAATGGTTACAATTGGAATATCATAAATGTCAACCTTATTCTTTTCAATTAAATGTAACAGCAAGTCCAAGGGACCTTCAAAGACCTGCAGCTTATAAGCAATTCCCATTCTCATTCTCCCAAAAAATAAATAAGCTACCTTACATTGTAAAATAGCTTATTTATTATATACGAATTTGCTTCAAAAGGCAAACCGAAATCCAATTCAATTATATAAGAAAATGAAATCTTGTTTGGATTACACAATAGAATTTCTATTAAATAATGATGAACACCATTCCACCATTACTGTCGTTAATAATCTTCTCCATAGTGTCCTGTAAGCGAATCTGGGACTCATCATTTATCTTATTCGACTTCGACATCAGCCCTTCTTCCACCATTTGCTCTACAGTCTTACCAAAAATGTTAATCTTCCACAAAGACTCTGGCGAAGATTTTAGCTGTTCTTTCATATTGGCAAGAAAATCCTTTGCTTGTTCTTCCGTACCAACAATCGGTGCTATTTCCGTAGATACATTTGCTTTAATAAAATGTAAAGATGGGGCATTTGCTTTAATCTTAATACCGTACTTATTTCCATGTTTAATTAATTCTGGTTCCGCTAAAGTAATATTCTCTTTCTCCGGCATCACAAGCCCATATCCTTTCATCTGTACACTTTGCATCGCATCTGCGACATGTTCATATTCACATCTTCTGCCAGCCACATCTTTCAACATGGTAAGGAAATCATATTCATTCTCTACAGGTGCACCAAAGAGATTACTCAGCATCTCGTAGTAATATTTTTCTGGAATTCCAATGGTTACATCTGCATTTCCTTCCTTCAAATCTAATTTTGATACCACTGCTTCACTGATATACTCATTCTCAGGAAGTGGCATATCATAGATATTCTTCATTCCTTCACAGTTCATTAGGATTTGTCTTGCATACTCTAAAATTGACTGCTTGATTGGATGTTCAATATCCAAGGTCTCTGCCCATTTCGGAATATAGAAATGAATCTGATTAAGTGGAAATTCCAACAAAATGTGTTTTAATATATCAATGATATCATTTCCTCTTAATTGGTCACAATTCACTGGTAATACCTTGACACCGTATTGATTAGTTAATTCCTCTGCTAAATCCTGTACCTCTCGGCTAGAGGGCTTAATGCTGTTTAGTATTACAATAAAAGGTTTTCCTAGAGATTTCATTTCCTCTACTAATTCTTTTTCAATTGGATAGAAGTCTTCTCGTTCAATATCTCCGAAAGAACCGTCCCCTGTTACAATCACACCAATAGTAGAATGATCTGTCATAACCTTCTTCGTGCCGATATGTGCTGCCTTTGTAAATGGAATCTCATAGTCGTACCACGGTGTCTTAACCAAACGTTCCTTGTCTTCCTCTAAATGACCTGCCGCACCGTCTACCATATAACCAACACAATCCACCAAACGAACATTGATATCCGTCTCATTATTCAAAGAAACCTTTGCAGCCTGCTTCGGAATGAACTTCGGTTCTGTGGTAGTAATCATTCGACCCGAACCACTCTGCGGTAACTCATCAATTGTTCGCTCTTTTTCAGAACCTGCTTCCATTCCTGGTAAAACTAATGTCTCCATGAATCTCTTAATAAATGTGGACTTACCGGTTCTTACTGGTCCTACAACACCTATGTACATATCCCCACCGGTGCGTTCTTTTATATCCTGATATACATCAAACTGCTCTTTCATAGAATCCTCCTTCAAATATAATGCGTATCATTATTATCCTAAAGAGAATATATGCAAATGTTGGGAGGAATATGACAATACAGCGGAACAACTTTCATTGCTCCGCTGTATATATTTAATCATTAATTCTTCTTAAATCTAGCCTTCTTATTCACACCACGTTTCATTAACATTGTCTTGTAAGCATCGAATTTCTTCTTTGGTACTTTCACTGTCATGTTCTTTGGTGTCTTTGCAAATGCTTTACTTCCAATCTTCTTTGTAGTTAATTTCGAAGATTTGATTGTAAGCGTCTTTGTTTTACTGCATCCATAGAATGCCTTAGAACCAATCTTTGTAACACTCTTTCCAATGGTGATTGTCTTTAATGCCTTACATCCCTCAAATGTACTCTTTTCAATCGTCTTTACCTTGGATGGAATCGTAACTTTTGTAAGTGATGTACATTTATAAAATGCTTTATCACCAATAGTAACTACATTCTTACCGATAGTTACATTCTTAAGCTTCTTACAGCCTGAAAATGCGTTCTTATCAATCGTCTTAACTCCGGTTCCCATCTTCACAGTCGTAAGCTTCTTGAAGTTCTTAAATGCATTTGCTGGAATACTTGTTACACCATTTCCTACATCAACCGTCTTTAAGTTGCTGCATCCCTTAAATGTCTTATCACTAAATCCTGTTACATTGTCACCGATGGTAACAGAGGTAAGCTTCTTATTGCCTGCAAATGCAGTATCTGAAATGGTTGTAACATTGTATGTGATGTTGTTAATGGTTACGGTTGCAGGAACAACTACTGTTGCCTGATTCTTATCTGTTGGTGCTTCATAAGTCACTGAGTTACCATTTTCTCCAGCTTCCGTTACTTTATAGGTTGCGCTTCCGTCTTCACTTGCGATTTCCTCACCAACCTTCGGTGCGCCAAGAGCAGGAATCTCCTCTTTCTTAGTGGTCTTACATACACTACATGTATAAGTCTTTTCACCCTTTTCGGT
>JAZSPZ010000003.1:0-64304 GCA_045537735.1 Lachnospiraceae bacterium
GTATCTTCTACTGAGTTGAATCAAGAAGCGGCTCGAATACAAGAAGTAGCTCTAGATGCCTTTAAAAATGAAGATGTTGCTAAATTGGAAAATGAATTTAGTGAGTTTGCAAAAGAAAACGCAAATTTAAATGATGAGATAGAGAATGCATTTGAATTTATAGAAGGAAATATAATAACCGTTGAAGATTCTTATGTTGGTGATGGGGGCGGCTCAAAAGATGAAAAAGGCGATGCGAGGGTGGATTATAAAGTGAATTTGTTTAATGTTAGAACAGATAAATATAAAAATTATCAAATTCGTATTTATGGTATTTTCTTTTATAGAAATAACGAACATAAACAGGGTATAAATCGTATTTCCGTTCGTGACAGGGATACAGAACGAAAGTGCGTGGTAGGGGTTGCAGAATCGAAATTATAACAAAGTCGAATTATATGCTACTCAAATCCCACTGATGCGAATGCCCACTTCGATGCAGTAAACTTTAATTTGCCGATGCAGTTGAGCTTGTTTCAATATCCAGGTACTCAAAATGGGAGAACCTATTTTAATTGGAAACCATCAGCCCTTCAATGGTGGATAACAGGATTTAATTCACAATGTTATGATCCGGATCCAAAGCTACTTTTATCGGTAGGAAGGATTGATTTTTCATCTTACCCTGAAATGGGGAAACAATTTGAGAAATCTTTATTGGAGAAAGGCAAAGTTAACGATGCAATCTATTTAAATGGATATCTTTGGATTTTGTGGAGGTAATAAATGAGAAGAATCTTATTATTTATTTTTTTAATTTGTATGATGGGAACAATGTGTTCGTGTTCCAAATACGAGAGTAATCTCGAATACTATACAGTATCTTCTACTGAGTTGAATCAAGAAGCGGCTCGAATACAAGAAGTAGCTCTAGATGCCTTTAAAAATGAAGATGTTGCTAAATTGGAAAATGAATTTAGTGAGTTTGCAAAAGAAAACGCAAATTTGAATGATGAGATAGAGAAAGCATTTGAATTTATAGAGGGAAATATAACAACCGTTGAAAGTTCTTATGTTGGTTATGGAGGAGGTTCAAAAGATGAACAAGGCTATGTGAGGGCAGATTATGACGTGAGTTTGTATAATGTTAGAACAGATAAATATAGAAATTATGAAATTCGTATTTATGGGATTTTCTTTTATAGAAATAACGAACATAAACAGGGGATAAATCGTATTTCTATTCTCGACAATAATATAGAGTATAATCCAGCTACGGAAAAAGGAAAGTGCGTGGTAGGGGTTGATGAATCGAAATTATAACAAAGTCGAATTATATGCTACTCAAATCCCGCTGATGCTAAATTGTTACATAAAGGGAATATGAGAAAATAAAATAATGAATGCACAAAAACGGGACCTCGATTGAGGTCCCGTTCTGCAATTTTATTTCTCATACCCAACCAAGAAAGCCTTCTGGTTGATCTCCACTGTTTTAGGTGGAACGGTGTTCGCAATCACCGCTAACCAGTCTTCCTTAGAAAAGTCCATATGCTGTGCAGCAACACCAAGCACAATATTGTTGAAGACTCTGGAGTTTCCAAGCTTCAAGGCTTCTGCGGCAGCATCGACAGAGTATACCTTGTAGTTTTTGCCAAGTTCCTCAATGATGTTTTCAGGATACTTAGCAGCACCAGTTACAACAGTGATTGGGTCGATTCTCTGGTCGTTGACTACCAAAGCACCGCCTGGCTTTAAGAAGTGTGCATAGCGAAGCGCTTCAAGTCGCTCGAATGCGATAAGCACATCTGCCTGACCTTCTTCAACGATTGGTTCTTCAACCTTCTCGCCATATCTAACAAATGTGACTACGGAACCACCACGCTGAGCCATTCCGTGGACCTCTGATAACTTTACATCATATCCAGCAGTCAAAATGATACCGCCAAGAATTCTACTGGTGAGCAAGGTTCCCTGACCTCCAACACCGACGATCATAATATTCTTTGTTTCAGCCATTACTTTGCCACCTCCTCAATTGCATCAAATGGACAAAGGTTCTTACAAAGACCACATCCATTACACATAGTAGCATCAATGCTAATGGTTCCATCTTCATTCTTAGTAAGAGCTGGACAACCAGGCTTCAAGCACATGCCACACTTCTTGCATTTCTCTGGGATAGGAACGCATTTATTCGGGAAGTGTACTTCCTTAAGCAATGCACAAGGAGACTTGGTAATGATAACAGAAACCGCGTCTCTTGCAACCTCTTCTTTTACAACTCTTTCTAATTCTTTGATATCGAAGGCGTTCACTTCCTGAACATGCTCGATACCCAAGGACTTACAAAGTCCCATAATGTTAATTGCTGGAACTACATCGCCCATTAAGGTCTTACCTGTAGCAGCGTTATCCTGATGACCGGTCATACCAGTTGTGGAGTTATCGAGGATGATAACGGTACCAGTTCCTTGGTTGTAAACCATGTTCATCAAGGAATTCACACCGGTATGCATAAATGTGGAATCACCGATAACAGCAACCCAGTTCTTCACATAGTCTTTGCCTTTCGCCATTTCCATACCGTGTAAAGAAGAAATGGAAGCACCCATACAAATGGTGGTATCTACAACGCTAAGTGGAGCAACGGCACCTAAGGTGTAACAACCGATATCTCCAGCAGCGTGAATCTTTAACTTGTTTAGTACAGTGTACACACTTCTGTGTGGACAGCCAGGACAAAGTAGTGGTGGTCTTGCAGGAACTTCAGCAGGTGTATTAAGCTGAAGGTCTTCCTTTAAGATAACCTCACGAATCATGTTGGCACTATACTCGCCCTGTACAGTAAATGCATCCTTACCGATACAATCGATTCCCCAGGCACGAACCTGTTCTTCAATTACTGGCTCTAATTCTTCGAAAATGTAAAGTGTCTCTACTTTGGATGCAAATTCTTCAATCATTTTCTTAGGAAGTGGATGAACCATACCTAATTTCAGTACGGAAGCATTTGGACAAACTTCCTTCACATATGTATATGGAATACCACTGGTGATGAAGCCGATCTTGGTATCTTTCATCTCCACCTTATTCAGTGGCATATCCTTTGCAAAACCTTCTTTTGTCACAACCATTGTGTTGGCATCTTCTGCCATGCGATTCATTCTGTCTTCCACAACGAGGTGACGCTTGATTGCCATGCCCGGCATCATAACATGCTTTGCAATATTTCTTTCATATATTTTGTCTTCTGGTACAACACGGTCCTCTAATGCAACGACACCTTGTGAGTGTGCAAGACGTGTTGTGGTACGAAGAACGATAGGTGTATCGTATTCTTCGGATAAGTCAAATGCAAGCTTCATGTAATCCTTTGCTTCCTGTGAATCAGAAGGCTCTAATACAGGAACCTGTGCTGCACGGCAAATCTGACGTGTATCCTGCTCGTTCTGAGAACTGTACATTCCAGGGTCATCAGCAACAACTGCAACTAAACCACCTGTTGCACCGATATAAGCCATGGTATACATTGGGTCTGCTGCTACGTTAAAGCCAACGTGCTTCATGGAAGCCATGGCACGCACACCGCTGATAGAAGCACCACTAGCAACCTCCATTGCAACCTTTTCATTTGGTGCCCATTCACAATAAATCTCAGGGTACTTTACTAAATTTTCACTAATCTCGGTACTTGGTGTTCCTGGGTACGCAGATGAAACCTTAACGCCTGCTTCGTAGGCACCACGGGCAATCGCCTCGTTACCGAGCATAATCTTCTTCTCTGACATGAGAGTTCTCCTTTCAGTTAAAATCGTCAAATGCATGACGCAGTTTATAACACATTATAACGGAAATGAGAAGATTTGTCATTAAAGAAATCATGATTTAGAGTTAAGAAATATGCCTTGTAACTTAAGGGATTTTTAAGAAAATACTTGTTGAATAGTCAATATAACAGAATTATAATAATTATATAACATGGAATTTATATCGACAAAATATCTGAATACACTAGAAATTGTGAGTAATGCATAAAGTTCTGAAAATGGTCTCGCCAAACAGAAAGGAGGATTTGTATGGATTATGTTGTTCATTATGATGTTGCGGCATTAATACTGACGGCTACTATTCTGATACATTATTATATCAAAGATAGAATTTATACAAAAACTTCTGCGATGTTTCGTTTGTTGATGTGGGTGCATCTAACGGCGTGTGTGTTTGACTTGGCGACAGCCGTTATGATTAATCATGCAGGTGTTTTGCCGAATTGGTTGCAGTATTGTTTGAATGGGATTTATGGAATTGCAGTGTATGGTAGGACCCCGGTTTATCTAGGGTATTTGATTTATGTGACCAAGGGAGTGAATACCAAGTGGAACAAGAAGGATTATGCAATGGTATGGGGATTGCTGTTGGTCGAGATTCTTTTGATTGTCACAACACCATTTACACATTTGGTTTTCTATTTTGATGAGGTGGGAGCATATCACCATGGTCCGTTGTTTGATGTTTTGTATGTGATAACCATTCTTTATTTTGTGATGGCTTTGGTTCGGGCAATTGTGCAGAAAGCTACATTGAAGAGAATGCAGGTGCTCACAGTACAAATATATACGATTATGAACATTGTTGCGATTTTGGTTGAAATGCTAAGTGACCGCTTTTTGGTGGCACAGTTTGTTGCGTCTTTGGCAGTTTTACTTATTTATTTTTCAATGGAAAATCCAGAGGATTATTCGGATAAGAAGCTAGGAGTATTCAATCGTGATGGGTTGGTTTTAACCCTTGCGGGTATGGTGGATAAAAAACGTGGTTTTCGTATTATGGGAGTTCCTGTGCAGGGTCTGAAGTACTTGAATGATACAATAGGAGTAGACAATAATGTTCTATTGTTAAAAGAAGTGGCGGAGTTCTTCTGTCATGCCGGTGGTGTCAGGAATGTATTTCATGTTTCTAATTTTGGATTTGCAATTATCTACAAGGATGATGTCTTTGCGGAGGATTGTTTGGTAGATATGATTCGCCAGCGGTTTGAGAAACCATTTTATCTGAATGGTATGGAAGTGTCCTTAGAAGCACCTATGGCAGTAGTACATTATCCGGAAGATGCGATAACAATCGAGAATTTGATTGATTTGTTAGATTATGCGATGAATGAAGCGGCACACGGAGAAGAACATGTGATTGTGAGAGCCAATGAGGAGCTGCTTAACAAGAAACGCCGAGAGGGACAAATTCTCCGTGCAATGAAGACAGCACTTCGCGAGCAGACATTCGAAGTGTTTTATCAGCCGATTTATTCAGTGGGAGAGAAACGATACACAGCTGCAGAAGCATTGATTCGTATGCCGAATACAGATGTTGGATTTATTGGGCCGGATGAGTTTATTCCGATTGCAGAGCGCAATGGTATGATACTTGAGATTGGTGAATTTGTGTTCCGGACAGTCTGTGAGTTTATGACGAAAGAAAAGCTTTGGGAAAAGGGAATTGAGAACATTCACGTAAATCTTTCGGTTGTGCAGTGTATGCAAGAGCGATTGGCACAGAATTTCCTAGATATCATGGAAGGTTATGAATTGCCATGCAATCGTATCAATCTCGAAGTGACAGAAACAGCAGCGGTGGTTTCTAGTGAGTGTCTGAGTACCAATATGAATAAGCTGATTGCCAACGGCGTGAAATTTGCGTTAGATGATTATGGAACAGGATTTTCTAATGCAACTAGCCTTATTGAATATCCATACAACACCATTAAGATTGATAAAGGTGTGGTATGGGCTGCAATGGAGAATGAGAATGCCATGAAGGTGTTGTCTCATTCCATGGCAATGATTAAGTCTTTAGATATGAATGTTGTGGCGGAGGGTGTCGAGACATTGGAGCAAGCCAATGAATTGACCAATATGGGATGCGATTATTTCCAGGGTTATTATTACTCGAAACCGGTGAACGGAAAAGATTTCATTTCCTTGCTAGATAAGAATTGTGCGTAATAACAAAATAGATTATGATAGGAAGGTCAGGATGTAAATTCTGGCCTTTTTCAAATGATACACAAACAATACATGGATGATATATAAACAATACATAGGACATTTATGATAAGCACTAAGGGAGGAAAACGAGATGTACCAGATTTTGTTAGTGGAAGATGATGTGCAAATTTGTGAAGTGATTACAGAATATTTTCATAATAAGAATGAAATGCAGATATCAGTAGCACATGACGGTGAAGAAGGTTTGGAACTTGCCTATGAGAAGGAATATGACCTTTTGCTTTTGGATGTGATGATGCCGCGTCTTACTGGATTTGAACTTTGTAAAGAAGTGAGAAAAGAGAGCATGGTGCCAATTATCTTCTTGACTGCCAGAGGTAGAGAAGAGGACGTATTGTATGGTTATGACTTAGGCGCTGATGATTATGTAGTGAAACCATTTTCCTTGGCAGAGCTTTATGCCAAAACCAAAGCATTGTTGAATCGATCAAAAGGGTTAGTGGGAACAAAGCTTCTGCAGTGTGGGGCGATTGCTATGAATCCTGCAACATTTACTGTGACAGTGGAAGAGAAGGAAGTGGTGTTGCCACCAAAGGAATACAGCATACTCAAATATCTGTTAGAGCACAAAGGTGCGCTGGTAGAAAGAGAAACCTTACTGATACGAATCTGGGGATATGATTATGAAGGAAATGAACGAGTTGTGGATAACCGAATCAAAAATCTTCGCAAGGAGTTAGGAGATGCAGGCAAGCAGATTAAGACCGTTATTACGAAGGGATATCGGTTAGAGGGATAAGAATTGGAAGGATGATAGATATGAAGAAAAAATCTATGACAATCAAAAAACCAGTGCTTTGGAAAATGTTTATAAAGAGATTCTTCGTTTTTGCTATGGTAGCTGTACTGATAGGAGTTGCAGGTACCAAGATTGCAAGTCGTTTTTATGGCATGTATATGATCAGTGAGACGGAAAGTGTCGGTGGTAATCTTTTTGATGATATATTGTGGCAATATGAAGAGACCGGAGCTGGTGAACTGTTTGAGAAGAGTGTTGCGTATCATGCAAGTGGTTATTCTGGTGGGAACAGGATATTCATTATGGTGGATAATGTTACAGGAGAAGTGGTGGCAAAACCTTCTGACGATACTTTGTTTTTGATTACATATTCAGTGGGAGAGGAGAACGCTCAATATCCAAAAGAGGAAATCTATACCTGCGAAAATGCAGAGATTGTAAATGCTATCAAAGAAAGTGAAGCGGCAACCGGATATGATCAAGGGGTAATTTATATTAGTATGGATGATATGTATCTCAAAGGATATACATTTATACCAGGAAAAATAAACGTTATGATTTGTGGGGATGAGGAAGATAGTGTTGTAGCGGAGCTTGATCTTACACCAGAGGATGTGACGGGGTATAAGCATGTCATCGTGGGAGATGGGGCTGAATTTGCATATGAAGCGCCTTATTACTTTAGGCTGTCTCTGACACCGGAGGTAATTCAATGTATGGAGAAGACGGTTGCAAGCATAGATGAATGGAATTTTGAGACGATTTCATCAAAAGCATATAACGAGGTAGGTTCTCCAGGGTATAACACTTGCTATTATTACGATGTTATGAAAACGGGCGTAGAAATAGGTGAAGGGTATACTTTGGTTGGCATTTGTCATTATAACTTTTTTGAGGAGTTGATGTGGGAGTGTATGATTTCCTATATTACTTTGGCTATTGTTACACTTGCTCTTGCAGTGGTTACAACCAACGTATCCTACATGAATCAGAAGAATTTCTATGAGATGGATCAGTATCGTAGAGATATTACCAATACCATGGCACACGATTTGAAGAGTCCGTTGATGGTGAATTCCGGATATGCAGAAAATTTGATGGAGCAGGATTTGACAGAAAAAGCCCAACGTTTTGCCAAATCCATTATGGAAAACACAGAATATATGAACCGATTGATTGAAAAGTCGCTAGAGCTTTCCAAGGTGGAAAGTGGCAATTATAAGTTGCACAAGGAGGATGTGAATTTACGTGAAATAGCACAGGAATTAATCAACGGTTATATGTCACAGTTAGAGGAGCGTAGTTTGGAGATTCAGATGAGAGGTGAATGCATATTAACCGCAGATAAAATCTCTATGAGAGAGGTGTTGGATAACCTGATTGGCAATGCAGTGAAGTATGCCATGGAAGGTTCTGTGATAGAAATTGACTTAAGCGATAAGGCATGTGAGGTATCTAATGTGTCGGCAGTAGAATTTGATATGGACATAAAGGATTTGATGAAGCCCTTTGTAAAGGGTGATAACAGTCGAACCGGTAAGAAGGGTAGTGGAATTGGTTTGACCATTGCGAAAAATCTGTGTGAGCAGCAGGGATATGCATTGGATGTGGATTGTAAGGATGGTACATTTATTGCAAAGGTTACATGGTAATGAAGAGAAAGAAATGAAGCATAGAATATGAAAAGGAGAATGAAAATGAAAAAAGTATTGTTGATAATGATGATGATTAGTGTATTGGCCCTTACGGCTTGTGGAAAGTCAGAAGAAACACCGAAAACTGATGCAACCACCGAGGTAAATTCGGATGTAAGTGCAAAAGAGGATTCGGTTGATGATGTGGAAATAGCTACTACAGAGGAGATTACTACAGAACAGACCACCACAGAACAGACCACTACTGAAGCAGATACTACTGAAAAACAGGAATCAGAAGGAACGACTGTAGAAGTGGAAACAACAGAATCAAATACTGAGGCATCACAGTCTAACGATATTTATGCAGGTGAGTATTTGGATTATGAGTACAATGAACCGGAACTTAAAATTAATGCCAATGGGGATGGTACATATTTTGTGTGTATTGGAATTATTCGTTTGGCAGTATTCGAGGACGATGATGCAATTGCGACAGATGCCGGATTAGAGTTCACAGCTGAAGATGATGCAGGCAATCCTATAAAAGGTGTTATTACTTTGGAGGGTAATGAGGCTGTAGTAACCTTTACTGAGTCCACATGGAGGTTGATTCCAAATGGTACAGTTTATAGATACCGTAGACAGGAAGGTTAATAAACGAATTATTCGGAGGAGATGGTGACAATGAAAAAAATAAAAAGGATCTTGGCATTTTTAGTTGTATGTTTGACGATTTGCTTGTTTCAAACAGAGGTCCATGCGGCGGATAAGAATGGGGTAGATTGGGACGAACTCCTTAAAGTTCCGGAGGAACAAGCCCAAAATGAAGCTAATCCAGAGGAGAGGATGGCGCACAATATATATTCGGATCCAGATTTGAGTGCCACATCCGGCAAATTCGACGGATTTATGATTGATTTTAAAGCAGACAAGGTTGGAACAGCTACTTATTGGGCACTTTGTACTTGGGAAATGAATATAGATAATCTGAGAAGCAAATACGATGTGAAGGATCCGTATATGGGCGCATATGCTGGTTTGCAGATGTGTCCGGAAGGACCGAAAGCAATCATGTCGTTTTGGGAAGTTGACTATAAAGATGCGTCTGGCAAAAAAAAGAAGATTCAGGCAAAGAGAGTGTCCCCTTCTGTTAAAGATACCACCAAATTCGACGGCGAAGGAGAAGGCACCAACTATATATGCGATTACAAATGGAAAGCGGGAAAATGGTATCGCATGTACTTGAATTGCTATCAGAACAAAAAAGGTAAGACTTTTGTGGAGCAGTGGGTAGCAGATTTGTCAACGGGAAAATGGACGTTAATCAGTCGTTTTGATACAGGACTTTATGATTCCTATTTTGAGGGTGCAATGTCACAGTTTATGGAAAACTTTGATTATGAGTATGCAAATGAAACGAGGAGTTTTGAGTATCGAAATATCCGTGTGAGAGAGTATAAAAAGAAGAAGTGGAAGACGATAAAAAGCTCATGGTTATCTGTAGATACTTTTGATGATAACAAAAAAGGAAATGCAGTTTATGGCGCAACGACAGACCGTTTTTATGGGATTACAAACGGATACGGACCGGATGCATTTGAAATAGATGAAATTGTCGGCGATACTTATACCATTAAACCGATAAAGAATTTGTATATTCCTTCCACAAACGGAAAAAATAAGCCGACTCAGATTTTGATTGATAGTGCAAGCCTGTCGAAAAGTGCTGTGAAAAAAATTGTCAAAAATAACAAAGTAAAAAAGGTTACACTGAAGGGACTTAAAAAGAGTAATGTTAAAAAATATAAGAAGTGGATTCGTCAGGCAAATAAGAAGGTTAAAGTGACAGTGAAATAAAAGTGCGTCGCACGACACACATAAAAAAGAGCGAATACAACTTGAGGTGACCCCAAAAAGTTAGACTTTTTTAGCGTAGCAGTTTTGATGGCTGCTACGCTATTTTTATGCAGCCAAGCCATGTTTTACTTATCCAAGCCCTGTTACTAAGCTCGAACTGCGACTTCGTCTTGTTCTTACTAAGTGCCAGTGCATAGCTTCCAACGTACAGCTCATCTGCGTCCTATGGACTTGATTCGCTTAGTTTTCAGCCATCTGCTCCAAGGATCTTGTGCGAATTTCCTCGCAAATCTTATTCACAAATGTGCTAAGCTCCATAGAGCCAAGGTCACCGTCTTCGCCACGTTTACGAACAGAAACAGTCTTTGTTTCTTCTTCATTAGCACCAACTACTAACATGTATGGAAGCTTCTCAAGTCTTGCCTCACGAATCTTGTAACCAATCTTCTCTGCACGGTCATCCATAGTAGCAAGGATACCGTTTTTCTTGAGCTCTTTTAAGATTTCCTCGCCATAAGCATGGAACTTCTCAGAGATTGGAAGAATACGAACCTGTTCTGGTGCCAACCATGTTGGGAATGCACCTGCATACTTCTCGATTAACCAAGCCAAAGTTCTCTCGTAACAGCCCATAGAAGTTCTGTGGATGATGTATGGACGCTTCTTCTCGCCATCTTTGTCCACATAGTACATATCAAAACGTTCTGACAAGAACATATCAAGCTGGATGGTAATCATGGTATCTTCCTTGCCGTATACGTTCTTAGCCTGAATGTCAAGCTTAGGTCCGTAGAAGGCTGCTTCACCATCTTCTTCTGTATAGTCGATGCCAATCTCATCTAAAATCTCACGCATTGCATCCTGTACGCGGTCCCAGTCCTCTGCTGTACCCATGTACTTTTCTGTATTGTTAGGGTCCCATTTAGACATACGGTAAGTTACGTCTTCTTCTACACCTAAAGTGGTTAAGCAATGTTTTGCAAGGCTTACACAGCTCTTGAATTCATCAGCAATCTGCTCTGGAGTACAGATTAAATGTCCTTCTGAAATGGTGAACTGTCTTACACGTGTCAAACCATGCATTTCACCGGAATCTTCGTTACGGAAGAGAGTGGATGTCTCGCCCATACGGTATGGAAGGTCACGATAGCTGTGCTGTTTTGCCTTATATACGAAATACTGGAATGGACATGTCATTGGACGAAGTGCCATAATTTCCTGGCCGGATGCAGATACACCATTTTCATCTTCGTCGTCATTTAATACGAACATACCCTCCTTATAGTGTGACCAGTGGTCAGATAACTTGTAAAGGTCAGACTTTGCCATCAAAGGAGTCTTTGTTCTAACATAGCCCCACTCGTTGTCCTCTAAGTCCTCAATCCATCTCTGCATGGTCTGGATAATCTTCGCACCCTTTGGCATCATAAGTGGAAGTCCCTGACCGATCACATCAACGGTTGTGAATAACTCAAGGTCACGACCTAATTTATTATGGTCACGTTTCTTGATGTTCTCTAAGAACTCCAAGCGAGCTTCCAAATCATCTTTTTTAGTAAATGCTGTACCATAGATACGGGTAAGCATTTTGTTGTCAGAATTTCCTCTCCAATATGCACCGGATGAAGATGTAAGCTTGAAGAATTTCACTGGCTTAGTGCTCATAAGATGTGGTCCCGCACAAAGGTCTGTGAAATCGCCCTGTTCGTAGAAGCTTAATACTGCATCTTCCGGAAGGTCGTTAATCAATTCTACCTTGTATGGCTCACCCTTTTCTTCCATTAACTTGATTGCCTCAGTACGTGGAAGTGTAAAGCACTTAATTGCAATGTTTTCTTTTACAATCTTTTTCATCTCGGCTTCAATCTTGTCCAAATCCTCGCGAGATAATGATGGCATATCGAAGTCGTAGTAGAAACCGTCCTCAATTGCTGGTCCAATGGTACATTTTGCATCTGGGTAAAGTCTCTTTACTGCCTGCGCTAAGATATGGGCAGCAGTGTGACGGAATGCCTTCTTACCTTCTTCTGTATCAAATGTCAAAATGTTAAGACTGCAATCCTTGTCTACTATCGTTCTAAGGTCAACAACTTCACCGTCAACCTCTCCGGCACATGCAACTCTTGCAAGTCCTTCACTGATATCCTTTGCGATATCCAATACGCTCATTGCTCCTGCATATTCTTTTGTGGAGCCATCCTTTAATGTGATAATCATGTTCTATCTCTCCTTGTTTATGTTTGTCGTGTAGGTGATCACAAAATGTTCATAGATGTATGTTTGGTTTGTTAAACATATGCAACCTTCATAATAGAAAGTATCATTTTGCAATTATCTACTGATTTTCTTAATCTCAGTCTTCGTCCTCCCAATCATCATCTATGCATTCGCATGTCTCGATAATGACCTTTTTCTTTGGTGCAATAATCAACCCATAAATGAGTCCGACCAAAGCGGCAATCATAATGATGAGGGCCAACATTTTTCTTGTAACACCAGCGTCTTCATCAAAGAATTCAACAAAGGCAGCCTTGATGTTGCAAGCGCCTTCAATTAATACTTCTTTTGTGTTCACCAATGTGTCAGCAACTGCTTCTAATACATTCATAATCATACCTCCTGCAAAAAAATAAAACGTCCCCAGCATTCATATGCCAGGGACGATAAATCGCGGTTCCACCCTAGTTCCTGTAATATGCGATCCTGTAAGGTGAGATTAGCTAATCTTACATAATCATGATTACAGACACTTCATTATGACGATATCGGAGTCACCGGCCGGTATTAGCGGCTGCTCAGAGGTGGTGTTCAATTAGGTACTAGGTAGGTTTGTTGCAGAACCCTTCGGCTAATGGAAACCGAACTTGCAAACCCTCTCTGGAGATAGTCTCCTAATCTACTGTCCTCGTCATCGCATTGATTATTCAAATATAGCTAGATTGTAGACGAATTAAAAAAGAAAGTCAACCATTTTAAATAATCTTGATGTAATCGGCGGATATCCATCCTTTGTAGGTTTTATTCTTCTTTTTAAACTGAACCTGATACCAGGTGGTTCCGTTTTTCTTCTTTGTTTTTAATATTGTAACTTTTTTGTTTTTGCCAAGTTTGGTCAATACCTTTGATTTAGTACTGTTGGACTTGCGAACGTTAATGTTCTTTCCAGTCGTTTTTCCCACTTTTGTGATGGTTACTTTACCGCTTCGGATGTATCCCTTATAAGTAATTCCATCTTTTTTATAAGTGACGTAGTACCATTTATTTCCTGCCTTGTCCTTTGTACTGTAAGTGACAGACAAGGTGTCACCCTTGATAGGGGTGGCTAATGGTGTTTCGGAAATGGCAGAAGTTTCGTATATGGCAGCATTTTTCTTTGCTATCGCATTTCTTGTATAGCCTGTTTTGGTGTATAGTGCCTTGATTTCTGAAAATGCACCATACCATTTTTTGCCATTTACAGTTTTGTAGCTACGAATTTTGTAATAGTAGCATTGTCCGTTTGTTAGTTTTGTATTCTTGTAAGTCGTAGTTGACTTTTTGGTAATAGTTGCTATTTTTTTGTATTTGCCATCTATAGCTGGAGCACGATAAATCTGATATCCAGAAACACTGCTGTCCTTTTTCCAGGACAGGGTGATGTAATCGTCTGACTTCTTTTTGGCCTTGACAGCGGACATCTGTCGAGGTTTAATTTTGAACTCTACCGATCGCGTTCCGTAGAATATGCCCTTACCTGTAATCGTAACTTTGGCAACTCCAATGTTTTTGTTATTCTTGTATGCAACGGTATAATCTGTTCCACTGACAAGCACTTTTTCATTATAAGTAACAACAGGGGCTGGTTTTATCGTTTTTCCAGTGTAAATGTATTCAGCAATCGGTGCGACTGTGGCATTGACGATGTCTGTGCCGTAGAAGAAATTCATATCTACCCGTCCTTCGATACCGTCAACTGAACCATCGCTGGAATATTGCCAGTAATCATATTTGCCGGCATAGCTGGTTTCGGTTGTATAATTAGCCAGCCAAATTAGATATTTGTCGCTGATGCTTTCAGGTTTTAAATGATTTTCCAACATGTCAGGATTGGCATATACCATAGGCGTGTATCCTGCTGCCTTCACTGTGTCGCAAAATTCCAAACAGATGTTGGTTGCCTTTTCCTTAGAGAGTTTGGCCTTTTCTAATCTGCCGGAATCACTGGTAAATTCATAATCCAATACCACTGGAAATGTAATGTTGTAATCTTTGATGCGTTCTAACACATAGTTTGCTTCGGCTTGCGCTTCTTTTTTGGTGATTGCCTGAGAGAAAATGTATACACCGACGTCAATTCCTGCTGCCAATGCGCCTTCGATATTCTGTTTGAAGTAGGCATCTTCATTCAATGTACCCTGACTAGAGCCTCTGTAACCCACACGGATAAAGGCATACTTGATGCCGTCTTTTTTAACCTTGTCCCAGTCAATTTCTTTTTGCCACTCACTGACATCAATACCATGGGTGATGGGACGGTCTGCAAGGTCACTTCGATGCGTGTATGTTTTTTTGGTATAAGGACTCTTGGTGGTTTCGGCCCCCAATTTTTGCAATGGGTTGGATATCAATGTATCTTCCTTTTGTGAAGTGTAGTAAAATTCTGCAGGAATATCTGAACCGGATAAGCGTCCAGCACCGGGATCATCTTTTGTTGCGTAGGTGGTGAGTCCTACACTCATAATAGCAAGTATCAATAGTAAACAATAAGTTATGTGTTTTTTTAACATCTCACATTCCCCTTTCTGTTTGCTGTGTCAACAAATGATATATCAGTGACTGCATTAAATAATTTTGATATATGGCGCTGCAATCCATCCTTTGTAGGTTTTATTCTTCTTTTTAAACTGAACCTGATACCAGGTGGCCCCTTTCTTTTTCTTGGTTTTTAGGATGTCAACCTTTGTATTCTTTTTCAGTGTAGTAAGCTTCTTTGAGTATGCAGAGGCATTTTTGCGTACATTGACTTTTTTTGTTTTTACAATTTTTCCTGTTTTTGTTACAGTAACTTTTTTGCCATCTACAAATCCTTTGTAGGTTACACCATCCTTTTTGTAGCTGACATAGTACCAGGTTTTCTTTTTGTATGTGGTACTGTATATTACATTGACCTTCTCTTTTTTTGCCAGTTCCGTCAACGAGGTAGAGTCTATGTTAACGGTCACCTCTTTCATTGGAACTTCAGTGGATGTGACATTTCCTGTCGTTGTTTCTGTGAAAGTTTCTGTTGGAGTACCTGTGGTTGTTTCAGTTGTAGGCTCTGAGGAATCCGCCGTAGAATCTTCTGTGGTTTCCTCCGTTGAGGACTCCGTGGTGGTCTCTGTGGAGGTTTCTGTTGTAGATTCGGTAGGTGCTTCTGTGGAGTTTTCTGTAGTGCTTTCCGTTGAATTCTCAGTGGTTGTTTCAGTGGTTGCGTCCTCGTCAGGTACTAGCACAGTAGCAGTTTTTGTGCCGGGAATGTAATCATAAATCGGTATTTTTGATTTTGCGATAGCATTTTTTGTGTATCCAGTTTTTGTATAAATGTTTTTAACCGCAGTAAAATTACTGTAATAGTACTTTCCGTTTAGTTTTTTATAGCTTCGTATCTTATAATAGTAGCATTTACCAGCAGAAAGCTTGGTGTTCTTATAAGTAACTGTGGACTTTTTACTAATGGTTTTGATTTTCTTATAGGTACCATTTACTGTGGTGGCACGATGAATTTCATAACCGCTGATGCTGGAGTCTTTTTTCCAAGAAAGTGTTATATAATTTTTTGCTCGTTTCTTTGCCTTTAGGGTGGTTGGTTCCTTTGGTATAATGTCGAAATGGAATTTTCTAGTATCGCAGTATTTGCCGATACCAGTAATTGCAATGGTAGCTGTTCCGACTTTTGTATTGTTGCTATAGGTGATGGTGTAGTCCACATTTGGTGTCAAAGTTACACCGTTTTGCGTCACAACCATTTCTGGAACAATAGGCTGTCCGGTATATATATAATCCTCTACGGGTGTAAATGTAGAAGCGGAAATGCTATGTGGGTCTGGCTCGAAATGATCGTCAGGTTGGGCGTAGTAGAAATTCATATCCACATCACCTTTGATACCTTTTACCGATCCTTTTTCTGAGTATTGCCAAAAATCGTATACACCTTTGTAGGAGGTGTTTTTGGTGTAGTTTGCAAGCCAAATACGATAGCCGGCATTAGTTAATGTGCTAGCATTGATTTGATCCGACAACATACTCTTGTTGGCATAAACCATAGGGGTAAATCCTGCAGCTGCAATCTCTTTGCAGAATGCCATACACACATTGGTAGCCTTTTTCTTAGATAGCTTTGCCTTATAAAGACGACCACCCAAACCACTGTCTGTGGATGCGTATTCAAAGTCTAATACCAGTGGCATGGAAATTTGATAATTTCCGATGGCATCTAATATGTATTCTGCTTCTTCGACGGCTTCGGCCTCAGTGATGGCCTGAGAAAACACGTAGACACCTACTTTGACGCCGGCGGCAATCGCATTTTGCATATTGGTATCAAAGTAAGGATCCTTTGTGGCATCGCTTAAAATTCCAGAAGAGCCATAGCCACGGAACCCAACCTGAATAAATGCGTAATCAATACCGTCAGCTTTTACCTTGTTCCAATCGATTTCGCCTTGCCATTTGCTGACATCAATGCCGTGCAGAATGGTGCGGTTGTCAAATCGAGTCTGGTGGGTGTATTTCACACCGGTATATGGACTTTTGATTTTTCGACTTCCAAAATGATGAATGGTAACATTTGCATCCTCTGTGTCATCATAAAAGTCAGAAGAAATGGATTCTCCTGATAAACGTCCGGTACCTGGATCATCAGATGCTGCGTATACACAGATGCAATTGCACATGATACCGAATGCCAGTAGTATAGTTGTGATAATAAAATGTAGTTTGATTGTTTTATTCATGTTTTTATATCACCCAGTGGGTATCCTTTCCTATAAAATAAATCCACTCCATCATAATACAAAATGAAACAGAATGCTACAAAAAGCGAAAAAGTTGCTCTTTTTAACAGATAATAAAATCTATAAAATTCTTATGAAATCAAGGTGAAATGGGTAGGAACAGCATATAAAAAATACACTTGGAAAATTTTTTTGCAAAAAATCCAAAAAAGTACTTGCATTTTGTTTTAGTATCATATATAATCATCAATGTTGTTGCGAGAACAACGAACTGAATATGGGCCGCTAGCTCATTTGGTAGAGCACCTGACTCTTAATCAGGGTGTGCGGGGTTCGAGCCCCCGGCGGCCCACTATCGAAGGAACTGATTTGATGTATATACATCGGGTTGGTTCTTTTTGTGTTAACAGTGAGCCACGCGAATGCCGAAGGCGTTCGAGAGATAAGAAAAGGGTAGGTTATGAAATGCTTGCATTTCAGAGCCTGCCTTTTTCTTATCTCGGGAAGACGCGTTAGCGTATTCATGTGGCGAACGTCCATCACTGAGCGACGGATGTCGCGATGTGTGGTTATCTCGGGAAGACGCGTTAGCGTATTCATTCTGCGAACGTCCATCACTGAGCGACGAATGTCGCGATGTGGACACCTATTTTCCTTGTCTAATTTGTAAATAATTGGTATAATAATAGACAGTTTATATGATTGGACGGAGAACAAAATATTAGGGAGGGGTTTACTATGAAAAAAACGATGAAATTCGTGATTTGGACATTGCTTTTTTGTTTCGTTTTTTTGATGAATGCGCAGGAGGTATATGCAGCCAGCACAAAAAGTACAACGGGTACTTGTGAGTATGATAGTGCTTACGAAGTGTTGGAGATTGTGAATCGAAAAAGAGCAGCAAAGGGCCTGAAAGAGATTGTCATGGATCAGAAATTGTTGGATGTGGCCATGATGAGAGCAGCAGAATTATCGGTGGAATATTCCCACACAAGACCGAATGGGGATCCTTGGTATACCACTACAAACAAGGTTTTTGCAGAAAATATTGCGTATGGTTATGGCACACCAGCATCAGTGATGCAAGGTTGGATGACTTCCAAGCAGGGTCACAAAGATAATATTTTAAATGAGGATTATTGCTCCATTGGAGTGGGCGTATTTTATAAGGATGGCGTTCGATATTGGGTGCAATGCTTTGGATTGGTAAAGGCTGTGGAAGCAAAGAAAGTAGATGATGTGAAACGCACATACAAAGTTGCTTTGTCAAGTGGAGGAAAGACAACTATTTCCGGTTCGAATCCGTTAAGTACAAAAGTAAAAGGGTTTAAAGCTACAGCAGGTAAGAGAAAGCTTACTTTGAGATGGAAGAAGAAGTCGGGTATTGATGGTTATCAGTTGCAGATTTCCACCTCTTCTAAGTTTAAGACAAAGCAGACATACAACATCGGAAAGAGCAAGACGAAAAAAGTAATCAAAAAGTACAAGGGGAAGAAATTAAAAGCAAAGAAAAAATATTATGTTAGAATCCGAGCATATAAAAAGGTTACAAATGCCGATGGAACGATAACGAAAAAATACAGCAAATGGAAAAAAATCAGTAAGAAGACAAAATAAGGGGGATGAAATCACGTGCAATGTGGTAGATATAGTAAAAGGTTAACGGCTTGGCTGTTAACCTTTCTTATGATGCTCAGTTTGGTAATGGTGCCGGCGGGAAAAGTGCAGGCGGCAGATGTGGAGGTTGCCAATGCAACGGATTCGTCGAAACCGGTGTATGTGGAATTTCCTTTAGAGAGTACGGCGGCGACTTATAATCAATACAAAGTGACAATACACAATAATTCAGGAGGTACCATTAGTGATTGGACAATTACTGTGAAGTTTAACAGTAATCCGGGATGGAATGCGGGATGGAACGGAGCAACTTATGATCCTAACACCATGACGATGACAATTAACACATATGCAGGTTCTGACTGGGATAATGCAACAATCTATGACAATGAATATGATACAGGTGCTGGGTTTCAGATTGCTGCGGGGGCATTGAATGATGCCACAGTAACATTGACCTATGATAATGGTGTATCTAACGATGGTCCATCATCAGGTGGTGGTTCGGGCTCGGGTGCTGGCTCGTCTTCTATTACAGACACCTCTACAAATAAGGACTTAAATGTGGAATTTAACTATGCCAAGGTATTGCAAGAGTCTCTTTATTTCTATGACGCCAATATGTGTGGAAGGTTAGAAGGCACTTGTGCATTAGATTGGCGTGGTAACTGTCACACTTATGATTCCAATGTCACCTATACAAAGAATGGAGTAACTTATAATGTGGATGCATCAGGTGGATTCCATGATGCTGGTGATCATATAAAGTTTGGTTTGCCGCAGGGATACGCAGCAACAATGCTTGGCATGAGCTATTATCAGTTTAAAGATGCTTATACAGAGTTGGAACAGGCAGCACATTTACAGAAGATTACAGATTATTTCTGTGATTACTTTAGAAGATGTACGGTATACGACAAGAATGACAAGTCTAAAGTGGTTGCATTTTGCTATCAAGTTGGTGATGGTGGCACAGACCATGCATTATGGAGTGCGCCAGAGGGACAGACACTGAATCGTCCGGCTTATTTTGCAGATTCGTCCAATCCGGCAACAGACCAGGTGTGTGTAGCAATTGCCGCATTGGCCATGAACTATATTAATTTTGGTAATGAGGCAGATTTGCAAGTGGCAAAGGATTTGTTCACATTTGTTCAAGGGAATGAGCTACGGTGTGCAACCGATGGTTGTTCTGCTTTTTACCCTTCATCTTCCTGGGGAGATGATTATGCAACAGCAGCCGCTGCGCTTTATGTGGCAACGGGACGGAATAATGAAACCTATAAAACAGTGTATGATACATATAAAAATGATTCGAAGAATGGTGTGAATGAGTATTGGGTTGTAGATTGGGATAATACTGGAGCATTTGCAGTTATGCTGATGGGACAGGATATCAGCAAGCTGAAGGGTATGGTTGATACTTGTAAGTCGGCAACGATATTAGATGGTGTGTTTAGTTGTTTGTTTGAGTGGGGCTCTTGCCGCTATAATGCGGCGGCACAGTTCGTGGGTCTTGTTTATGACAAAAATACAAGTACAACAACTTATAAATCTTGGGCGACAAGTCAGATGAATTATATCATTGGAGATAACCCTAATAAGAGATGCTATATCGTAGGTTATAATGAGAATTCCAGTCAATATCCACATCATCGTGCGGCTTCTCGAAGTACAGATGCAGCTGCAACAAATGAGAACCACTACACTTTGTTAGGCGCATTGGTTGGTGGTCCTAGCTCTAATGGCGTGTATAAGGACGATCAATCGGATTACGAATGTAACGAAGTTGCATTGGACTATAACGCAGGATTAGTGGGTGCAGCAGCAGGTCTGTATCTTGCACACAAGAATGCAGATACCATTTATCTATCCTATGCAAAGGAGAATACCGATCATTACAGCACAGAGCTGGCAACAGCAGAGGAATTGGATTCGGTAGGTGTTACAACTTATTATGGGTCAAGTTCTGCAGAAACTGTTCCGGTAGAATCTATTACATTAGATACGACACAACTTACACTGTTGGTGGGCGGAACACAGACATTAACAGCGACGGTAAGTCCAGATGATGCAACGAATAAAAAGGTAACTTGGTCATCATCAGATGCAACAGTTGCAACAGTATCCAATGGAAAAGTAACAGCTATTGATGCAGGCACAGCCACAATCACAGCAAAGGCTGGAGAGCAAACGGCTACTTGTACAGTTACTGTACAAAAGCCGGCGGAACTGACGGCTTCAGTGAGTAAATTGGATTGTGGAACACTGGCATATGGTTACACCTCCGTTTCGGCGACTTCTGCAAATGTCAAAAATGAGGGAGGGGTGGCAACCAAACCAAGCTCCACAACATTTGAGAATGGTACATGCTTTGAAATTTTCAGTCAACCAACGAACGTAACGATTAGTCCCGATGGTTCATCAACAATCGCTGTGAAACCAAAGACAGGTCTTGCAGTTGGAACATATTCTGACACTGTGATTATTACCTACGATGGAAAAACATTGAGGATTCCTGTTTTAGTAACGATTGATAAGCAGACCAACAACAACGAGGTTGCAACGCCTGTGTTAGCAAGTCGTACAGCCAATTCCATCAAAGTGAATGAGATACAGGGTGTTGTATATTCCTTGAATAAAGAGAACTGGCAACCGTCTGGAACATTTACTGGATTGACAGAATTTACAGAGTATCAGATTTATGCCATGTATGCGGAAACAGCGACACAATACGAGAGCGCTGTGTGTGAAACACCATTGCAGGTGTATACGTTGGTATCGAATCCGTATACCATTGATGTGAGTAAGGTAATGGATGCCAATTATATGGATGCGTTGCGAACAGCGAACAATGGAACAGAAAGTGCAACCACAGCAACCTATGCCAATGGTGTGTTAACATTAACGGAATCTAATCACACTTACACAATCACTGGAAACAATGAAAACGTTACAGTGAAAGTGCCATATGGAAACACGAATATTGTATTAGACAATGCAGTGATTAAAAAACTGGATGTTACCAATGCAACATCACCAGCAATCAAGGTAAGTGGAGTATCCGCTGTGCAAGAAATCATTTCTACCAGCAATGAGACTGTAAGCATTACAGGTAATGGAATATTAAATGCAGCACAGATTAAGAGCAATGGAAACTTGCTGATAAATGGTCCAACCTTGGATGTGGATGCAACTACAATTGGTGGAGCGGCTATTTCTGCAGATAGTATTACAATCAGCGGTGGCAATGTGACAACGGTTGGTGGTAATGGTGCTGCAGCGATAACAGGCAACACCATTCAGATAGAAAATAGCAGTGTGACTGCAACTGGTGGCAGTGGTGCATCTGCCATTGAGACAACGGGAGAGAACGGTAGTATTACCATGAAAGATGCTTCGGTGGTGGTTAATATAGATGCCGATTCGGAAAAGAGTCCGATATCATCAGATGATATTACACTTGTGGGAAATAATGCCATTTCCTCATCCACTGGCACAGATAACATTTACTCATCTATTCCAAAGGATGAAAATGGAAACATTCTAGCATCTTATACAGTGAAATTCCTTGATGTAGATGGGCAGACAGAATTGACAACAATTACTTCTTATGCTGGTGGTCAGATTACACTTCCTAACATTGATAAAGTGACAGGATATGTTGTGATGTGGAAGAATCAGACATCTGGTGAGACATATCAACCGCAGTCAACATTTACAGTCAATGATAATGTTACGTTTATTGTGGACAAGCAAAAGATATTGGTAAACAAGATTACACTAGATATTACTTCTGTAACTTTAGAAGTAGGTGAAGGTGAGATTCTTACAGAAACCGTTGAACCTGCAGATGCATTGGATAAGAGTGTAACGTGGAGTAGCAGTAATTCAGCGGTGGCTACAGTGACAACGGATGGCGAGGTAGATGCAGTGGCTCCAGGTATCGCGGTGATTACGGCGAAAGCCAAAGATGGAAGTGGTGTAACGGGTACATGTACCGTGACGGTTGTTCAAGGAGAGCCTGAAACAGTATATGCCGAGGGTATCAAGATTACTGGTGCCACCAAGAAAGTTGCACCAGGCAAGAAATTGAAGTTGACAGCCGCTGTATATCCAGAGAATGCTGTTAATAAGCAGGTAAAATGGAAGGTGAGCAATCAGAAATATGCAACTGTTAACAGTAAAGGTGTTGTTACAACAAAGAAAGCTGGTAAGGGCAAGAAAGTGACAGTGACAGCATACTTGGCAGATGACAGTAGCATCATAGCAACCTACAAGATTTCCATTATGAAAAACCCTGTGAAGAAGATTAAGCTTTCCGCTAAAACCACAACCTTGAAGAAAGGTAGATCCGTAACCATAAAAGCGAAATTTACTCCTTCTAAGGGTATTAGCAAGGAACTGACATGGACATCCTCTAACAAGAAGGTAGCGACAGTGAATGCTAAGGGTAAGGTGACGGCTAAGAAGAAGGGTACAACCAAGATTACGGCTAAGGCTAAGGATGGCAGTGGTAAGAAAGCAACCATTAAGATTAGAGTCAAATAGAATATGGTTTCATGAAAGTCGTGGTAGAAACTTGCCACGGCTTTTGTATTTCTATTCGTTTTGAAAGATGCAAATAAAATGATAATTCACTTGTTAAAGATATGTTAAAAATAGTATAATAGTAGATGGAAAATTTATCTAATAAGGAGGATAAAAGATGAAGAGTTTCAAGCAAATGTTAATGTGTGCGATTGCAGTGCTAGCGCTTTGCTTTGTGTTTGTCAATGTGACAACTGTTCAGGCGGCAGACAAAGAAAGAGGCAAGCTTTACATCAATGCAGTCCAAGACAAAAAAGGTGAGTGGAAAAGCAATAAAAAGCTTAGGGTAGAGACCTATGCAGAAGCATCAGATGGTCGCGAGTATTATTACAACTGGGCGAGTGAACCTTATAACTGTGCAATGTCAACAATCAAGGTTGAGTATGCCGCAAGAGATAAGATTTCTAACTTGAAGGTGAACAAGAAGAGTGGTTTAGAGGTTTCTGTTGTTCAAACATATTCTACTTCTGATTATGGTTATACAACCATCGGTGTTTATGCAACCAAGGCTGGAACTTATAAGGTAACTTTCAATGTTGTAGGTGCGGATGGCAAGAGCAAAGGTAAGCAGACTGTTACAGTGCAGGCTGTGAATAATAATGCTGTTTACAAGAAGGTAACCTTCGGTAGCCAGACTGTGTTTGAGAATACTACAACAGTTAAGAGTGGTAAGAAGACAACCAAGACAAAGAACAATACCAAGGTAAGTGGCAAAGCAGGAAAGCTTAAGATTACACCGAACAGCCAGTATAAGATTACCGGTATCATTGTGAGAACAGTAGGAAGCAATGGTAAGTATAGCTACAAGAAGATTAAGAGTGGTAAGACCATTACTTTGTCAAAAGGCTATGGTCATACAAATAAGAATGCAACAGGATACAATAGTTCAGCTGTTAAAAAATATACAGATGTATATGTATCGTATAAGGATAAATTCTTTGGCAATACCCTTACTTACTCTATTACAAGTAAACGTGGAAAGAAGGAAATTAAGTATGTACATAAGAATGGTGTGACTGGAGAGAAGACCGTTTATTATGATGCTGGTAACTCCTTCTCATTATGGCAGTATTAATAGAGAAAGGAGAATGGAAGTATGAAACATTTATCAAAGATTAAAATGCTTGTGACTACATTTGTATTTGCCATGGCGGTGGTAATGGCAGGTGTAACGGCAGAGGCAAAGGTTATTACAGAAAAACAGAAAGAAAATAAATATATCTACGTAGTTGGTAATACATATAGTGTTAGTTCTGTGAGTGGCTTGAAAGTGAATGGAAAGAAATATTCTAAGATGAAGAGTAAGGTGAAAACTACTGTAACAGGTACTTATCCGGCAAACTTTTCTTATAGAACAAAGGCTTACTTCAAATATAGTGACTCCTATGCAACCTCTGGAGATTACACAGAAGCAACCGAGGGTAGCAGAAAGTATATTTCAGAGAATAGTTACAAATTCCGTTTCTTAAAGGCGGGAACATATACGATTTCCTACAATCAATACACACAGGAGAGTTTGAATGTGCAGCATATCCAGTGGGATCCGAATATACAGGAGAATCAGTATTATATTACAAGGTACGATTCGGTTGCTGGGGAATATAAGAGTATTGATAATAAGATTTACTATCAACGTAGTGCGTACGATAGAGATGACCCATATTATGGATGTGATTTGGGTGAATATTATATCAGTGCAGATGGAAAGACCATCTACGGTAGAGATGAAAGTTGGAATCTTGTGACAGTTACCTTTAAGAAGGATGCTAAGGGTGAACAGAAGGCATATTATAGTCCTGTGAACGTAATTAAGAGAGTATACAAGAATAAGATTAAGGTGATTGCTGACAACAGTGTTGTAAAGTCTGTACAGTTAGGAAAAGCAAAGATTACCGCATCTTCAAAGAATAGCAAGTATTCAAACTCTGGAACATATACAAGCGCTAAGTTCCTTTCAGGTAAGAGTGGCAAATTAACTATAAAGATGTCTAACAGCAATTACAAGATTACAAGCATAGTTGTAAAGACATATGACGCAGAAGGAAAGGCTGTATACGCGTTGGTTAAGAATAAGAAGAAGATTACCTTTGGTGCAAACAAAGTATTAGATTCTTACGACAACGGATATGGATATGCTTATTCAAGAACATCTATGTATAAACCGACAGAGGTGTATATCAACTACCAGAACAAGTTTACAGGTGCATATAGTAAGATTAACAAGATTTACAAAGATGCATATGGTAATTATAAGGTTGATTACGAGTACAAAAATTCAGGTGACAAAGAAAAGACGGTACGGACAGGTGATGGAACATGGGTTGTAACAAAACCGGACAATGATTATAGCTCAGAGAATGTTACTTGTCAGAGAATCTATACATTCTACAAGAAATAATGAAATGTAATTGATATAAGATATGAGAAAGGCTATCTACCTTGAAAGAGGTAGATAGCCTTTTATCATGCTTTTTTATTGTCGGTAACTCATTTTGCAACGTTGTAATTATCCCAATGAGGCAAACAATGCAGCAATCTCATCAGCAGATAACTGCTTGTTTGGATCGTCACTTACGGGAGTAATGCTGACTGGATCAGCCTTCGCTATTGCTTCATCCATTGCCTTTTCTTCTTCGTTTACATCTTTCTTAGGAGTAGGCTCCGCAGCTGCAAACAATGCAGCAATTTCATCAGCAGACAACTGCTTGTTTGGATCATCTGAAAGGTTTACCACCGGTTCTTCTACAACCTTTTCTTCTTTCTTAGGGGCAGGATCTGCGGCAGCAAACAAAGCGGCAATCTCGTCTGCAGAGAGCTGTTTGTTTGGATCTTCATTTATATCACCAATGGTTATTGGTTCTTTTGCTTCTGGATGTTCGTCAGATTTACCCACAACGGTAAAGGTTGGAGTAAATGGCTTTTCTTCCTCCGTTGCCACAACAGGCTCTTTCTTAGGAGCAGGCTCTGCAGCGGCGAATAACGCAGCAATCTCGTCAGCAGATAATTGCTTGTTTGAATCTTCTGCAACAGGTTCTGTGTTCACCACCGTTTCTTCTACTTTTAAAACCTCTTCGGCAAACGTTTCTGTCTTTGGTTCCTCTAGTGCTTCAAATAAAGCAGCAATATCATCGTTGGTTAATAATGTATGATCAGTAATTTCTGTGGTGTCTGTAGTCTTTGTAGTCTCTACTGCAGGAGTAGATTCTGGTGCAGTAGGTGCACTCTCTGTAACAGGTACAGCTTGCTGTGTCTGCATTGTTTGCATCACGCTCTGCGTAGGCATCTGAAAATGCTGCATGCTATTGGAAATATTTTGCAACTCATGTGCCACATTGTTAAGCTGTATGCTTAAAGTCTGGTCTGGTCCGGTAGGCTGAGCCTTGAGATAAGCTACAATATCCTCTAGGGCAGCAATGACTTCTGCATTGTTAGGCTGAATTTGATCAAACCCTTGAATCATAGTATCGCTTAACTGATTGCGTAATTCTTTGATGGTAGAAATCACCTTGGTTGTATTGTTTTGATCATATTTGATCATAAGTTTGGTTGCTTTGTTTTGTGCATTGGAAAGGGAGGTTAGGTTTCTGTATAAAGCTTCTTGACTTTCAATGTAGTTGTTTTCCAATGTTGCAACTGCCTGTGCAGCTTGTTTGGTATAAAGGAAAGTTGCCTTTCCTAGTTGAGATTGAGTACCACGCATGGTCTCTAACTGATCAGAAATGTCGTTAATATACTCCTTCAATTGGTTGTTCATAGTTTTACTTTTTGCGAGATTAAACGCAATCACATTCTGTGTTAAGATATACGCACAAATCAAGAAAATAAGACTCATGCCCATCACTGCAAAAATGATATTGTGATACATGATGAGTGTGTAAATCAGTGCAATTCCTGAAATTAATGTTGTTAGCACAGAAAGAGCTAACTTGTTTTCCTGCTTATTCATAAATAATACCTCCACCTAGTAACATCCCTGTATATTCTGTAAATTGTGGTCGTCCCTGTTAAATGCTTATTTTTCACACAATATATTGTGTTGCCATAGCAAAAAGAAGTGTTATGTTAACAATTTCGAAATGCGATTGCAACAAGATATAATGCTTGAAAAATAAAGAATAGTGCATATATTATAACGCAAAATGGTTGTTTCGTAAAGGAAAATTATGTAAACGCAGCCCAGAAAAGAATAGGAATAAAAAGAAAGGAGAAATATAGTTGAAAGCAGAGTAGAAGAATGATATAATGGAACAAATGTTCGGAGAACGATAAGGAGAATATACATGGATCGATTTGTGCTTCATTCGGAGTTTCAGCCAACAGGAGATCAACCACAGGCAATAGAAGATTTGGTGAAGGGGTTTCAAGAAGGGAATCAATTTCAGACCTTGCTTGGTGTCACTGGTTCTGGTAAGACATTTACCATGGCCAATGTCATTGCACAGTTGAATAAGCCGACTTTAATTATTGCCCATAACAAGACCTTGGCAGCGCAATTATATAGTGAGTTTAAGGAATTCTTCCCTGAGAATGCAGTGGAATATTTTGTGTCCTACTATGACTATTATCAGCCGGAAGCTTATGTGCCGTCTACGGATACCTACATTGAGAAGGATTCATCTGTCAATGATGAGATTGACAAGTTGAGACATTCTGCAACAGCGGCATTGATTGAACGCAAGGATGTGATTGTCATTTCTTCTGTATCCTGTATCTACGGTATTGGTTCGCCAGAGGATTATGAGGAGATGATGTTGACGTTGCGTGTAGGGGCAACCTATGAGTGGAATCAGTTGATTACAGATTTGATTGATATACAGTATGAGCGTAATGAGATGGACTTTAAGCGCGGTACCTTCCGAGTGCATGGTGATGTGTTAGAGATTTTACCAGTATCCACCTTTGAGAATGCTATCCGCGTGGAGTTCTTTGGGGATGAGATTGATCGTATGGTGGAATTTGATCCCCTGACGGGAGAGGTGAAGCGCGGAATTAACTGTGCATTTGTTTTTCCAGCATCCCACTACGTTGTGGCACAGGACAAGATTGAACGTGCAGTGCAAGAGATAGAAGAAGAGTTGGATGAGAGAGTAGCTTATTTCAAGGAGAATGATAAACTTCTTGAGGCGCAACGCATTAGTGAGAGAACGCATTTTGACATGGAGATGTTGAAGGAGACAGGTTTTTGTTCTGGTATTGAGAATTATTCCAGACCTTTGGCAGGACTGGAACCTGGAGCAACCCCCAATACCTTATTGGAATTTTTCAAGGATGATTTTTTGATGATTATAGATGAGTCTCACATTACGGTTCCGCAGATTCGTGGAATGTACGCGGGAGACCGTTCTAGAAAACAGACCTTGGTGGATTTTGGATTCCGTTTGCCATCTGCAATGGATAACAGACCTCTTCGTTTTGATGAGTTTGAAGAGAAGTTGGACCAGGTGATGTTTGTATCTGCTACCCCTTCTGAGTACGAAGCAGACCATGAATTGATGAGAACGGAACAGTTGATTCGTCCGACTGGCCTATTAGACCCAATGATCGAAGTGAAACCTGTTGAGGGACAGGTTGACGATTTGCTTTCCGAAGTGAACAAGGAAGTGGACAAGGGACATAAAGTTTTGGTCACAACATTGACCAAGCGTATGGCAGAGGACTTGACGGATTATCTTCGTGACCAGGGCGTGAAAGTGAAGTACCTGCATTCGGATATTGACACGTTGGAACGAATCGAGATTGTAAGAGATTTGCGTATGAGTGTGTTTGATGTGCTGGTGGGTATCAATTTGCTCCGAGAAGGATTGGATATTCCGGAGATTACATTGGTTGCCATCTTGGATGCAGATAAGGAAGGATTTTTGCGTTCAGAGACATCGTTGGTACAAACCATTGGACGTGCTGCCCGCAACAGTGAAGGTCGAGTGATTATGTATGCCGATGAGATTACCCGTTCTATGCGATTGGCAATCGATGAAACGAACCGACGCCGAGAAATTCAGGATGCTTACAACAAGGAGCATGGTATCACTCCAACTACGATTCAGAAGTCCATTCGTGATTTGATTACCACATCTACAGATGAGGATATTGATGAGCTGAATGCAAAGTATCGTGAAAAGGATATAGAGTCTATGACCAAGAAAGAGCTCCAGGCTGAGATTAAGAAATTTACTAAGAAGATGGAGACTGCGGCTGCAGAGTTGAATTTTGAGATGGCAGCAGAATATCGTGATCGTTTGAAAGAGCTGAAGGTTACACTACGGGATTATGATGCGTAATTCTATTATGACAATGTGGTTTTTGTATTATATAATGAGCATAGTGAAAAGAGGCTATGCTCATTTTTTTTGTATGGAATAAGTTTGAACGCACTTAAATTTGAAAAAGTTTGTAACAGATTGCAATTTGCTGTGTCTTATCAATAGAGGAGGTGAGAAGGTGAAACGATTTAACAAGGAAATGGATATCATTTATCGCAAGTATTATAAAGATGTATATTGTTTTGCCTGCTCACTAACTGGTAATGGGGACATCGCCGAAGAGGTCACCCAGAATACGTTTTGCAAAGCGATACAATCGGCACACAAGTTTCGAGGAGATTGTGACATTCGGGTTTGGCTGTGTCAGATTGCAAAAAATGATTATTACAATTACTTGCGCAAAGAAAAAAGAAATGTATCAGGTTTTGTGGAAGAAGACGTTTTTCTCGATGTTCCTGATACTGCAGAACCTGTAATCAATCGAATTGAGGATGCGGAAACCGCAGAGACAATTCGCGACATTCTGGAGGATTTGGAAGAGCCGTATAAGACGGTGTTTTCCATGAAGGTGTTACACGAGGTTTCTTATCAGAAAATCGCACAAGCTTTCGGGAAGACAGAGAGTTGGGCGAGAGTGACGTATTATCGTGCAAAGACCAAGATACAGGATGCCTTGGATTAATGGTGGATAAACGCATGTGTATGAGCACATAGTGGAAAGGAGTATCAGTATGAAAGAGATGAATTGTAATGTGGCAAATGATTTCATACCATTATATATTGATGGTGTGTTAAGCGAAGATAGCAAGAAGATGTTAGAGGAGCATATGGAAAATTGCGCTGAATGTAAGACGGTTGCAGAAAAAATGAAAAATGATTTACCGGTGGCAGCGGACAAGGATATTAATCCCTTTAAGAAGCTTCGAAAAAAGATATGGATTCGAACAATCTTAATTGTTGTGGTGATGCTTGGCTTGTATGGTGTGTTCCTATTCTGTGACCTTACTGTTTTGCCAGTTTTTTACTATGGACCAACATTGATGCAGGACTTGCAGGTGGTTGAGATGGAGGAAGGATTATTCTTGCGTCGTGAAAATCTTGCTAGTAGGGGAGATGTGGTTATCTTGGATGATAACGCGAATGGAGAAGTGAAACTTTATATTGGTGAGAATATTTTGGGCCGATTCCGTATGGGTTGGACAGAACCGTTGACTTATACGCAAATCGCACCAAGTGAACCGAGATTTGGAGATCAACCATTTAGTAAGGTTTCTTATTGCGATAAGGAGGGCAATGTATTGCATGTCCTATGGGAAGCGGGAGAGTAAATGTTGGTATATGTATTTAGGGTGAAGATATGGCGATGGATGTAAAAGAAGAAAACGTGGTAGATATAAATATGAATATAGAAGTGTTGGAAGATGTATCGATAGACGAAGGGGAAGCGATTGATAAAGGGTTGCGGGAAAAGAAGCGACGTAGGAGGAAAATTGCGGGAATTATCACATTGGTGGTTACAGTGTTTGTTTTAGTGTTCCTGTTAGTTTACAACTATTCTTCTCCTTTCGATGATACAGTGACACATTTTTCGGATGAAGGCCCCCGGATAGGGAACAATTTGTATGGTTATGTTGACGTGCCAGATGGCTTCTCTGTGACAGGTTCATTTAATCCAGAGGATGCAAATTATGTTGGTGGAGCTGATGGAATCCCAGAGGGGGTGGAATTGAAAAATGAGGACGGCACGATGTATATTGTGATTTCCCTTGTGACAGCAGATAGAAAGAGAGACGATTATATAGGCTTTGGAGAGGGTAGATACTGTCCTTATGACAAAAAGAACTACTTTTATGACGAATTTGAAGTGTTCCAATCTGTGACAGAGGATTTGCTTAGTAAAAACATCTTGGAAAAAGAAAAAGATGGACTGGTATCAATGGGGATATCTGAATTGGTAGGGAATATGTGGGGAGTTGTTGTGGAGTGGAAAGGTGAAATGTCTGATCAATTGTATCAGTATCGGACTTTCATTGTGGAAGATCCAGAGCAGAAGGGTGTATTTCACTGTGTGACAGCTGCCTACACAGGTGACAATGCGGAGTGTGTGAATTATGCGGAATCATTTTCTTTAGAACCCAATCGACCATAGTTATATATACATATTAAAGAACTTTATAAAAAGTACGGAACAAAAACTTGACTTTGTTCTGTACTTTTTTTGTCTATTATGAAGTTGTTCTTGCAAAACATTTTATATTCTATCATAATCAATAGGGAATACCATAGTTTTGCGAATAGATATAGAATAGGTTGTAGCGATTACGAGAAAAATAAATTGAGTGAATAGATACTATGAGATGGCAGAAGAAAGGGAAATGTGATGAAACAATATATTACCATCAAAGGCGCCAAAGAACACAATCTGAAAAATATAGATATTAAAATACCAAGAGATGAGCTTGTTGTTGTGACAGGATTGTCTGGCTCTGGCAAATCGTCCCTTGCGTTTGACACCATTTATGCAGAGGGACAGCGTCGTTATATGGAGTCATTGTCTTCCTATGCAAGACAGTTTTTGGGTCAGGCAGAAAAGCCTGATGTGGAAAAGATTGAGGGGCTTTCTCCTGCTATATCCATTGACCAGAAGTCTACCAACCGCAATCCGCGTTCTACCGTGGGAACAGTGACGGAGATTTATGATTATTTTCGTCTTCTGTATGCCAGAATTGGCGTTCCGCATTGTCCGTGTTGTGGTAAAGAAATTAAGAGGCAGACAGTAGATCAGATGGTGGATACAGTGATGGAACTTCCGGAAGGAACCAAGTTTCAGTTGTTAGCGCCAGTGGTACGAGGTCGTAAGGGCCGACATGAAAAGGTGTTAGCCCAGGCAAAGCGAAGTGGATATGTCCGAGTGATTGTGGATGGATCCCTATATGATTTATCAGAAGAAATTGAATTAGATAAGAATAAGAAACACGATATTTACATCGTGGTGGACCGACTGGTGGTCAAGTCTGGGATAGAACGAAGATTGAATGATTCTATCGAAGCAGTTATGAAATTAGCGGAAGGAATTATGATGGTGGACGTGGTTGGTGGTAAACCAATCAACCTAAGCTCTAGTTTTTCCTGCCCAGATTGTAATGTGAGCATTGATGAAATTGAACCAAGAAGCTTTTCTTTTAACAACCCATTTGGTGCTTGTCCGACTTGCTTTGGTCTTGGTTACAAGATGGAGTTTGATGTGGATTTGATGATTCCAGATCAGAATCTTTCTATTGCGGATGGCGCCATTGTTGTGCTTGGATGGCAGTCCTGCACAGATAAGAAATCTTATACGAGAGCAATTTTAGATGCGTTGGCAGAAGAATTTAACTTTGATTTGCATACACCATTTAATCAAATGTCAGAAGAAGCAAGGAATATTATTCTCTATGGCACCAATGGTCGCGAGGTAAAGGTACGACATAAGAGTCAACGCGGGGAAGGAATCTATGATGTGGCTTTTGAAGGTTTGATTCGCAATGTGCAGCGCCGTTACCGCGAAGCGGGTTCAGAATCTATGAAGGAAGAATATGAGAGCTTTATGACCATTACCCCTTGTGATGTCTGTGATGGACAGCGTTTGAAGAGGGAGTCTCTTGCAGTAACAGTGGCTGACAAGAACATTTATGAAATCACCAATATGTCCATTGAGAAACTAGTGGACTTTTTAGAGAATGTGGAGCTAACGGACAGACAGCAATTTATTGGTGGTGGAATCCTGAAGGAGATTAAGGCAAGACTTTCATTCCTTATGAACGTGGGATTGGATTACCTTGCATTATATCGTCCGACTGCATCCTTGTCCGGTGGTGAGGCACAAAGAATTCGTCTGGCAACCCAGGTAGGATCTGGACTTGTGGGTGTTGCTTACATTTTAGATGAGCCAAGTATTGGTTTGCATCAGCGAGATAACGATAAATTGATTGGTACTTTGAAGCATTTGAGAGATTTGGGTAACACTTTAATTGTAGTGGAGCATGACGAGGATACTATGCTCGCAGCAGACCATATTGTGGATATCGGTCCTGGTGCTGGTGAGATGGGTGGAGAGGTGATTGCCCAGGGAACAGCACAGCAGATTATGAAATGCAAAAAATCCATTACCGGTGCGTATCTCTCAGGTCGCGTGAAGATTCCTGTGCCAGAGACAAGAAAGGAACCAACAGGCTGGATTACGGTAAAAGGTGCAAGACAGAATAACTTGAAGAATATAGATGTGGCATTTCCTCTTGGAGTGATGACCTGTGTAACGGGAGTGTCTGGTTCTGGAAAGAGTTCTTTGGTTAATGAGATTTTGTATAAGCATTTGGCGAAAGAGTTGAATCGTGCAAGAATCAAATCGGGAGCCCACGATGGAATAGAGGGTTTGGAACAGCTTGATAAGGTGATTGATATTGATCAGTCGCCAATTGGCAGAACCCCGCGCTCTAATCCTGCAACCTATACCGGGGTGTTTGACATGATTCGCGATTTATTTGCAGGAACAAAAGATGCCAAGGCAAGAGGGTACAAGAAGGGAAGGTTCTCATTTAATGTGTCAGGCGGACGCTGTGAAGCATGTAAGGGTGATGGTATTATTAAGATAGAGATGCACTTTCTTCCGGACGTATACGTACCATGTGAGGTCTGTGGAGGGAAGCGTTACAACCGTGAGACATTAGAAGTACAATACAAGGGTAAAAATATATTTGATGTGTTGGATATGACAGTGGCTGAAGCATGTAAGTTTTTTGAGAATGTCCCATCTATTCTGCGAAAGATTGAGACATTGAATGAAGTAGGCCTTGGATATATCCGTCTTGGGCAACCATCTACTACCTTGTCCGGCGGGGAGGCGCAGCGTGTGAAACTAGCCACGGAGCTTTCTAGAAGAAGTACAGGTAAAACCATCTATATTTTGGATGAGCCGACTACGGGACTTCATTTTGCGGATGTCCATAAGCTGGTGGAGATTCTGCGTCGACTTTCGGAGGGCGGTAATACTGTCATTGTGATTGAACACAACTTGGAAGTAGTAAAAACGGCGGATTATATAGTGGATGTTGGTCCGGAAGGTGGCGACCGTGGTGGAACAATTGTAGTTGCGGGCACCCCGGAAGAAGTAGTACAATGTGAGAAAAGTTATACGGGACAGTACTTGAAGAAAATGCTGGAGAGATAATACTACAACTTCACAGTGATTTAACAGACGTGGGATATTGTGATGCTGACATGTTGGTACGAAGGATAATGGAGAATGGACAGAATGAGAATTGGTAAAGAAAAAGGAATGGTTAACAGAATAGGGTGTCGTGTTTTATTAGCCTTGATGTTTGTAATGGTGGCAACAATGCGAATGGGTGTTGAAACAGAGGCGGCAACCATTGATTTTCAAACAAAGATTACAGAATTGCAGACAAAGTTTCCCCATGGCAAATATTGGAATCATGTAGGTATGTCTACAGATAATTCGGATGGATATACGGATAAGCCTTGTGAATTACATGGGATAAAGAATATTCATATATTAGGAACAGACGGTTGTACTTGTAATCACTTTACTGGTGGTGGCGGTCATTTGATGGCATCACAGTGTATGGGATTTGCCAACAAGTTAGCTTATGATATGTTTGGCGAGACGACGTGGACACAGATTAATAGTCCCACCGCTACGCAGATTGCAGACATTCGTGTGGGTGACATTATGCGATTAGATTACAATAGTCATTCGGTGTTTGTCATTGCTAGAACTGGTAATAAGGTCATGGTGGGCGAGGCAAATTATAATTATCCAAGTAATTGTCAGATTAGTTGGGGGAGAATCATCGATTTATCCACAGCTAATATTACCTATTACGAGCGTGCAGCGAACTATGACGCTGTGATTGGTGACCAGACTTCCGATGTGACAGAAGGTGGTGGTTCTACCACAGAATCTACGGAGAGTCCAGGTGGAGCAACTACCACAGAACAGGCCACAACTGAGAATAACAATACAGATAGCAAGACAGAGACGACCACAGAAGTAGCAACGGATTTCACGGGCTGGAAGAAGGCTGCAGATGGAGTACATTACCAGTATTACAAGGCAGGAAAACTGCAGAAGAAAAAGTGGCTCACCATTCAGAAGAAAAAGTACTATGTAGATAAGAATGGTTATAGAGCAACAGGATTTTATGATGTGAAGAAACAAACTTACTATTTCAACAGTAAGGGTGTTATGCAAAAGAATAAATGGTTCACAACAGGCGGTGAAACATACCATGTGAACAAGAGCGGTTTGGTTTTGAAGTCCCAGTGGTTATATTACAAAGGGAAGTTGGTGTATGTAACCAAGGATGGTAGCATAGCAAAAAGTGAGATTGTGAAGATTGGCTCTAAGCAATACTATTTCAATGCCAGTGGAAAACGTTCCAAAGGGTTTAAGAAGTATAAAGGAAAATATTACTACACCAATGGCAGCGGTGTAATTCAAAAGAAAAAATGGATTACCAAGGGAAAGAAGAAATACTATGTTCAGAAGAATGGTGTTCGCGTACAGTCTAAGTTGCTCAAGATTGGAAAGTATAGATACTACTTTAACAAAAAAGGTCAGATGGTAAAGAATAAGAAGGTGACTTACAAAGATAAAATTTATAAGGCTGATAAAAAGGGTCGCTGTAAGTTTGTAAAGAATGTGCCGTCCACTGAGGAAACGGCCGCTGAGCAAACAACAGAAACGACTACGGAACAGACAACAGAACAGACAACGGAATCTTCGTCTGAAGAACACACAGAAACGGCGACAACACAGTGATTGTCGACTTCTGGTAGAAATGAGCACAATTTTGAAGATGATGCCTACTACAATAACTTGTCCGATTTCATTTATAATGTTTTACATTAGGAATGACATAGTAGGAGGACTTAAGCATGAAAGAGGACCGTTACTTGATTAAAGAGGCGGCAACATTAGTAGGAGTGGAGTCACATGTGCTCCGCTATTGGGAAGAAGAACTGAAGATGGACATCCATCGCAATGGGATGGGTCATAGATATTATACAAAAAAAGATATAGAGACATTGGCGAAGGTGCGTAATCTAAAGGAGAAGGGATTGCAGTTAAAGGCAATTCGCAATTACTTGGAAATGCGTAGAGAACAGCTGGCGCATTCTGAACAAAAGGTAATTCCTTTTTCAGAAAAGGGAAAAATGTGTCAGGAAATACATAGTAATCTTCCGGATATAAAGGAAGAACAACAGGATATGATTCCGGTAAAACAACAAATATTATCAAATGAAGCAAAGATGGAGCAGTTCCAACAACTGATGAACCGAATTGTTTCCAATGCGATACAAGAGAATAATGACTTGATTGGCAAAGCAGCGGGTGTGCATGCTGCGGAGGCTATGTCGCATCAAATTTCTGGAATGACGAAAGAACAGGAAGAAAGGGCAGAGGAACGTTACCGGAAGTTGGATCAGACTCTGCGGGAGATGCAGAAGGCGAGGTTAGAAGTGGCTGCTGCGCATATGCGTCCGGTGGACAAACGAAGACAGGCAAGACTAAATCGAAAAAGCAAAAACACTACCAGACTCCAAGCTACGCAGATTTCCGCAGGTGTTTTTGAAGATGGCGAACAGGAATCATAATGTTTTATGTTGCATTTTCAACGAAAACGTAGGATAATATACGCGAAGTCATGTGAGAAGACAATGAACGGGGATAGCTCCGTTTCTGAATATAGAGAGAAGAATATAGAAAAAGGAAGGTTACTGACGATGAAGAATATGATTAATTTTAGCAATTTTACAAAGGAAGAATTGAATGCAATTCTTGATTTGGCATATGATATGAAAAAGTCTCCTGAAAAGTATACAGAGACATTGAAGGGCAAGAAGTTATATACATTGTTTGAAAAGACATCTACCCGTACCTTCTTGTCATTTGCTACAGGTATCACAGAGCTTGGTGGAAGTTATTTTAACCAGCTTTGGGAGGATTCCAACTTTGTTTTGGGTGAGCCGGTTTCAGAGATTAAGTATGTGTGCCGCAATGTGGATATTATTATGGCACGATTGGTAAAAAATGAAACTGTGAATTTGTTTGCAGACAACGTGACAGTCCCGTTTATCAATGGTTGTGATTCTACATATCATCCATGTCAGATTCTTGCAGATGCTTTGACATTTAAGGAGCATTTTGGAGGATTGAATGTAAACCTGATGTATATTGGTGCGAAGAATAATGTGTTTAACTCGTTGGTTGAGTTTTTTGCAAAAATGGGAGAGGGTACCATTTATGGATTGACTCCTCTTGTGAATAATACAGCAGTGGATGCAGATTTTTACGAAAAGGCGAAGGCATCTGGACATTACGTGGAATTAGATCCATCTATGTCTATGGAAGAAGCAAAGAAATATGTGGCAGATATGGATGTGTTATATACGGACACATGGGTTGATATGGAGTTCTTTAACAATCCTGCATATCAGCAGCAGAAGGAAGAGACACTTGCCAAAATGATGCCATATCAGATCAACAAGGAATTGTTAGAAGGTAGCAAGGCAAAGGTGATGCATGATATGCCAATGCATGTAGGATTTGAAATTAGTCAGGAGGTTGTGGATAGTAATCTTGACTTGATTTTGGATCAGGCTGAGAATAGACGTCATGCAGAGAAGGCTGTAATGGTTACTTTATTAACGAAATAATGATGAAAAAGCTCTAATCTATTAGAGCTTTTTCATTATATACCGATATATTATAGAGGGGTATTAATACATTTCACTTGACCAGGAAAGGGGTGACTGGCATGGAAAAGAATACAAGGCTATGTGTTCCGGAAATCATGATAAGTGATGATAAGATGTCAGCCAAGATGAAATTATGTCTGGATGATAATGGTGATCAGTGGACATTAGAAGAATTGGAAAATTTGGTTGAGACAAAGAATGTGAAGACGGGAATTTTAGATTCTTCTATTGCTGACATGTTGGAAAATGAGATATATGATATTTTTATTGAGGTAGCCCGAGGAAAGGAGTCTGTTCCCGGAAAGGATGGCTACTTCATTTATCATGTAGCAATGCCAGAGGTGCAAGATGCGCCGAAGGAGCTAGAGGATGGTACTGTGGAATATGTGAAAACTGCGGCCCATACTGTGGTGGAAGAAGGCGCCCTACTGGCGGAATATGTTCCGGCCACGAATGGAGAATATGGTTATACGGTAGACAATAATATGTTGGCACCAAAGCGTGGCAAGGATCTGCCGAAGTTAAAAGGCAAGGGATTCTACCATGAAGATAACAAGTATTATGCAGCTACGCATGGTATGGTTGAAATCACAGAACGTGGATTTAGAATTACAAACCTTTTAGAAGTACCTGGTAATGTGGACATTAATTATGGGCATATTGATTTTGATGGGGATGTGAATATTCGCGGGGATGTAAAATCCGGAATGGCAGTAAAGGCCAGTGGAAATATTGAAATCAAGGGACATGTAGGTAACTGCGTGATAGAGGCAGGAAAGAACATTATCGTTCACAATGGTATGCAGGGTAAATTTGCTGGCAAATTGATTGCTGGTGGGGATATCGAATGCAAGTTTTTTGAAAATTCTCAAGCGGTTGCCAAGGGCAATATTGTAGTTCGCTCTGTGATGAATTCCCAGCTGGAGTCAGAGGGCAAGGTTATCGTAGAGGGTAAGGATGCTGTGGTTCTTGGTGGCTCTGTGCATGCTGTACAGGGAATGGAATTGACAGAGGCCGGAAATGAAACGGAGATAGAAACGCTACTAGTGGCAGGCGCATTGCCAGAAACGTTGAAAAGAAGTGCTGAGTTGAACGGATTGATAAAAAAGGTGGAGGGCGAAGTGGATTTGCTGGATCGTTCTGCAAAGGTTTTGGAGCGCATGGCGCATACCAATATTACCAAGGAAACCAATAACCGTAGAATGAAAATTATTCAGGCAAAGGTAATCAAATCTGCAGAGCTCAAGAAATATCAGACGGAGAAAGTTAGAAGTGAAGCGTTGATACATAGCGGGAAAGACGCTAATATTGTTGTACAGAAAATGATTTTCCCAGGATGTCGTGTGGAGATTGCTGGTGTTGGGATAGATGTAAAACAGGAATTAAAACATGTAAAATTTGTACTTAAGGATGGAATTATTGAGGCAGCTTTGCTATACTAGGAAAAGGATTATATGTAAGAGTTGGAGTGAGCAGAGTGAAGATTGACGTATGGTTAGATGCTGCAGCAATCATTCTCTTTCTGGGGTTTGGCATGGCGGCATTAATTGCATTTTCAACAATCGACAAACAAAAAGAGATTACCATTGGCAGTCGATATGGGAGACAGACTGGTCCTTTGGAAATTATATATGTGAATGTGGCATTGTTGTTGATTGCATTGATACTTTATCAGAATAGTTATCGCTTTTTGCCAGCGTTATGCATGTTTATTCTGCTAATTATTTTCAACAGCAGGATGCAAAGTGGGATTGCGCCCATCGGCATATTTATCGGAACCACATATTTGGAGTGGGGGAAGATACAAGCATATAAGATTATTAATGACGAACTGAGTACAATACAGGTTCGTGTGTATGCCAACAAGAAACAGTATGTTTTGCGTTGTGCAAAGGAACAAAGAGCACAGATAGAAGGGTACTTTTGGGACCATAATATACAGGAAAAGGCATAAAGGAGGAAGGAAATGAGACATTTAATTGACCCAATGGATTTGACGGTACAAGAAATTGATGAATTGTTAGAGTTGGCAGATGATATCATTGAAAACAAGGAGAAGTACTCGAAGGTTTGTGATGGTAAGAAATTGGCGACTCTATTTTTTGAACCAAGTACAAGAACTCGATTAAGCTTTGAGGCAGCTATGATGGAGTTGGGAGGTAATGTACTTGGTTTTTCTTCGTCTGACTCCTCCTCTTCTGCAAAGGGAGAGAGTGTATCAGACACGGTGAAGGTGGTTTCTTGTTATGCAGATATTATTGCTATGAGACATCCAAAGGAAGGAGCACCATTTTTGGCATCTATGAAGTCGGACGCACCGATTATCAATGCAGGTGATGGTGGACACAACCATCCAACCCAGACCTTGACAGATTTGCTTACAATCCACAGAGAAAAAGGAAGGTTGGATAATATTACAATCGGATTTTGTGGTGATTTGAAGTTTGGTAGAACGGTACATTCTTTGGTAAAAGCACTTTCTCGCTATGAAAATGTGAATTATATCATGATTTCACCAGTAGAATTAGAGATTCCACAGTATCTGAAGGAAGAAGTGTTTGAGAATGAAGGTATGTCATACCAGCAGGTTCGTACAATAGACGAAGTGATTGACCAATTGGATATTCTTTATATGACACGCGTGCAAAAGGAACGATTCTTTAATGAGGCAGATTATGTACGCTTGAAGGATACCTATATTTTGGATATGCCAAAATTGAAAAATGCCAAGGAAGATTTAAGTATTTTGCACCCGCTTCCAAGAGTAAATGAGATTGCGGTTGAGGTTGATGATGATCCGCGTGCATGCTATTTTAGACAAGCATTATACGGAAAATATGTCAGAATGGCATTAATTATGAAAATGTTAGGAATGGAACGGCCACAATAACGGAAAGGAAAGGTGTAGAATATGAATATAGATAGTATACAGAATGGAATTGTATTAGACCATATTACAGCAGGTAAAGCAATGTTGGTGTATAAGTACTTGGGTTTAGATAAGTTAGATTGTTCTGTTGCCATCATCAAGAATGCAACAAGTCGAAAAATGGGAAGAAAAGACATTTTAAAGATTGATCATCCGGATTATTATATTAATTTGGATGTATTGGGTTATGTGGATCCAGATATTTCCGTTAGCATTATCAAGGATGGCGTGACGGTGGAAAAGAAAAAGGTAGAATTACCAGAACAGATTGTAAATATTGTAAAATGTAAAAATCCACGTTGTATTACTACAACAGAGCAAAGTGTGAAACAGATATTCAAATTAACAGATAGAGAAAAAAGAACCTATCGCTGTGTATATTGCGAAGCGGAAAACCAAGGTGAAGAGTTGTAAAAAAGGTTCTAAAACAGCATTTTTTTCACATAGATTACAAAAAATGTTTACAAAATCAACATTCGTGTTATAATTAGAATAATTACGTCTGCCTATAGGCGACATAAACCGTACACGAGGTGCATTATGGAACAATATGTAATAAAGGGAGGCAATCCACTAGTTGGGGAGGTTTCCATTGCAGGAGCAAAGAATGCGGCCCTGGGAATTTTGGCAGCAGCAATTATGACAGATGAGGAAGTTGTAATTGACAATGTTCCTAACGTAAGAGATACAAGAGTACTGTTGCAAGCGATTCAGGGAATTGGTGCAAGAGTGAAATATATAGATGAGCATACAGTTAAGATTTGTGGTGGAACAATTAATCCCCACGCAGATAATTGTGTAGATGATGAATTTATTCGTAAGATTAGAGCATCCTACTATCTGTTAGGAGCAATGCTTGGAAAGTATAAGCGTTCTAGTGTGGCATTGCCTGGTGGATGCAATATCGGTAGCAGACCGATTGATTTGCATATCAAGGGCTTTAAAGCATTAGGTGCTGATGTAGATATCCACAGTAGTATGATTCATGTGGAAGCAGATAGATTGGTGGGTAATCATATATACATGGATGTGGTTTCTGTAGGTGCAACCATTAATGTTATGATGGCTGCAGTGTTGGCAGAAGGAAAGACCACAATCGAAAATGCAGCAAAAGAGCCACATATTGTGGATGTGGCGAACTTTTTAAATAGCATGGGTGCGAACATTAAGGGTGCAGGAACAGATGTGATTCGTATCCGTGGTGTAGAGAAGTTAAGGGGTACAGAGTATTCTATTATTCCAGACCAGATTGAAGCTGGAACATTTATGGTGGCAGCTGCAGCTACAAAGGGAGATATTACGATTAAGAATGTGATTCCAAAGCATTTAGAAGCAATTTCTTCAAAGCTGAAGGAGATTGGTGCAGTGGTGATGGAATACGATGATGCAGTTCGTGTGGTGAGTAACCATAGATTGCGGTCGACGAATATTAAGACATTACCATATCCGGGATTTCCGACAGATATGCAACCACAGATGGCTGTTGTGTTAGCATTATCAGAGGGCACCTCTATTATTACAGAAAGTATTTTCGAGAATCGATTCAAATATGTAGACGAATTGTTCCGCATGGGTGGACAGATTAAAGTAGAAGGTAATACTGCGATCATCGACGGTGTGGAAGGATTTGTTGGCGCCAACATTGTTGCGCCGGATTTGCGAGCAGGTGCAGCGCTCGTAATTGCTGGTTTGGTAGCAGATGGATTTACAGTGGTGGAAGACATTAAGTATATTCTGCGTGGATACGAAGATTTCGATGAAAAGATTCGTGGATTGGGCGGACAGATTGCTGTAGTGGAAACTGACAAAGAAATCCAGAAATTCAAGCTCAAAGTAGGTTGATGATTTTGTTATAGACATATATTAGTTCTGAGTTAATAAGCCGAAAAGCCATAGGGTTTTCGGCTTTTTTGTGTATATGATTGAGTAGGAGTCAACCTGCTCGATTTGACATGGATGAAAGGAAGGTTCTAATATGTATCAGATTTTATTATTGAATGAAATGTCTTATAACAATCATAGAGTAAGCGAATATTTATCATTAGGTGGATATGCAATCAAAGAGCAGGAATTAACGCAAGAAGATTTTTTGAAGGATTTACACGTCTATGATTTAATATTAATTGAGAGTAATGAGACGGAGCAATGTGTTGAGATTGTAGCAAAGATACGCTGTATAGCACAGATTCCAATCATTGTATTATCGGAAAGAGACGATGAATGGGAAAAAATAGGTCTGTTTCAAAAAGGTATCGATGACTATTTGGTGAAACCCTATTGGCAGGGTGAGTTCCTGGCTCGTATACAGGCGCATATCGAGCGATACAAAAGTTTAACACGTCCTTTTGGCATGATAAAAGTGGATGGTTTGGAAATCAATGCATTTAGCAGAAAGGTTGTACTAGACGGAACAGAGGTGACACTTCGCTTAAAAGAATTTGATGTGTTGCTTTATCTGGCGCAACATATGGACCGAGTGGTTACCAAAAAAGAAATTTATGAAGAAATATGGAGGGATGACCTGGCAGATGGTTTTTATAATACAGTTGCTGTGCATGTAAAAAGGATACGAGCAAAGATTGAAAAAGATGTGGAAAATCCAAGATACATACAGACAGTATGGGGCATCGGATATCAATTTCGCTCCTGAATGTCCTTACAATGACTCGTCTAAATGTGTCCCTCTCCAATATTGTTGACATGAAATGATATATAAGGGTAGAATAGAAAAAGGAAAAATACGTGAGGTGACTTATGAAGGTAGAAATTTTACATGAGGATGAGGATATTATTGTATGTATCAAACCCTATGGTATGCCGGCACAGGGCGATAAGAGTCACGATACAGATGTCCTTAGCTATTTGAAACATTATATATTTGAAAAAGAAGAGTTGGATGAGGAGCCTTATCTGGCTATGGTACACCGCTTGGATCGTCCGGTGGGTGGAATTATGGTGTTTGCCAAGAATCAGGATGCGGCAGCGGATTTGTCGGATCAGGTGCAGGATGGTGGAATGATTAAGTTTTATCAGGCTGTACTAACGGGAGAATTGCCAGATGAATTCGGAACATTGGAGGATTATCTGGTGAAGGATGGCAAGAATAACACCGCCAAGGTTGTGAAAAAAGGTACCAAGGGTGCCAAGCGTGCGGAATTGGATTATGAAGTATTGGATGTTTTTGAGACGGATGACGGTATATTAACTTATGTACTAATTCAGTTGATTACAGGAAGACATCATCAGATTCGTGTCCAGATGGCCAGCAGGGGGGCAGGAATCTATGGTGACACAAAGTATAATCCTATTTTTGCAAAGACAAAGAGACGTTATCAACAGATTGCGTTGTTTGCAACGAGATTAGAGTTTGAACATCCATCCACAGGTGAACATATGGTGTTCAAATGTGAACCGGAAGGGGAAGCATTTGATGTCATCGAATTGGATGAGTTTTAGTATGATTAAAGTGGAAAGAGGGCAACCTAGAAGTAGGTACCCTCTTTTTGTTATGACAATATATAATCCAATAAGACAGGGTATCTGAATGGTGTCATGAAAGAGAATAACGATGAAGAGGTGATAAGTTGAAGAAAGTGATTATGGCATTTATCATTGCAGTTGGAATATATCTTGTGTTTCGGTTTTTGTTACCTTTAGTCATTCCTTTCGTGATATCAGGTGTTGTATCTGTGATATATTATCCTGTTTTGCGAAAAATATATAAGAATTCTGATGTTTGGGAGAGTAAAAGGAAAAAGTGGATATTGGTTTTGTCGGTGATATTGCTATATGTGTTCTTATTAGTTGTATTAGGATGTCTTTGTGGATATCTGATTGGGCAGTGTCAGAGTATTTGGCTGAATTTACCGTTTTATAAAGCACGATTAATTGGTGTGTTACAGGATTGTTGCACACAGGTAGATGTGTTTTTGAAAATGGAGCACGGAGAAAGTTATGGATATGTAGAACAAATTGTGACAGGTTTAGATAAGATTTCTCTCTCGGGAATGATACCGAAAGTGACAACGTATTCTGTTCAACTGGTCAGAGTTATGTTTGGCTTTGTGTTTGAAGTGATTGTAACGGTAATGGCAACTTTTTTTATGATACAGGATTATGAAAAAATCCGAGAGAAAATGTTGGAGTCTGCAGGCGGAAGAGCGATTTGCAGAGTGATTACAAAGTGTAAGGATACACTGAAAACCTATTTGAAAGCACAAGGGCTTATTATGCTGTTAGATGGCATATTGTGTACTTTGGCATTTGTGCTAATTGGACATCCATACTATCTGGTGTTTGGACCGCTGGTTGCAGTCTTAGATGCATTACCGGTGTTGGGTGCAGGCGTGTTTCTGATACCATATGCGTTGTATCTGTTGTTGACTAGTGCGTTGTGGAAGGTTTTTGTGGTGTTACTTGCTTACATTGGTTGTATCGTGATTCGACAACTGACAGAACCGCGAATGATTGGAAGTAAAATGGAACTACGGCCAGTCTTTACGCTGCTTAGCATGTATGTAGGATTTCGGTTGTTTGGCGTAATTGGTTTTTTACTTGGACCAGTGGGCGTTTTGATTGGACAGGAATTGTATAAATGCTGGAGCGTGAAACTTTCATAAACTATGGATTTGACTAGTAAATGCACTTGCAAATACAATGCAATAAAGCTATAATGTCAAATGTATGCAACAAAAGCGACATTTTGAGAGCTTTGCATTTACCTATTTATATGGTAGCAGTTGGAAGGAGATAAAGAGATGGCGAAGGATAAGAAGTTAGTAGAACAAATCACCTCAATGGAAGAGGATTTCGCACAATGGTATACAGATGTTGTGTTGAAGGCAGATTTGGTTGATTATACAAGTGTTAAGGGCTGTATGGTAATTAAGCCTGCAGGATATGCGATTTGGGAGTTGATACAGAGTCAGTTGGATGCGCGGTTCAAGGCAACTGGCGTAGAAAATGTATATCTTCCAATGTTCATTCCAGAGAGCTTGTTACAGAAGGAGAAGGATCATGTAGAAGGTTTTGCACCAGAGGTTGCCTGGGTGACACATGGTGGATTGAATCCATTGCAGGAGAGACTTTGTGTGAGACCAACTTCTGAGACATTGTTCTGTGATTTCTATGCCAATGAAGTAGAGTCTTATAGAGATTTGCCTAAGGTGTATAACCAGTGGTGTTCTGTGGTACGTTGGGAAAAGGAGACAAGACCGTTCCTTCGTTCGAGAGAGTTTTTGTGGCAGGAAGGTCATACCGCACATGCAACTGCTGAAGAAGCAGAGGAGAGAACAATCCAGATGTTGAATGTATATGCAGACTTTTGCGAGCAGGTGTTGGCAATTCCAGTTGTAAAGGGTCGTAAGACAGAAAAGGAAAAATTTGCAGGAGCTGAGGCAACTTACACCATCGAAGCGTTGATGCATGATGGTAAGGCATTACAGTCAGGTACTAGTCACAATTTTGGAGATGGCTTTGCAAAGGCATTTGGTATTCAGTATACAAGCAAGGATAACAAGTTAGAATATGTACATCAGACCTCTTGGGGTATGACAACTAGATTGATTGGTGCACTTATCATGGTGCATGGTGATAATTCAGGTTTGGTGCTCCCTCCTAAGGTGGCTCCAACACAGGTTATGATTTGTCCAATCATGCAGAAGAAAGAGGGCGTTTTGGAAAAGGCTGCTGAACTTAAGAATGTATTGTCTGATTATCGCGTGAAGGTAGATGATTCGGATAAGAACCCTGGTTGGAAGTTTGCGGAGCAAGAGATGCGTGGAATTCCTCTTCGTGTGGAAATCGGACCAAGAGATATAGAAGCAAACAAGGCATTAATCGTTCGCCGTGACACTGGTGAGAAGATTGAGGTTTCCTTGGATGACATCAATGCGAAGGTTGGTGAGTTGTTAGAGACCATTCAAAACGACATGTTTGAGAAAGCATTGAAGCATCGTGAAGAGAATACACATGTTGCTGATACGTGGGAATCATTTACAGATATTATTGAGAACAAGCAGGGCTTTATTAAGGCTATGTGGTGTGAAGAGAGAGAATGTGAGGAGGCAATTAAGGAAGAAACCGGAGCTTCTACACGTTGCATGCCTTTTGTACAGGAGACGCTTGGAGACGTATGTGTTCATTGTGGTAAGCCTGCGAAGAAGATGGTTTATTTCGGAAGAGCATATTAAGAAAAGTGAATGGGCAATCGGAGATTCCGGTTGCCCGTTTTGTATAGAGACGTCATTGGAGAAAGAGTTTTTGGAGGAGACGTTATGCTAGAAGAAAAATATCGTATTACAGGCATGAGTTGCGCGGCTTGTAGCGCGTCGGTGGAGCGCGTGACAAGAAAGTTAGAAGGTGTTTCGGAAAGTGAAGTGAATCTGACAACTGAAACTATGCGAATTGTCTACGATGAAAATGTGGTGGGTAAGGAACAGATCGTTGCGAAGGTGAACAAGGCGGGTTTTGGATGTGAGAAGTTAGAGGACGAAATAAAGGAATCGGTTGAAAATGCAGATGAATCCCCTGTGGAAACAGAAGTGCCAATGGAGAATATGCTCGGTGGAGAAAATGTTTCTGCAAGACAGGAAAAGAGAAAAAAAGATCAAGAGGAAGCAAGTAAGCGCTTAAAGGCAAAGAAACAAAAGTTAATTGTAACTATGATTTTTGCAGTGTTACTTCTCTATGTATCTATGGGTCATATGCTTTCAACTCCTCTACCGTTGCCAGATATTATGGATATGCATACTTATCCGGTGAATTTTGCGTTAACACAGTTGTTGTTGACGATTCCTATTTTGGTGTTGAATTTTGAGTTGTTTGTATCTGGAGTGAAATCATTAAAAAATCTTCACCCTAATATGAACGCTTTGGTGACCATTGGTTGTGTTACTTCCTTTGTGTATAGCTTGATTACCACCTATTTGATTTCAGTGGACAACCAGCATGTGCATGAACTCTATTACGAGTCATCTGCGATTGTGGTTGCATTTGTTGGTTTGGGAAAGTATCTGGAGAGTAACAACAAGGAAAAGACCAAGGGAGCAATCTATGAGTTGATGGCATTAGTGCCAGAGGTTGCCTACAAAGTGATGGCAAATGATACCGTAATGGAAGTGCCAATTGAACAGGTGAGAATCGGAGATGTGTTGTTAGTAAAGCCGGGTAACAAGGTGCCGATTGATGGTGTTGTGATGAAGGGCGAAAGTGGCGTGGATGAGTCTATGCTGACTGGCGAAAGCATGCCGGTACACAAGATGGCAGGTGATATGTTGATTGGTGGAAGTGTCAATCAAAATGGTGCCCTTTACATGACAGTGACGAAGGTTGGTGAGGATACAACGCTTTCGAAGATTATTCATTTTGTAGAGGAGGCCCAGGGCAAGAAAGCACCGATTTCTAAGGTTGCAGACCAAGTGGCTGGTGTGTTTGTACCAGTAGTGATTGTGATTGCATGTATTGCAGCAGGCGTATGGGCATTACTGGGATACCAGTTGGCATTTATTTTGAAAATATTCACAGCGGTGCTAGTGATTGCATGCCCTTGTGCTTTGGGTTTGGCAACGCCAACGGCGATTATGGTAGGAACAGGACTTGGCGCGAAGCATGGTATTTTGGTGCGAAGTGGTGAGGCATTGGAACAGATCCATAAAGTGACTGCAGTGGTGTTCGACAAGACGGGAACCATTACGAAGGGTGAACCGGAAGTGGTGGATATGATGGTGAAGGACGAAGAGGACCCTAGCGATGTTCTTTACATCGCAACCATTGTGGAAAAAATGTCAGATCATCCGTTGGCACAGGCGGTTGTAAATTGCTACGAATCAGTGTATGGAGAAATGAAAAGTGAAATTACAGAATTTGAGAATGTGTCGGGGAAAGGAATTCGCGGAAAGGTTGTCCTAAATGGGGAGCGTGTCGCAAGCGAAATCTGCGTTGGTAATGAAACGTTGATGCAAGATTGTAGTATTGATTTGTCGGCATGGAAAGACGAATGTGAAAAGGCAAGTCAGACGGGTTCCACCTTGGTATATGTTGCAAAGGACCGTCAACTTGTTGGCATCATCCTTGTGGCGGATGCAGTAAAGGAAACCTCTAAGGATGCAGTAGCTGCTTTGAAAGAAAAAGGTCTTAAGGTTTATATGATAACTGGTGATAGAGAACATGCAGCCAAAGACATTGCAAACCAGGTTGGCATTGATAACATCTTTGCAGGCGTATTACCGGAAGAAAAAGCGGACTACATTAAAAAATTGCAAAATGACAATGAAATTGTTATGATGGTAGGAGATGGGATTAATGATGCTCCGGCACTAGCACAGGCGGATATCGGTTGTGCCATTGGTAACGGAAGTGATATTGCATTGGAATCTGGCGATATTGTACTGATGAAATCAGACTTACAGGATGTGGAAAAAGCAATGAAGCTTTCCCAGATGACCATTCGTAATGTGAAGCAAAATCTATTTTGGGCATTTTGTTACAATGTAATTGGTATTCCCATTGCAGCGGGAGTGTTATATCCAGTAACAGGACAATTGCTGAGTCCGCATTTTGCGGGACTTGCAATGGCGTTGAGCTCGGTGTGTGTAGTGAGCAATGCATTGAGGCTTAAGGGTAAGAAGCTATTATAGATAACGTATTGTTGCAGGAGGATAAGATTATGACAGGTGTTAATAAGACATTATATATACCACTGTATGGAAAGTCCTATGTAAGCAAAAACGGTATTATCTTACATGATGCAAAGGCAGAAGAAATCTGGGAAAAAGAAGGATTCCCTTTAAAAGGCAAATCTAAGTCCAGGTGGCTTGCGTACTACATGGGTATGCGATCTGCTGTGTTTGATAATTGGTTGACGGAACAAATGCAACAGGATGAGCATGCAGTTATTTTACATATTGGTTGTGGAATGGATAGTCGCGTGCTGAGGGTTGGAACCGATCTTCATCTTTGGTATGATGTGGACTTTCCAGATGTCATAAAGGAGCGAAAGCATTACTATAATGAAACGGAAGATTATACGATGATTGCTTCTGATGCAAGAAATGTAGAATGGCTTCATGATGTTCCTAGCAACGCCAATGCCATCGTTGTGATGGAAGGCGTTAGCATGTATTTTCAGGTGGAAGAATTGCAGAAGTTGCTAGCTGCGATTTCGGATCATTTTAACAAGGTATCTCTGTTGATGGATTCTTATACCGAGTTTGCTGCAAAAGCTTCTAAGTATAAGAATCCAATAAATGATGTTGGGGTGACAGAGGTTGTGGGGATGGATGACCCGCATACCTGCGAGGAGCATACGGGTCTTGTTTTTGTGAAAGAGCATGACATGACACCGGAATTTATGATAGATGAATTAAAGGGGATGGAGAGAACGTTTTTCAAAACAGTGTTTGGTGGAAAGCTATCTAAGAAGCTGTATCGTTTATATGAGTATGAATCAATGTGATAGATATAAGAATCTGTTCAAGTGCATAGAAAATTGTAGAATAAGGGGAAATGATTATGGGTTTGTTTGATAAGTTTAAGAAGAATAAAAAGAATCAGAATGAGGAAATGCCGATGTATGTATATTCTGAAAAAGAAATGCAGGAATTCGAGTGTTTCATTCAAGAAAATCTAGGGGAATTTAAGGATGTGTTTCACGAAATTTTTTCACCAGACGTCCATTTGGACCTTGTGATTGTGCCACCGACGGATGAGGATCCTTATTACAAGATGGTTACCATGGGTATGGGCGCTTATGCTATGAATGTGCCTAGTGAATTAAAAGAGTATGAGTTGGAACACGCAGAAATGGTTTTCTATCTTCCAAAGAATTGGAATGTTAAGTCACCAGATGAGAAAGATTATTGGCCGCTTCGTTATATGAAGATATTGGGAAGACTTCCATTAGAGATGGATACATGGTTGGGTTTTGGGCATACCATCCACGGCAACGAGGATATGAGTCCTTTTGCAGAGAATACGGAGTTGAATAGTTTTGTGTTGTTGAACGCATGTAACTTGATGTATGAACGGTTAGATCTTACACTAAGCTCTGGAAAGAAGATCAATTTCTATCAGATGTTCCCCCTTTATCAAGAGGAGTTGGATTACAAGTTGGAACATGGTCTTGATGCGTTGTTAGACTTGTTTGATGAGGAAGATATGCTTCCTGTGTTGAATATTAAGAGACGCAACTATTGTAAATAAGGAGAGACTGGTCATATGGTTACTGCGAAAGAATATATTGATGCTTTTATCGCAGAAGTGAATGAGGAGATTCAATGGAATTATTTGAAAAGTAGCAAAACTCTCAAGAAAAAGATTGGTGATGTGGTTTTTGAGATTGATTTCTATTCTTCGAAATATAATGGTATGGACGCACAGATTGAGCTTCGAAGCGAATGCAGAGTGTGGTGCAACTATGGAATGATAGCTATTCTTCCGTTTTTGGAGAACTGGGATTATTGGTGGGATATTACTAATTCGTCGAAACGTCAACAGGTAAAAAAGAGCTTGCTTGCAGAAATTGAGAAGAAGGTTTTATCGGTTGTCTCTGTAATGCAGGAGGATTTTGTGAAAGGCGTGATGGCGATAGTAACAAGGAATTCCTTTGATAGATTTTCGAGTAGTTTACAGTTTATAGATGAATATGTGGGTAGAGAACAAGCGATTGAACTTGCAAAGTCCTATGTAGATAAATTTTCAAGTGTAGACTGGATGCGTGCAAAGAGTTATTTGAATGGCACTGATGATTTGTGTAACGAGCATAATCTTAAGTACCTGATTGACAATCAGCTAGCAGAGGTGGAATAGAAATGAAACAAGTTGGGCAGGAACTGATGTAGGATGAAAAATGCATTGTAAAATATCATATAAAGTATAACTAGGAGGATTCTAAAATGAACATTTTGAAAGTAGAGGGCATGATGTGCCAAGGCTGTGTGAACAGAGTAGTGGGAGGATTGAAAGAGGCTGGAATTGTAGCAGAGGTTTCTTTGGAAAACAAAACAGTTTCCTTTGAAGGTGATGCAGATGTAGTAAAGAAGGCAACTTCCGAGATTGAAGATTTGGGATTTATCATCATGTGATAAATCCCTTTTTCTTTCGGTACTATAACAACGGAGCATACAGTCGAAGTAAACCCTGCCATAGACGATAAGGTTTGTTTAATTGTAAACAGGATTCATAAGTAATCTCTTTTGAAACAGATATGGATTCTAACATATCTTCTTTGATTTCGTTGATTTCTCCACAGTGATATAGAAATGCAGCGCATTCAAAATGTAAATATAAGCTGCGGTAATCCAGGTTAATAGAGCCTACTACAGCATATTGGTCATCTGCAATCATGGTTTTGGAGTGGATGAAACCTGGTGTGTATTCATATATTTTAACACCAGCTTTAGTAAGGGGTTCGTAGAAAGACCTAGTCATCATAAATACTGCTTTCTTGTCTGGAACTCCTGGTGTAATGATTCGTACGTCTACACCGCTTTGTGCAGCCAATGTCAGAGCGGTAATCATCTCGTTATCCACGATTAGATACGGTGTGGTAATGTAGATGTATTTTGTGGCACGATGAATCATATTCAGATATACGTTTTCTGCTACGATCTCTGTGAACATTGGATTGTCTGCGTAAGGCTGAACGAAACCATCAGATTCATTTTTGCATTCAGCAGGAAAACTGCATGGATCTACATGATATTTTTGGTAGTCAATTGAATCACCGGAAACGTGTTGCCAAAGTTGTAGGAACATGACGGTGAAATTCCATGTGGCTTCCCCTTTTAGCATAATGCCATTGTCCTTCCAGTAACCATTCAATTTCTGTCGTTGGTTGATGTACTCGTCAGCAAGGTTGATGCCACCAGTAAATGAGGTGTGTCCATCAATGACTGTGATTTTTCTGTGATCACGGTTGTTTAGTCGAAGTGATAGCGTTGGACTGAAAGGATTAAAACAATAGCATTCAATGCCGAATTTGCGCAACTCTTCGTAATAGTTTGGTGGGAGCGTTCGTACACTACCCATGTCGTCATATATAATCTTAACTTCTACGCCTTCTTGAACTTTTCTTTTTAATACATCTAATACGCTGTTCCAAAAGATGCCATTTTGTATAATGAAGTATTCCATGAAGATAAAATGTTGTGCTTTTTCCAGTTCCTCCAACAAGGAAATATATAATGCCTCTCCTGTGGCGAAATATTTCACAGATGTGTTTTGGTATACAGGATATTTTGCAAGATTGTATATATATTTGGCTTGAGGGGATGAGTCGTCGCTAACATGTTCTAAGGTTGTTAAAGTGGATTCGTCTTGGGTGAGATGTGTTTTGGATTCTTTGACCGCAGTTCGGATACTTCTTCGAAACTTGAAACGTGTGTCGTTAACGGAAAGAGTCAGGTAAAACAATCCTCCGAAAATTGGAATCATCAGAATAGTGATACACCATGCTAGTTTGTAAGAAGGATTTATGGGCTGATTTACGAGAAAGAATACCACAAGCAAACTGACAGCAGAAAGAAATGTCTGCAGTTGGAAGTACTTTTCTTGGAGTTGGATATATGCAAACACAATAAATGCAAGCTGTACAATAAGCAGAATAGCAACCCAAATTGTTTTTTCCATAAATAACGTATAGTCACCGCGTTTTCGCTCTTTGTCAATCACAGTATTTTTTGCCATGTTACAACCTCCCTTCCATAACGGTGATATGGTAACCCAATATTTTTTATCAGTATTGGCATTATATATTGTATACAAATATGAGAGTATTTAAAAGCGCATCTTAAATTTGTGAAATATGATATTTCATTTAAAATGCACTTTATAAGAATCTAATTTAATTTTTCTGCCAACGACCAGCCGCACCACAAGGAAGAACCAAACCGTTGTCTGATACTGGAAGTCCGATTTCGTCAGAAATAACCTGTCCGCCGTGTTTGCTTACCACCTCAGTAGAAATGAGATACGTAAGGACAGCAGGTGCCAAGCCTGTTGTATAGGAGTTTACAAGGAAGAACAAAGGATCATCACTTAATAATTGTTGACACAGTGCAATAAATGGATGAATTTTCTCCTCGATTTTCCAAATTTCGCCTTTGGGTCCGCGTCCATAAGAAGGAGGGTCCATAATAATGGCATCATAATGATTGCCACGACGTATCTCCCGTTCTACAAACTTCACACAGTCATCCACAATCCAACGGATTGGTGCATCGGAAAGACCCGATGCGGCAGCATTTTCCTTTGCCCAGGTAACCATGCCCTTAGAAGCGTCCACATGGGTAACGCTTGCACCAGCCTTGGCTGCGGCACAGGTTGCCCCGCCGGTATATGCAAATAGGTTCAATACCTTGATTGGTCGGTTTGCATTTTTAATTAAATCTGAAAACCAGTCCCAATTCGCAGCTTGCTCTGGAAACAGGCCGGTATGCTTGAAACTGAATGGTTTGAGATGAAAAGTCAAATCTTTGTAATGAATCGCCCACTGTTCCGGCAAGTCAAAGAATTCCCATTCTCCACCGCCTTTTTTGCTCCTGTGATAATGCGCATTTAAATTTTTCCATGCTGGATTTTTCTTTGGGGTGTCCCAAAGCACCTGTGGATCCGGACGAAGGAGAATGTATTTGCCCCAACGCTCCAGCTTTTGACCCTTCGATGTATCAATCACTTCATAATCTTTCCAATTCTTAGCTATCCACATAAGAGTTTTCCTCGCTTTTTATCAATCATTTATGGTTTTATTATATATACCGCACCTTGTTTCGTCAAACCATGTTTTGCGAAATAATGATGCACAGTGAATTGTAACGAGAGTAAAAATGAAAAACATAATCTTGTGTTTGAAACAAGTAAGATATATAATGAATATTGTTAGTTGAAAAATGAGGAGGGGTTCTATGTATTCCTTGCATGGTGCACAACAGATATATGTATATGAAGATAAAAGAGTGATTAAATCCAGTGCAATTGGTGCAACGACAGTGGAAGAAATCCAATGGCTAACGGACAAAATGCTGGAATATGCCACGCAGTGGAAAGAATGTGGCTGGGGCTATCTTGTTGGAATAGGAGAAATGACTCCGGTGCCTGCCGACGTTAGTAAGGAATTAATTGAGTTGCATAAGAAGCTGGAGCTAGCTGGTTGCAAAGCGATAGCATTTGTGAATCCGGATGCTTTTGTGATAGCAGCCCAGGCGAAGAATCATCAACGAAAGTCTAAAGCATCCTATAAAGAAAAACATTTTAAGACAGATGAAGAAGCTTTTGTTTGGCTGGAAAAGATTTTACAAAAATAGGTGGACATATGTTAGATACAGTGGAAAGAAAGCAGATTGTAGATGTCTTGGATGAACAACCAAATAAGGTGATATTGAGTAATCTTGCGGACAAATCTCATTTGTATAGGAAGATGGTGATTCAGAAGATTGCGGTAAAGGGTAGAATGATATACCAGATTGAACGCTTTACAGATAAGCAGGCTTTCCATGAAAATGTGGAGATGGACGCACTGCAGGATGTCATTTTTGATGCCTTTCCTTCTATATATAAGCAGATGAACATATTCAGTGATTCGGTGCAGTGTGATTATAAGGTTACCAAGAAGGGAAAATTATTGGTTAATAGACGTAATCTGCAAAATGTAGAGTTGCCAGGAGGAGAGGGGGCTACAGCGAAGCGGATTACTGTTGAAGGAACTCCGCTCCTGACGCATAACCGAAAAAAGAACTACTTGTTAAAAGAAGGAACTGTGATTCCCCCATTGGTGGATTTGGGGATTTTTACAAAGGAAGGCAAAGTGGTCCGCACAATGTACGACAAGTACAAACAGATTAACCGTTTCTTAGAATTGGTGGAAGATGTAGTAAAAGATTATCCCAACAAGAATTTGCACATTATCGATTTTGGATGTGGCAAATCGTATCTCACATTTATCTTATATTATTATCTGGTAGAGATAAAAGGTTACCAGGTACACATGACTGGATTGGATTTGAAGGAAGATGTCATTCGCAAATGTAATGAGACGGCGAAAAAGTATGGATATGAGAATTTGCATTTTGAGGTTGGGGATGTAAATGGATATCAGACAGAGAAGCCGGTGGATATGGTGGTAACGCTACATGCCTGTGACACCGCCACAGACTATGCGCTTTACAATGCGATACAGTGGGGAGCGGGAATCATTTTGTCTGTACCATGTTGTCAACACGAGTTGAATGCACAGGTGCAAAGCGAGGACTTGTCGTTACTTACAAAGTATGGAATAGTAAAAGAGAGAATGTCTGCGCTGATGACAGATGCCATCCGTGCGAATGTGTTAGAGCATTGTGGATATAAGACACAGCTTCTTGAATTTATTGATATTGCACATTCACCGAAGAATATCTTGATTCGCGCGGTGAAAGGCAATGTGTCCAAGGCAAAGAGGGATAAAGCCATGGATGAAGTGGTGAAGCTTTGTGAGGAGTTTCATGTAGAGCAGACGCTAGTTGGATTGATGAAAGATAGTGGTATATATGAATAGAGAGATATGATTGTTTCGCAATCAATATGATGCATATCGCAATACCTTGTGTGTAAATTAGCAAACATACAAGGTATTGTTTTTTGTTGAAACGAGATGAAAAAATTGTATTTGAAAAAGTACAATTTTATATAAAAAAGTGTTGCATTCCTTATTCTGGTATGTTATTCTTACTCTTGCTGTGACATTGATAGCTGTGAAGCGTGAGGTTGCTACCGAATAAATGGTAGGTTTTCCGTGGAGCGAATGTCAAGTTAAAAAACTGACGGCAAGTCACTGTACGAATAACCATCCGGGGAACGGAGATGACGTGTGTAAAGTTGTAAAACGCTTCAATTTATGACACACACGGGAGAGTGTACAGTCACCACTTGTCGTACGAATATTAAGTGCGAAAAGGAGGCGGCTTTTTTTATGGCAAATCAGGTAATGAGAATTACACTTAAGGCTTATGATCACAAGTTAATCGATCAGGCTGCAGCAAACATCATTGATACTGTTAAGAAGACAGGTGCAAAGGTTTCAGGTCCTGTACCAATGCCTACTAAGATTGAAAGAGTAACAATTCTTAGAGCGGTTCATAAGTACAAAGACTCTAGAGAGCAGTTTGAGCAGAGAACTCACAAGAGATTGATCGACGTGATTCAGCCAACTCAGAAGACAATCGACGCATTACAGAAGCTAGATATGTCAGCTGGTGTTTACATCGATGTTAAGATGAAAACAAAATAATTCATTTCTTTATTATAAGGAAACGAATTGGGGAAACCCACAAAGAAATTTATTAAAAGTGAATACAGTAAACCTAAAAGACTCTCGGAGTCAAATTTAGAATGATTGCTACGGCAATCCGCTGTAAATTAATTAGGAGGAAATTTTAAAATGAAGAAAGCAATTTTAGCTACAAAAGTCGGAATGACACAGATCTTCAATGAAGACGGCGTTTTGACACCTGTAACAGTATTACAGGCAGGACCTTGTGTGGTAACACAGGTTAAGACAGTTGAAAACGATGGATATGAAGCAATCCAGGTTGGATACGGTGAGAAGAAGGAAAAGGTAACAACAAAGGACGTTTCAGGTAAGAAAGTTATCAGAAATCCACATGGTGCTGGTAAGGCAGAGGTTGGACATTTCAAGAAGGCAAATACAACACCTAAGCAGTTTGTAAGAGAGTTTAGAGTTGAGAACGCTTCAGAGTACGTTGCTGGTGAGAGCGTTATTAAGGCAGATATCTTCGCTGAGGGCGATAAGATTGATGTTACTGCTAAGTCAAAGGGTAAGGGATTTGCAAGTGCGATTAAGCGTCACGGCTTACACACAGGTCCAAAGACTCACGGTTCTAAATACCATCGTCATGCAGGTTCTAACGGAGCTTGTTCTGACCCAGGTAAGGTATTCAAGGGTAAGAAGATGGCTGGTCACATGGGTGCCGAGAGAGTTACCGTTCAGAACTTAGAGATCGTTAAAATAGATGCAGAGAATGACGTAATCTTAGTTAAGGGTTCTGTACCAGGACCTAAGAAGTCATTAGTTATGATTAAAGAAACCGTTAAGTGCGGTAAGTAATCTTTAGGAAGGAGGAATAACAATGGCAACAGTAGCTGTTTACAACATCGAAGGTAAAGAAGTAGATAAGTTAGAGTTAAACGATTCTGTATTCGGTGTAGAAATAAATGAGCATTTAGTTCACATGGCAGTTGTAGCACAGTTAGCTAACAAGCGTCAGGGAACACAGAGCGCTAAGACACGTGCTGAAGTACGTGGTGGCGGTAGAAAACCATGGAGACAGAAGGGAACAGGTCATGCAAGACAGGGTTCTACAAGATCTCCACAGTGGACAGGTGGCGGTGTTGTATTTGCACCAAAGCCAAGAGATTACTCTATGAAGTTAAACAAGAAGGAAAAGGCAAACGCTATCAAGTCTGTTTTAACTTCTAAGGTAAATGAGGAGAAGTTCATCGTATTAGATGAGTTCAAGTTAGATGAGATTAAGACAAAGAAGTTTGTAGAGGTTATGAATAATCTTGAGGTGGCTAAGGCATTGGTTGTAACAAAGGATAACGACCAGAACTTAGTAATGTCTGCAAAGAACGTTCCAACTGTCAAGACAGCTCTTACAAACACAATTAACGTATATGACATTCTTAAGTATGACACAGTTGTGATCACTAAGGATGCAGTAGCAGCAATCGAGGAGGTGTACGCATAATGGCAAACATTCAATATTATGACGTAATTCAGAAACCTATCATTACTGAGAAGTCTATGGATGCTATGGCTGAGAAGAAGTATACATTCCAGGTTCATCCAGAAGCTAACAAGACTATGATTAAGGAAGCTGTTGAGAAAATGTTCGAAGGAACAAAGGTTGCTAAGGTAAACACAATGAATCTTGATGGTAAGACAAAGAGACGTGGAATGGTTTACGGAAAGACAGCTAAGTCTAAGAAGGCAATCGTTCAGTTGACAGCAGACAGCAAAGATATTGAAATCTTTGAAGGACTTTAATATTTAAAAAATTATATTAATTCATACGCATGCAAGCGTGATAATAAATGCAATTTGAAAGGAGAAAGAAAATGGGAATTAAGACATATAACCCATATACACCTTCCAGAAGAAATATGTCTGGCTTGGATTTCGATGTAATCACAAAGACAACACCTGAGAAATCCCTTACAACTTCATTAAAGAAGACAGCTGGACGTAACAATCAGGGAAAGATTACAGTAAGACATCACGGTGGTGGTGAGAGAAGAAAATATAGAATTATCGATTTCAAGAGAAGAAAAGATGATATTCCTGCAGTAGTAGTTTCAATCGAGTACGATCCAAATAGAACAGCTAATATCGCATTGATTAGCTACGCTGATGGTGAGAAGGCTTACATCTTAGCTCCTGTAGGATTAAAAGTAGGCGACAAGCTTATGAATGGTGTAAATGCAGAAATCAAGGTTGGTAACTGCTTACCATTAGAGGCAATTCCAGTTGGTACAGAAGTACACAACGTTGAGTTATATCCTGGTAAGGGTGGTCAGTTGGTTCGTTCCGCTGGTAACTCTGCACAGCTTATGGCTAAGGAAGGAAAGTATGCAACCCTTCGTTTACCTTCAGGCGAAATGAGAATGGTTCCAATCATTGCTCGTGCAACAATCGGTCAGGTTGGTAATATTGAGCACGGTCTTGTTAAGGTTGGTAAGGCTGGACGTAAGCGTCATATGGGTATCAGACCTACAGTTCGTGGTTCTGTAATGAACCCTAACGACCATCCACACGGTGGTGGTGAAGGTAGAACAAGTATCGGTAGACCAGCTCCTTGTACACCATGGGGCAAGCCAGCACTTGGACTTAAGACACGTAAGAAAAATAAGCAGTCAAATAAGATGATCGTTAGAACCAGAGATGGTAAGAACGTTAAATAATATAAGGAGGTTTGACCTATGGCACGTTCACTTAAAAAAGGACCATTTGCAGATGAACATTTGCTTAAGAAAGTCGATGCTATGAATGCTAGTAACGATAAGCAGGTTATTAAGACCTGGTCACGTCGTTCTACTATTTTTCCTAGCTTCGTAGGACATACAATCGCAGTTTATGACGGTAGAAGACATGTACCTGTATATGTTACAGAAGATATGGTAGGACACAAGCTCGGAGAGTTCGTTGCTACTAGAACATACAAGGGTCATGGCAAGGACGAGAAGAAGTCAAAAGTAAGATAATAAGATTTGATTTGAAAGGAGGGTTCATCCAATGGCTAAAGGACATAGATCCCAGATTAAAAGACAGAGAAATATGGAGAATAAGGAAACTAGACCATCAGCTAAGGTTTCATATGCAAGAGTTTCCGTAACAAAAGCATGTTTCGTTTTGGATGCCATCAGAGGTAAGGATGTACAGACAGCACTTGCTATCTTAGCTTATAATCCAAGATATGCTTCAAGTGTGATAGAGAAGTTATTAAAGTCAGCAATCGCTAATGCTGAGAACAATAATGGTATGAAGATGGAAAACCTTTATATTGCAGAGTGTTATGCAAATAAGGGACCAACAATGAAGAGAATTCAACCAAGAGCACAGGGTAGAGCTTATAGAATCGAGAAGAGAACAAGCCACATTACTATCGTGCTTGATGAAAGATAAGGAGGCATATAATGGGACAGAAAGTTAATCCTCATGGTTTAAGAGTCGGTATCATCAAGGATTGGGATTCTAGATGGTATGCTGATACAAAGGATGGCGAGTTTGCAAGCAATTTGTCAGAAGATAACAAGATTCGTACATTCCTTAAGAAGAGACTTTACAATGCTCAGGTTTCTAAGATTGAAATCGAGAGAGCATCAGATAGACTGAAAGTTATCATTTACACAGCTAAGCCAGGTGTTGTAATTGGTAAGGGTGGTGCTGAAATCGAAGCACTTAAGAAAGAGGTAGCTAAGTTAACAGATAAGAAGTTAATGGTAGACGTTAAGGAAGTTAAGAGACCGGATGCAGACGCTCAGTTGGTTGCTGAGAACATTGCTGCACAGTTAGAGAATCGTATCGGTTTCCGTCGTGCTATGAAGTCTTGTATGGGTAGAACAATGAAGACTGGCGCTTTGGGAATTAAGACAGCAGTTTCTGGACGTTTAGGTGGTGCTGATATGGCTCGTACAGAGTTCTACAGCGAGGGAACAATTCCTCTTCAGACACTTCGTGCAGATATCGACTATGGTTTTGCTGAGGCTGACACAACTTATGGTAAGGTTGGTGTTAAGACTTGGATTTATCATGGTGAAGTACTTCCAACTAAGAACAATAAGGAAGGGAGCGATAAATAATGTTAATGCCAAAAAGAACAAAGTATAGAAAGCAGTTCAGAGGATCTATGGCTGGTAAGGCTACTAGAGGTAACAAGATTAGCCATGGTGAGTTTGGTATTGTTGCAATGGAGCCAGGCTGGATTAAGTCTAATCAGATTGAGGCAGCCCGTATCGCGATGACTCGTTACGTAAAGCGTACTGGTAAAGTTTGGATTAAGATTTTCCCAGATAAGTCATATACATCTAAGCCTATCGGAGTTCGTATGGGTAAAGGTAAAGGTAACGTAGAAGGCTGGGTAGCAGTAGTTAAGCCAGGCCGTGTTATGTTCGAGCTTGCAGGTGTACCAGAGGAGACAGCAAGAGAAGCGTTGAGACTTGCTACTCACAAGTTGCCTATCAAGTGTAAGATTGTATCCCGTGCAGATTTAGAAGGAGGTGCAGGCAGTGAAAACTAAAGAATTTCGTGATGATTTGAGATCTAAGAATATTGAAGAGTTAAACGCAGAGTTAGTAGCTGCTAAGAAGGAATTGTTCAACTTGAGATTCCAGAATGCAACTAACCAGTTAGAGAATACAAGCAGAATTAAAGAGGTAAGAAGAAATATCGCCAGAATTCAGTCAATGATGACAGAGAAGGCTAACGCTTAATTATCTTGGAAGGAGGAATTATTGTGGAAAGAAATCTAAGAAAAACACGTGTAGGAATTGTAACAAGTGATAAGATGGATAAAACAATTGTTGTTTCAATCATAGATAATGTTAAGCACCCTCTTTATGGTAAGATTGTAAAGAGAACTTATAAGTTAAAGGCACATGATGAGAACAATGAATGTCGCATCGGAGATAGAGTTAAAGTAATGGAGACAAGACCTTTGTCTAAGGATAAGAGATGGAGACTTGTTGAAATCGTAGAGAAAGCTAAATAATTAAGGAGGCAAATACAATGGTACAACAGGAAACAAGACTTAAAGTTGCTGATAATACCGGAGCAAAAGAATTACTTTGCATCAGAGTATTAGGTGGTTCAACTAGAAGATATGCTAATATCGGTGATATCATCGTTGCCTCTGTTAAAGATGCAACACCAGGCGGTGTTGTAAAGAAGGGTGACGTTGTTAAGGCTGTAGTAGTTCGTACAAAGAAGGGTGCTCGTCGTAAAGATGGTTCTTATATCAAGTTTGATGAGAACGCTGCTGTTATCATCAAGGATGATATGAATCCAAAGGGAACTCGTATTTTCGGACCTGTAGCTAGAGAGCTTAGAGATAAGAAATTCATGAAGATCGTTTCATTAGCACCAGAAGTTTTATAAGGAGGTGTCAAGATGGCAACTAGTAAGATTAAAAAAGATGATTTAGTCAAAGTAATCGCTGGTAAGGATAAAGGCAAAGAAGGCAAGGTTTTATCAGTGGATACTAAGAATAATAAAGTATTAGTTGAGGGAGTCAACATGGTTTCGAAGCACTCTAAGCCAAGTATGACAAACCAGCAGGGTGGTATTATTGAGAAAGAAGCACCTATTGATATTTCTAACGTTATGTATGTTCACAAGGGAAAGCCAGTAAGAGTTGGTTTCCAGGGCGAAAAGAAAGACAAAGTTCGTGTGGCTAAAGTGAACGGTAAGTTAGAGAAGATTGACTAATTTGAGGAAGGAGGCCACAGAAGTTGAGTAGATTAAAAGAACAGTACAATGGCGAAATCAAAGACGCTATGACTAAGAAATTTGGTTACAAAAACGTTATGGAGATTCCTAAGCTTGAGAAGATCGTTATCAACATGGGTGTTGGTGAAGCAAAGGAAAATCATAAGCTTTTAGATACAGCAGTACAGGATTTAGAGATTATTACTGGTCAGAAGGCTGTTATTACTCGCGCTAAGAAGTCAATTGCGAACTTCAAGTTGAGAGAGGGTATGCCAATCGGATGTAAGGTTACTTTAAGAGGAGAGAGAATGTACGAGTTTGCAGATCGTTTAATCAATCTTGCATTACCACGTGTTCGTGACTTTAGAGGTATCAATCCTAACGCATTTGATGGTAGAGGTAACTATGCTTTAGGTATTAAAGAGCAGTTAATTTTCCCAGAAATCGAGTATGACAAGGTAGATAAAGTTAGAGGTATGGACATTATTTTCGTTACTACCGCTAAGACAGACGAGGAAGCTCGTGAGTTATTGACTTTATTCGGTATGCCATTTAAGAAATAATAGGAGGAAGAGATTCATGGCTAAAAAAGCAATGGTTGTAAAACAACAGCGCAAACAGAAATTCTCTACAAGAGAATATACACGTTGTAACGTTTGTGGTCGTCCACATTCAGTGTTAAGAAAATACGGAATCTGCAGAATCTGCTTCCGTGAGTTAGCATACAAGGGTGAAATCCCAGGCGTCAAGAAAGCAAGCTGGTAATTATTTTTGAAGGAGGTAAATGACAATGACAGATCCAATCGCAGATATGCTTACTAGAATTCGCAATGCGAATACTGCTAAACATGATACAGTTGATGTTCCTGCTTCAAAGATGAAGGAAGCAATTGCTAACATTCTTTTAGAAGAGGGTTATATCAA
>JAZSPZ010000058.1:0-12118 GCA_045537735.1 Lachnospiraceae bacterium
TTTGATGCAAAAAGTGTGTAGTAAAGTGTGTAGTGGATTGCGGTGGATTCGGGCCGTAAGGATGTTGGATACTGAGGATGGATGAAGCAGGGATATGGACTGTGGATGCACTTGAAAGAGCATAGTGATGATGTGATAGAGGCGAGGACGGAGTTGGACTGTTCTCGTTTTTTCTTAGTTCTATAGTAAAACACTGTGAAAAAAGAGTGCAAATGTGCCCTGGATTTTCAATGGTTATGACACAACTTTCTGTAAATAGATTGATTGTTTTGGAGTTTTATGGTAGTATAGAAACGGTATTCAGCATACTTTCTTATAAGAACATAAAGGCTGAAAAAGCCCGTAAATACAGGAGGTTTTAACAAGATGGAAGCATACAAGCAGGAATTTATTGAATTCATGGTGGATTCAGACGTACTCAAATTTGGAGATTTCACATTGAAGAGTGGACGTAAGTCACCATTTTTTATGAATGCGGGAGCATATGTAACAGGCTCACAGCTTATGTGTTTAGGTGAGTATTATGCAAAGGCAATTCATGAGACTTATGGTGATGATTTTGATGTGTTGTTTGGTCCGGCTTACAAGGGCATTCCAATCAGTGTTGTGACAGCAGTTGCATATAGCAAACTTTACGGTAAGGAGGTTCGTTACTGTTCTGACCGTAAGGAAGAGAAGGATCACGGCGCCGACAAGGGAAGCTTTCTTGGAAGTTCGTTAAAAGATGGTGACAGAGTGGTTATGATTGAAGATGTCACAACCTCTGGCAAATCTATGGAAGAGACAGTACCAAAGGTAAGAGGTGCGGCAGATGTTGAGATTGTTGGCCTTATGGTCTCTTTGAATCGTATGGAAAAGGGTAAAGGAACGAAGAGTGCGTTGGAAGAGATTAAGGATATATACGGATTTGAAACAGCTGCGATTGTTTCTATGGCTGAAGTGACAGAGCATCTTTATAATAAGCCATACAATGGAAAGGTGATTATTGATGATACATTGAAGGCGGCTATTGATGCATATTATGAGCAATATGGTGCAGAATAATTGTGACTGAAATATGGAGGTGTCCTATGAACGAGAAAGTATATAAGACAATGGAAAATGTTGGAGGTTGGAGTATCGCTTTGGGTGTTGTTTTGATTGTTGTAGGTGTAACGGTTGGCATTCTTCAGATTATCCATGGTGGAAGACTTTTGAATAATAAAAAAGACATTACATTTTAATGAGTTTGGTTTGAGAAAATGAGAGGAACTACGATGAAGATGAAAAGGGTGTTAGCCTTAATACTTATGACTGTAATGTTAGCTGGAATGCTAGGCGTTTCGGATACAGTATATGCAGAGAATGATGATTCTACGCTGATTGTGGGATTTGATGCAGAATTTCCGCCTTATGGATATAAGGATGAAAACGGAGAGTATGTAGGATTTGACTTGGATTTGGCTGCAGAGGTGTGTGAGCGTCGCGGCTGGACTTTAGTAAAGCAACCAATTGATTGGAATTCGAAGGATATGGAGCTTTCTTCGGGAAGTATTGATTGTATCTGGAATGGTTTTACAATCAATGGACGTGAGAACGAATACACATGGTCTGTTCCTTATGTGGACAACTCTCAGGTTGTGATTGTGAAAAAAGATTCCGGTATTACAGCTTTGGCTGACTTGGCAGATAAGGTTGTGGTAGTGCAGACGGATTCTTCTGCTTTGGCTGCATTTACCGGTGAAGGGGCCACAGAAGAAAATGTTGCACTTTGTAAATCGTTCAAGGATTTACAGCAAGTTGCGGATTACAATAGTGCATTTATGAATCTTGAAAGTGGTATGGTAGATGCAATCTGTATGGATATCGGTGTTGCACAGTTCCAAGTGGAGTCTAGAGGCGATGAATTCATGCTTTTAGAAGAGCATGTGTCTTCGGAGGCGTATGGCGTTGGATTTAAGCTTGGTAATGAAACGCTTCGTGACCAGGTGCAGGAAACCTTGAGAGAAATGGAAGAAGACGGAACGTTTTCAGAAATTGCTGCGGAGTGGGGATTGTCAGATTGTATTTGCTTAGAAAAATCATTTGAGGAATTAGATGCCAATGGTGGTGTTCTGGAAAACGGAGCAGATGCAGGTGACGGAAATAAGCTTGATATCGGTTCTGTTGTGGCGCAGCTGGGACAGGGTATGCTTGCGACAATGGCGATATTCTTCCTTACATTGCTTTTTGCTTTGCCGCTTGGGTTACTGATTATGTTTATCCGTACCTCGAAGTTTGCACCATTACAGTGGCTTGCAAAATTGTACATATCTATTATGCGTGGTACCCCATTGATGTTACAATTGCTAGTGGTATTCTTTGGGCCGTATTACTTGTTTGGTTTACAGATGCCTAATAGTTATCGCTTTTATGCGGTAATTATCGGTTTTTCCTTGAATTATGCTGCGTATTTTGCAGAGATTTATCGTTCTGGTATTCAAAGTATACCAGTAGGACAAAGAGAAGCTGCATTGGTATTGGGTTATAGCAGGTCTCAGACTTTTGGTAAGATTGTTTTTCCACAGATGGTTAAAATTGTAATGCCTTCTGTTACCAATGAAGTGATTACATTGGTAAAGGATACTTCTCTTGCTTTTGCGCTTGCGTATACAGAGATGTTTACCTTGGCAAAACAAATTGCAGCAGCAGAAACGAGTATTTTGCCATTGTTTATCGCGGGTGTATTTTACTATGTGTTTAACTTTGTTGTAGCCTTTGTGATGGAAAGAATCGAGAAGAAATTAGATTATTACAAATAAGTTGGGGATAGCATTTTGTACAACCTGTTTGTGCAAATGAACTATAAAAAGAAGTTTATAGGAAGGAAATGGAGAAGGAAAACGGAGAGAAAAAGGGAAATAATGTATATTGTGCACAATGCGACATGTGCAATATGTACTAAAATGTAATTTTTGTGAATTAAATTGTTGAAAATTCACAAAGGTGATGGTATAATGTGTATATGTTGAGGGGTGCGAAAGAAAAGAGGGGTGAGCATATGGCGTTGTTTGGGAAGAAAGAAGAGAAGAATTATATCGTATTTGATCCGTATACAGGAGAAGCGATTGCTGTATGTATTACAAAAGAGGTAAAGCAGATTTCACAGGTACAGCCTAAGGCACAGTTCGTTGAGTGTACCTCTTACGAATACTTTAAGTTCAAAGAGCATAATCAGTTACCAGCTGATGTTGCAAGTCGTCCACGATTGTCAGCAAAGGACGTTAAGTAGAGGAGAATTAATTTATATAGATTGTGTTACACATTTCCTTTCCTTCTAAGGCAGGTTCTATTCTTGAATGGGACCTGCCTTTTTCCGTAAACAATGAGCCAAACGAAAACCGTTAGGTTTTCGTGACAGAAGTAATAAGACACATATGAGAATACTTGTATTCTCATATGTGTCTTATTCTTCTGTCGTGAAAGCGCGATAGCGTTTTCATTTGGCGAATGTCCGAGACTGAGCAACGAAGTTGCGATGTCTGTTTAGATTTATTCACTACACGTAATTGGTTTGTGTTATAATGATACAAGATTAAAAAACGAGGTTCCAATATGAGACAATTAGCAGTGGGTATTCTGGCCCATGTTGACGCAGGAAAAACTACATTATCGGAAAGTCTTCTGTATGAAAGTGGTATGATTAAGCAACTTGGAAGAGTGGATAATCAAAATGCATTTTTAGATACAGAAGAACTAGAACGCGCGCGAGGTATTACCATCTTTTCTAAGCAAGCAATTATGCATTGTGGGAATACTTGTATTACCTTGTTGGATACTCCAGGACATGTGGATTTTTCGGCGGAAATGGAGCGCACGCTCTGGGTGATGGATTACGCGATATTGGTTATTAGCGGTGCGGATGGTGTACAAGGTCACACAATAACATTGTGGAGATTATTAGAGCGTTATCAGATTCCAACATTTTTGTTTATTAACAAAATGGATCAGGAAGGAACCAATCCAGAGCGATTGATGGATAACATTCGGAAGCATTTTGGTGAGGGCTGTATTGATTTTAATGGTTTGGGAAAAAATGAATTGTCTGAGCAAATAGCGGTTTGTGATGAATGCCTATTGGAGGCATATTTAGAGGGTCGAGAGATTGCGGAAAAAGATATTATTGGTTTGATTGCGAAACGAAAGGTGTTCCCATGTTATTTTGGTTCAGCATTGAAACTGGAGGGTGTAGACGTTTTTCTTGCAGAATTACTTCGTTATATGAAGGAGAATGAGACGGGTTTGGAATTTGGTGCCAAGGTATTCAAGATTGCAAGAGATCAACAAGGGAATCGTCTTACCTATATGAAGGTTACTGGCGGAAAGCTTCGAGTAAAGGATGTGCTAGCAGATGCAGATGTCAGTGGAACCTATGAAGAGAAGATTAATCAAATTCGCATTTATTCTGGTGAGAAATATGAGATGGAGCAAATGGTGCTGCCAGGAACTGTTTGTGCAGTGACGGGTCTGAATAAAACCTATCCTGGTCAGGGCCTAGGTGCGGAGAAAGATGCAACCCTTCCGATGCTTGAACCGGTACTAACGTATTCTGTGGGACTTCCAGAGGGGTTGGATGCTGCACAGGTACTGCCACAATTGAAACAATTAGAAGAAGAACAACCAGAGTTGCATATTTTGTGGCAAGAGGAGACAAAGGAAATCCAAATTAAGCTCATGGGCGAGGTGCAGATTGATATACTAAAAAAGCGTATTGCAGACCGCTTTGGAATTCATGTAACCTTTGGGGTTGGCAATATCGTGTATAAAGAAACAATCGCGGATGTTGTGGAAGGTGTTGGTCATTTTGAGCCGCTTCGTCACTATTCGGAGGTACATCTATTGTTGGAACCGGGAGAACCTGGTAGTGGTATGCAATTTATGACGAATTGTAGTGAGGATGTATTAGATAAGAATTGGCAACGATTGATATTAACACATTTGGAGGAACGAGAACATGTAGGTGTGTTGACAGGCTCTGCACTTACGGATATGCGCATTACAGTTGTGGCTGGTCGGGCACATACGAAGCATACGGAGGGTGGAGATTTTAGACAGTCCACATATCGTGCGGTGCGCCAAGGATTGATGCAGGCAGAGTCTGTGTTGTTAGAACCTTATTATGCATTTCGGATTGCGGTGCCCCAGGACATGGTAGGCCGAGCAATGACAGATATCAATCAAATGTCTGGCACATTCGAAGGCCCGATTATAGAAGGAGAGCAGGCGGTTTTAGAAGGAACAGCACCAGTTGCAACTATGCGTGGTTATCAGATTACGCTGAATTCTTATACTAAGGGTAGGGGAACTATGTTTTGTACCTTGCAGGGTTATGGACCGTGTCATAATCCAGAGGAAGTGATTGAAGCGATTGCTTATGATGCGGAGGGCGATACGGAAAATCCTTCTTCGTCTGTATTTTGTTCCCATGGTGCGGGATTTATTGTTCCGTGGTATCAGGTAAAGGACTATATGCATGTAGAATCAGTGTTGGAACAGATGAACGGGTTTGATGAGTGGAGTGATAACTTAGATGAGATGTCGGAGATTGCCAAAAGAAAGGCATCTTTAGTAGATTATTCCATTGATGAAGAACAGATAGCAGAGATTCTCAATCGTACTTCCCACGCCAATGAAAAAGCTTCGAAACATTACTATAAGAAAAGTAAGCCTCGTATTGATTTCTCATATAAGGGTCAAGCACAGCCTCGATTTAAAGATAAATACTTAATCGTAGATGGATATAATATTGTTCATGCCTGGGATGATTTGAAGTGTCTGGTGGAGGACAATTTGGAAGGTGCCAGAATGAAGTTGATGGATATGTTGTCGAATTACCAAGGCTTTGTGAAGTGTGAAGTGATTGTGGTGTTTGATGCGTATCTGGTAAAGGGAAATCTCGGTGAGATGTTTGATTATCAGAATATTCATGTGGTGTACACTAAGGAAGCGGAGACTGCAGATGCGTATATTGAGAAGTTGACGCATAAGATATCAAAAGATTACCATGTGACAGTAGCTACCTCGGATGGACTGGTGCAGTTGATTACTCGTGGACAGAATTGCAGAGTCATGTCTGCATTGGAATTAAAAAATGAACTTGAACGAGTGAACACAGAAATTAGAGAATATATGAATGAATAATAAAAGCGAATCGGAATCTATATTGGAAACCGATTCGCTTTTGTCTATACAATATTTAATTTCTTTAACTCATGATACAGTCTACTGATTGGCAATCCAACCACATTGAAGTAGTCTCCCTGAATTCCTTTGACGTGTTTGGCAAAAGGTCCTTGGATGCCATAACTCCCTGCTTTATCCATACAATCACCAGAAACAATGTAGTCCCGTATCTCATAGTCATTCAATGTACGGAAGGTAACATCTGTTTTTTCATTAAAAAAATAGGTCTGTTTTGCACCATCGCATCGATATAAAATTGCAACACCGGTATATACTTGATGCGTACGGTGGGAAAGTAGTTTCAACATGTCAAATGCTTCCTGTTCGTCTTCAGGTTTGCCGAGAATTTCACCATTATAACATACAATTGTATCTGCACCAATCACGATGAAATCTTTTTCGCCGAAGTCCTTTTTGATTGACTTGTACACGTCGTTGGCTTTCTGTAATGCTAAATCCTCTACAATTTTATCTGGTGTCTCTGAAATAATGGTTTCTTCCACGGAAGAGGGAATCACGGTAAATGTGAAACCAGCCTGGGTCATTAGTTCTGCACGTCTTGGTGATGCAGAGGCTAAAATTAGTGGAATATCTTTTTGTGTCATAGCAAACCTCCTTTTTGCACATCGTCAAAGGTTATTTCTTCGTTGCTGTAACGTGCTTTTTCGTAAACTTCTGTCAATTCCTCAATATCCTCATTGTATATGTCCTGGATACGAAATGCAATGTCTGTTGGTGTGTCAGACTTCTTAAAAATGACGGGTTTGTAACTGCTGATTTTTAAACGATATGCTCGGCGTATTTTGCTTGCGTTATCATTTCTGAAAAAATCCCGTAAACGTTCTATGATAGGATGTTTTTTCTTTGGTAGCTTTGTGATGTCTTTTGGTGTTTCGGGTTCTATTATAATATCTGTATCCTTGACATAGCGTTTGTTAAAAATACGAATGAGAACTATGATCATGCGGTAGCACAGATATATCACTAAAAACATGGTTGCGATCATGAGACAACCATCTAATATTCTTGCTAGTAAAGATGGTTCTTGGAGTTCTTTGAAGGCATCGTCTAGTCCCTGTTCGGCCTCTTCGATTTCTGCTTTTAAAGTGTTTTTTGACATTAATACACTAATTATAGTTACGATATAGGTGATAGTGCGACTTAAAAAGCGAATAATTTTAATTAACAGTTGTCCCAGTGCAGAAAATGCATTATCTACGCTACTATGATGTACCAACATAGATAAAATGATTAATATAATGGTAAAGAAGATGAAAATAAAAACGCTAGTTAACATAATCTTGTTTGTTGGAACAGAGGTTGCCTGTGTGGACTTTGATACCAATTTGATTAATCCGCTGATAAAAAGCTGGAAAAAATGTAAAAGCAATACCCCTATGCCGAGGTAATATATGATAAGTGCGTAGGTTTCCATATGATATCCGCAAGCGATGGCATAGAAGATACATGTACAGGTGAGTACAAACCACGGAACATCCTCATAAAGCGTAGGACGGGTGGTTCTCCATGCTTGGATTGCTTTTGCGCTTTCGCATAATAATACAAACAAAAGTAAATAACGGTATTCCATATAGGAAAATGGAATGAAAAATACAGGAATCCACAATGCACCATGCAATAGAACATATAGCACTGGATGAAAACAATAGTATTGTATCAACTGGCAAGCCATTAGGATTAGCGGTATTCCTAACATACAATAAGGTGTGGGAATATCGTTTTGATTAATGAAAAGCACAGTAATAAATAACATAATATAGCCCAATGCACTGGCACATGAGTGACTGATGTCTTTTGCAAGGGAGAGATTAAATTTCATCTGGTTTCACCTCCCAGTATTGAATATCCTTTGATGGCGAACATAGATTTGTAAGCTCTGGACACAAAAAGTGAACTTGATATCCTTGGACTTTTTTTTCGTAGTATTCGGTCAACAATCCCTCTTTGCGATAGTTTGAAACAATAATATAAGAGGTGTTGGAATTTGTTTGACTAAAAAGTGTATATTTGTCATGGAAGAAATCCTGAAATGTAGTAAGTTCTCTAGATAAGTCCAAGCGAGAGAGGATTTCTAACAAGGATTGTAAATGTTCCTGTCCCTTTCCTACATCTGTTGCAATCACTTCTTCTGTGAGAGGATCCGTGATATTGATGGCGAGGCGAAGGGCAAAATCTCTAGTATTCATGTGATGCAATAAGGTGGTAACTACACGAATCATATATTCGTGCAGTTTGTTATCACGTTGAATTACATTGGTTTCAAGATTGAAAAGTAGCACAACCTGCGTATTTTGCATGTCAAAATAGGTGTTCACCATGAGCTCATTTGCTTTAGCAGTAGCTTTCCAGTTAATGTAGCGCATGCTGTCTCCGTTCATGTATTCGCGGATGCCGCGAAATGACAAGGGATCTTCGTATAAATCGGTTTGTGCCACATCACCTATTATAGAGCTAGTAAGACTGAGAGAAGTTCGGTCTGTCAAAAGTGCAGGATACACATATAAAGCGGTATGGTTTAGTTCCTTGTTTGCAAAGGATGCCCGCATAAATAAATCGTGGACCACTAAGTCTAAGTGATCAATGGCATAATATCCTCGTTCGGTTGTGCGAAATTGTAGATTACGAGTGATTTGTTGCTGTCCCATGATGGAAAAGATATCATTTCGGTGATAGCGGTCAGAGATAGCAGCGTTATCCATATCCTCAAATAGAAAGGTTCGCGATGTGCTGAATTTCACATATAAAACAGGAAGAGGCAAGTGCTTTTCGTTATTCACTTGTTCTGTTAAAGTGATTGTTTCGCCGATATTTGCATGGGTCTTACTGTAAGATACCTTTGCATGTAAATGTTCCTGCCAGTGTTTTTGGTAGTAGGTCATTTGCAAATGATACAATACGGCGGCAATCATCATTGCAAGAATAAAATGCATAAGTACTCCTTTATTGTTTGAACTCTTCTGTAGGAACTGGTACGGTTGACATAATGTGGTCTAAAAGGGATAGTGCATATGTATAACCACCCGCACCGTTCAAGGATAGCAAACGATGGGCCAGACATGGTTTCACCAAATATTTGATATCCTCTGGAATGACATAGCTACGATTGTTGAGAAGTGCGTAAGCCTGTGCCAGACGAAGCAGACTTAGCATACCACGGGGGTTGATTCCCAATGCAATCTGTTCATGATGTCTTGTTGCCTGAATTAATTGTAAGACATATTTTTTGATGTCGTCATGAATATATATTTCTTCTGCCTGTTTTTGTAAAGTTTCAATGTCTTCTAGTTGACACACAGGAGATAATTCTGTTAACGGATTGCCGGATAAATGTCGGTTGATGATTTGCATTTCTTCTTCTTCGCTTGGAAAACCGAGAGATAGCTTTATATCAAAACGGTCTAATTGTGCCTCTGGCAATGGAAAGGTTCCTGTTGTTTCCATTGGATTTTCAGTAGCAATCATGAAAAATGGCTGTGGGAGAGGGCGGGTAGTTCCATCTGTAGTAACTTGTCGCTCTGCCATGGCCTCCAAAAGACAAGACTGGGTTCTCGGAGTTGCTCGGTTTAACTCATCTGCCAGCAAAATATTGGTAAATACTGGTCCTGCAATAAATTCAAATTCTTGCTTTTTTTGGTTGTAGATATTGATACCGGTCACATCGGAAGGAAGTAAATCTGGTGTGAATTGCACACGCTTATAGCTGCCATTGATAGAGGCAGCTAACGCTTTTGCTAGCATGGTTTTCCCGGTTCCGGGTGTGTCTTCTAGCAATACGTGTCCTTTTGCCAATAATGCAGCTAATAAAAGTTTTATTTTATCATTTTTTCCAATGATGACCGTCTGAATATTATGTTGTATTTTTTCTAAAATTGAAGTGTTTCCATTGGTTTCCATAGTAATGCTCCTTTGTTTTTTAGATTAACGTTTTAGAATTTAGAGTGTACATGAAAATTATATCAAAATTGCATCATTTTATAAATAGTAAATGTCCGAAATGATTGCAAGAAATCTGTATCAATGATACAATCAAAAAATACATTTTGAAGTAGGTTTTATGAGACAGGAGTATTGGATGAAAAAACAGCTTGTTGTATTTGTGGTTATTTTCATATTGGCTGTAGTTGGTGTGTATAATTATCTTTGCAATCCAGCATTTCAAGAAAAGATTGCAAGCTTTACGGAGGAGGATTTCTCTGAGGATAATATTTATTCAGATTTGGATAGCTTGTCCTTGCGCCTGAACCAGGAAATCATGGCAGGTGCCGAATCGTTTACTGTATATTTGAAGGATATGGATGCACAGGCTATTGATCAAATTAATAATTCTTTAGATGGTGTGTTTGGAAGTGGCTCTACGTATCAGCAGGTTGGTACGGTGGGGAATACTTATAAGAAGGTTACAATCACCATTAAAAGAACGACGAATTATTATGCATTAAAGGCATATACGGATGGTTTGGAGATACCAGATACAGAACAAAAAGCCAAGCAACTTTATAAAGTTGTAACTTGTATAATGAATGAGTGTATTAATGATTCCATGACAGATTTTGAAAAAGAACTGGCATTGCACGATTATCTGGTAGAACATTGCAGATATAGCCAGGATGTTTCACAACCCTCTGGAAGTGATATTTATCGTGCTTATGGTGCACTTGTCAATGGTGATGCAGTGTGTAATGGATATGCGGAGGCCCTACAATTGCTGTTTGCCTGTGCTGGCATTGAATCGCAATTTGTGATAGGAACAGCAGATGGAGTGGATCATGCATGGAATTTGGTCCAATTGGATGGGGTATGGTATCATTTAGATGCTACATGGAATGATCCGTTGCCTGACCAAGCGGGAGTGGCGGTTCATTCGTTCTTCAATGTCACTGATGAAATTATGGCACAAAGTCATACGTGGAATCAGGAAGAGTATCCAAAGTCGTTTAGTATGAATCACAATTATTATGTATATTATGATTTATATTTTGGGAATTTTAATGAGTATCAACATAAGGCTTATGAAATGATGGTTTCTGGTGAACAGAATCGATTTGAAGCAGTGATCAGAAATTATAAAGAAGACAAAAATGATATGCAGTTTATCTTTCGAGATAATAATCTGTATGAAAGTGTGAATTGGCAGACCTTTTGTGGTGGTAATTATAACGTACTAGTGTTACAGGCAGAATAAGGAGGAACTATGACAAAGCAAGAGTTTTTGGATGAATTGAGACAATCCTTGTCCGGTGTGGTTTCGTCAGAATCAATTATGGATGCCTACCGTTACTATGCTACTTATATCGAAGAAGAGATGCGCGGTGGAAAAAGTGAAGAGCAGGTTGTGGAGGAATTGGGAAGACCTTCGTTAATTGCCCGTTCAATTATTGCAGCGCATACAGGAGAGCGTCAGGCGGATGAGATTTATACAGAGGATGGTAAGACGAAACGTGTGAAAAATAATCCGTTTGCCCAGGGAAATGTGTTTGGGGGAAAAAGTGAAGCGAAGAAAGCACAAGAACAAGCAGAAAGGGAGCAGCGTAAGAAGGAGAAGAAGCCCTTTGTGTTTGATTTTAACGCGTGGTATGCAAAGGTTTTGTATGTGCTATTTTTTATTTTGCTGATTCTAATTGTTTTGGGATTAATTAAGATTGGTTTTTGGGTGGTAGTACATTTCGGAATTCCAATTCTATTGATATTAGGTGTTGTCTATCTGCTTATGTATATTTTTCAAAAAAAATAAAATTAGTGCTTGACAAGCAGTCCTATTTTTAATATACTATGTTTCGTGTCAAGCGCACAATGGAATCTTAGCTCAGCTGGGAGAGCATCTGCCTTACAAGCAGAGGGTCACAGGTTCGAGCCCTGTAGGTTCCATTTTGGCGGGATAGCTCAGTTGGCTAGAGCA
>JAZSPZ010000038.1:0-27995 GCA_045537735.1 Lachnospiraceae bacterium
ACTTACTGACCATCTGTTGTCAAAATGTTGTCACTACAATTATACCAAAATCGTTATACAATGCAACCTCAATTTGCTTATAAAAGTATTTCAGGTATAAGCGTCATGATCAAGCCTGCTTCGCACCGTTAGCACGGCAAGTGCTTGACAATAACACTTATACCTGAATATTTATGGTTACGCAAATCGTTATTTAATTATATCCAAAAGCAGGTGCAAACTGAAATTTGGCGGTCTATTTCTTATAGGTGATTATCATTGTTTTAGACAACTTTTTCCCGACCAAGTAAATCACCCACCCTAGAAATCTCTTTAAAGGTGTCATAGGTATGCCTGGTGCATATCTCATACCTTTATACTTAGGCCAAAAATTATTATCTTCCGTTGGATACTCTTTCTCTCCTTTGTTACCAACATACATAGCCTGAAATAGATTAAACGGAATCAGCACTCCAATACCTGGAACATGCATTTTTCCGGATTTTACATCTAGATAAAACTTCTTTGTGAGATTAGTTGTCTTTTCCAAATCTTTTTCTGTAGGTTTATAATCATTCCAACTAAGCGCTGTTATAGGTAATTGATAGCATTTGTTAAATCCCCACCCTGGCAGTGTTGCTGCTAAAGCTTTTGTTGTACTATCAGCTGATACTCCACCGGTTGTACTAATGATAAGCGCTTTCTTTGTAAAATATCTTGGTCGATGCAACATAAATGCCATATGGTCGGTAAAATTTTTCAATATTCCCGGCAAATGCCCCTGAAAGCACGGAACCGAAAAGATAACTGCATCGCTTTCTTCTATCATATCCATGATCGGCTGCATTTTTTTATTATGCGGACAGACTACATGTCCTTTACGAAAGCAATTACTACATCCCGTACAAAACGGAAGGTCAATATCTGATAAATGTATTTCATCGAACATAATAGTCTTATCAAAATTGTATAAAATCTCTCTTACTATCTCCGTCAATCGCCACGTATTTCCCTTGTGTGGACCACCATTTATAATTAGTATTCTCATATCTTTCTCCTATCATTTGCAAAGACAAATTCAAAGTTTCCTCTCTACTCTACTCAGCCTTCCCTGGTACCAAGAACACAAACACTAAAGAGCTCAACAACAACATAAACGGATAGAATAGATTTGGCATAATCTGGAACGCAGATACACCCGCACCTAATTCATTCGCCACGGATACAGCAACCAACATCTGTGCACCGTATGGAATCACACCCTGGAAGATACAAGAAAATGTATCCAGAATGGAGGCTGCTTTTCTCGGAGAGATGCCATAGTTATCTGCCATCTCTTTCGCAATTGGATTCGCCATAACAATAGCGACAGTATTATTGGCAGTTGCAATATCCATAGCACCTACCAAAAGTCCCATGCCAAGCATTCCACCCTTTTTACCTTTGAACACCTTTTTAATTAATTGAAGCACTGCCGCAAATCCACCGTATTCATTAATCAACGCACAGATTGCAGATACAAGAATGGCTACCATGGAAGTCTCAAACATACCAGACACTCCACCACCCATATTCGCAAGCAAGTCTGTTGGTGCGGTAGCTCCCGTTGCTAACATAATAATGGCACCACTTACAATTCCTATCATCAACACTACAAACACATTGATTCCTGCAATACCACCAATCAAAACTAAAACATATGGAATAATCTGAATAAGATTATAATCCTGTACAATTGGTTCACCTACATTTGCCCCTAAGGACATCACAGTAATAATCACTGCAGTTAAAATTGCCGCTGGCAGTGCAATACCAAAGTTCTCACGGAACTTGTCTTTCATGGCACACCCCTGTCCATTACAAGCAGCAATGGTGGTATCGGAAATAAATGACAGATTGTCGCCAAACATGGCACCACCAACCACGGAACCAAGACATAGTGGAACCCCGAAACCAGAACCGCTAGCTACAGCCACTGCAATTGGTACAATCAAGGTAATGGTTCCAACCGATGTTCCCATTGCCAAGGAAACAAATGCACTCACCACAAACAATACCAATACTGCAAACTGAGATGGTATGATGGACAATAAAAAGTAGGCTACACTCTCTGCACTACTTCTTCCTACTACCCCAACAAACACTCCTGCTGTCATAAAAATAAGAACCATGGTAATAATGTTCTTATCACCAACACCCTTTGCCATAATCCCTAATTTGGCATCAAAATTAAGCTTTGGATTCTGTACACAGGCAACCAATAATGCAATCAAGAATATCACTACAATCGGAATATTATAAAATCCCATAGGTATCTTTAATACATATTCAAATATAATTCCCAATCCTAAGTAAAGCACCAAAAATACTCCAATCGGAAGTAATGCTTTATAATTTGCTTTGTTCATAATAATCCTCCTATTTCATATTACTTCATATTTTTCTATATTATTATCAATGAGCTTCACTCCGTTTGTCTATTTGCTACATTTCGAATCCAACCAGTGATTCCTTCCGGAAAATCATCGGACATCGGTGTTCCATCATCAAACATCAAATTCGCTTGTATTTGATTAATCATACAGTGTTGTCCCATTTCAAAACCATAGTGAATAGAAGCGATTCCCTTATCTCCATTGTACACCCACTTTGGAAAATAACAGGTCACATTGGACAATCGATTCAGCAATTCCATTCGCGGCTTGATACACTCTTCAAAACTTGCCATTTCGTCATGCTGTCCATGGGCTAACAATATCTGTATTCCACACTTTTCTAAACGAAACAGCTCGTCATTCTCTGGTACATAACTAGACGAAATAGGAATTGCGCCAACAAAATAATCCGTATAATCCTGCAACAGCTTCCATGTAAAATAACCGCCAATGGAAGCACCCATAACAAAACGACCATCAATATAATCTATGTATTGATCACACACTTTATCATAAATTGCTTTAACAGGTGCAGAATAAATATTGGTATTATTAACAACCGTACCCCAGGAACCTGCAATATTGCCATCCTCTAATCTTCGCTCATTGGCAAGGGGTACAATAATAAATGCTCCACCCATTTCTTCCTGATATTCCTTGGTCGCATATTGCTCTGCACCACAACAAAAAATGCAGTTCTTTCCATCAAAAGAATTATTAAGACCATGCAACCACATCAGTACTGGATATTTCTTATCCTTAGATGCTCCATGCATAATCGGATCATACACATAATAAGTGATATCACCAGTATCATCACATGGATAGCTATATTCGTCAAACAAGTCCAGATAGGTTTTCATTTTAAATGTAGGACCATAGCTAATAAATTCACTATCTGCAAGGTCACCAGCCCATGGTGGTGGTGTGGTTTTATCTTGTACAATTTCATGAAACTTTGGTAACTTCATAATCTTCTCCTCTTTATCATTCTCTAATACTCTATTCTATCCTTTTCCCTGCCACAATTCAACGACAATTTCCTTTTATCGATTTAGTAACTGTATAGTTACAATTGCAATACTTTACATCTACGATTATTAATAAATATGTCTCTTCTGTTCCCTGTATGATTTCATTTTCTGTGGGCATAATAAAGAAAAACATTTTTGGAGGTTTATTATGGAATATCAAGATACCGTACACTTACTAAGAGAATGCGATGCTGGTATAAAAATGGGAACATCTGCCATTGATGAGGTGCTAGAAATGGTACAGAAAACACCATTACGTGATGTGCTTACCGAGAGCAGGGCGCACCATGAAAAGTTAGGGAATGAAATTCAAGAGTTATTAACTGATTACTGTACCGAGGAGAAGGAGCCTAATCTTATGGCTAAGAGCATGTCCTGGTTAAAAACAAATATGAAACTCACCATGGATGCATCAGATCAGACCATTGCTGATTTAATTACAGATGGGTGCGACATGGGAGCAAAATCCCTTTATCAATATCTCAATCAATATCCTGACGCAAATGAGAAATCACGTAATATTTGCAAGCGTTTGATTACCATTGAAGAAAAGCTACGAGACGATTTGAGGGAATTCTTATAATTTAAATATTATATAATCGAATTGTTCATATTATTATGTGAATAAAAATTCACTTTTTTTATTTTCCCTCTAAAAAATAATAGACATGTGTCGATATACAATGCGTAAAGTTATTATTAAGCTATGAAATATGCCATGACGGCAATTGTCACATAACACACAACTTACTAAACTACAAAAGACAAGAAAGAACAGGGAAGTTCAATGCTAAGACTCATAGAAGAATTCGTTTTCTGGTATCCTGCTATTATGGCAGTAACCTGGATGGTAGGAGCGGTTATCTTTTATCTCTGCAATGAGAGAAAAGGTGCACTTCCACTCTACGAAACACCATTGGTGTCCATTCTAGTTCCATGCTTCAATGAAGCGGAAACCATCGAGAAAACGCTAAAGGAATTATCAAAAATCCAATATCCTAATTTCGAGATTATCGTTATCAATGACGGCAGTAGCGACAATACCTCTGAGGTTGTTATGAGCCTATTGGATAAGTACCACAAGGTAAAGTTTATTGACTTAAAGGAAAACAACGGAAAGGCCAATGCACTCTATCTGGGCTTACTTGCTTCCAAAGGAGAAATCCTAATGGGTGTTGACTCTGACGCTTATCTTATGCCAGATGCTTTAAATTATATTGTTCCACATTTTACTAATCCATATAATGGTGAACGTGTGGGGGCTGTGACCGGCAATCCTCGTGTCCGAAACCGAAGCTCTCTTCTAGCAAAATTACAGCTTTGTGAATACGCTAGTATTATTAGCCTAATCAAAAGAACCCAACGAATTTGGGGCAAAGTTATGACTGTATCCGGTGTTGTAGTAGCATTTCGTAAACGTGCTCTATTGGAATGTAAGTTATGGGATCGAGATATGATTACCGAAGATATTGGTGTTACCTGGAAGTTAGAAAAGAATTTCTGGGATGTACGCTATGAACCCCATGCCCTTTGCATGATGTTGGTCCCTGAAACCATTAAAGGATTATGGGCCCAACGAAGGCGATGGACCAAAGGTGGTATGGAAATCATCAGAAGACACCACGACATTTTCCGTAGTTGGGAAACCCGTCGCTTATTTATAGTATACTTTGAACAGATTGTATCAATCACATGGGCACTTTGCTGGTTGCTTATGCTTATCATTCTCTTAATTGGATTATACACGACTGGAACCTGGTATGCGCTTCCTTACATTTGGAAAAGCTTATTCCTATCAACGGTTTGCATCATTCAATTCTTTATTGCAATGCTTCTGGATAGCCGCTATGATAAAAATCTTTTCAAAAATGCATCTGTCGCAATATGGTATCCTTTTTGCTACTGGTATATCAATGCTCTGTTAGTAATTAGTCAATTACCATCCCTATTCAAGCGTAACAAAAAACTTGCAACTTGGAACAGTCCAGATAGGGGGTTATAAGATGAATAACACAGAAATAAGAGAATTATCTGATGATTTTACCAATCCCCTTCCACAAGAGGTATATTATGATTTTCAAAATCATCTAATCTACAACCGTCAAAAGGGCTGGAAAAAAATCATAGAATGGATATTTACCATTCTAGCCTGGGGATTACTGGCAAGTTATATCATTTATTTGATATATGGTTCTTTGGCTATCCATTACAGCTGGTATCTGCCAGAGTTTTTATTCTTTACAAGAGAAATGATTACTACCGTGCAGTGGTATTTTTATATTCTATTCATTGCATTTTTAATTATTATAATCTTCTTGATTTTTTGGAAAAACTACAATAAACAAAAATACGGCAAGCTACACCGCCGCAAGTTTAAACCGGCTGTTACCAACGAAGAACTGGCTGAAATGTTTGAACTTGAGCAATCCTTCATTAAACATATGCAAAACAACCGCGTTACCATACTAGAACAAAACATTATTCCCGAACACTTGGGTATGGGATCTGCTAGAAAGCAAGAAAAAGCGGCACAGAACAAAGATACACTCAAACAACAAAGAGATTAAATTCAAAAAAAGTTAAAAACGCCCTCCTGTCAACTTGAGACATACCGCCAATATGTCCCTCCTCCCTAAGACATGAGGGCTTTTTATATTACATAATCTATTGATTTTTTGTGATTACTAATCCTTCTCTTTGTAGTACAACATACAATGACAGTATCCTTCAAAATCAGGGTCTGCAATCTGATCCTTGAATTCCTTACACATGCATTTGTTGTCATCGATACGTTCCATTCTACATGGACAGTATCCGCCAGTTTCTTTTAATCCATCACGAATCATCTTAACCACTGATTCGTCTTCATTCAATCGTATTGCCATATACATTCCTCCTAACTTACCACATACGTTTCTCTGCATCTTCCACAGACTCATATCCATACAGCTTTGCGGTGTTTGTCATGGTTTCATAAGCAAGATTTTTACCACTTTGCATAAGAGTAGTAATGAATCTCCCATATAACACAAATGTGGTTTCTGAATAGGTTCCTATTTCACCGCGAAGGTAGGTCTCATAGGAAGTATTATATGCATGGTCCTCTGAAGTGTGAATGCTTCTTGCATTATCTGCCATCTTTGGATATTTGCTTGCAAACTCTTCCATCCATGTCACTTGAATTTTCACAATTTCTTCCTGAATTGCAATTCTTTTTTCCGAAAGCACTGGAAGATCTTTTTCCAGTTCTGCATACGTTTTGGGAGCAGTGGACTTCATCATTCTGGCATACTTCTCCATAATAAGATTCCATCCCCTCCTATTTGCCTCTATCAAATCATTGCGATAGCTAATAAGAAGCTCCTCATTCCACGTCATGTACTGACTTTTTCGCATTACAGAAAAGGTTGCAAAATCATCCTGACAGTCTGCCCTTCCACCTTCATTTTTCACCTTGTCGAATTGGTTCCATTCCAATTCCACAATCTCTTCAATAATATGCATATATTTCCCCTTTATAATCTGCCCACAATAGTTTTCTAAAAACGTATCATCACCAGCCACTAAGTCCTGCTTCTGAAGTTCCTCTAATATCAGCTGTGCAATCTGCTCTAATTGGCAAACACATTGGTCCACCTGATTAATATTAGCAGAATTGTAGTTTACCTGTTCCCAAGCCTCCTTCTGCACTGGCAACACTGCAAGTTCCTCCAAAAGTGGAATGATCGCCTGTAACTTCCTTAGATTGGAAAGTCCTTTTTTCTTCCACTTGTAATATGGTGCGTAGGTCTGATTTAACAGATATACCAAATCCATTGCACATTCCACAGCTTTGCTAAGGCACATGTTTGCAGTTACGTAATCTTTTCTTGCCATCATACGGGAATAATTACTCTGTCCATACTGTGCAAATTCATGCAAGCTTTGCGCTAGACGCAAGCGCCACACCTTGTCAGGGTAATACTTTTCTAATCGTTCCCTGATTGCAGAAAATGTTCCCAAGGTATCACAAAAAACCGCTCCATTGGTAAGAGTTGCCAGCCTTTCTTCACTGATAGCCAGATAGTCTATATGATAATTCTTTTCGAAGTTCTGCTTAGTACCCAATATCTGATTACAAAAATTATTGATGGTAAACACGCCACGACGGTCATGTAAGAAGCGATTGTAACTTACATCCTCCTGCAATAGGCTGCTATGATGCGTCAGTAATTCTTCATATCGTTTCTGTAGTTCCAATCCAATTGCATCATAATCCTGTTGTGTTAACCACATACAAAATCCAATTCCGTAGTCATGGTCTGTGGAAATGCTATCATCAAAGCCAAAGCAGTCCGAACCTTCCCCCACCAGACCAACCGCAATCCGATCTTCATATTCTTGAAAATGTTCATGAATCATCGGTTTACCATATTGCTGATAGAACACTCTACATCGTTCAAGGTTTGTTGTCCATTCGACCTTTCTTTTATTGCTTGGTGCTTCACATTTACGGCATGTTTCATATTTTTTTAACACGCGCACATAATTATCTGTCTTTCCCACATGCTTTTCAATTTCATTCATGCCACGCTGATAATATTCTGCCGCATCCATATATTCCTTCTTGCTAAAATGAGCATCTCCCATGGCAACCAAAGCCGCTCCATAATGAAAATCTTGACCTCCATCTCTTTCATAGACCTCAAGTGCTTCCTTTAGGTATTGCATTGCTTCTACATATGCTTCTTCCGTACCAATCTGCAACAAGGTGGCCGCAAGATTTGTTCTAGTATTTGCCTGTGGAATCACTGCATCTTCATACAAATCTACAATCGATAAGGCCTTTAATAATAATGTTCTTGCTTTTTCATAATCTTCCAGCTCCTGATAGACGAGACTCCAATTATTGTAAAGACTCGCATAGGCAAAAGAATTCTGTTCCACATTAACTTTGTAGTTATCATACACCTGTTCATACAAATCTACTGATTCTTTCAGAAGTCCAAACGCACGATATGCATTGGCAATATTCAGCAAGGAGGTTGCATATTCTACTCTTCCCTGTAGCTGTAACTGATTCATGATATCCATTAGCATATCACAATAGCTAAGGGCTTTTTCCCGCTGCGTGGTATCTCGGCAAAATCCGATGATTTCATTTAACAGCGTAATCATTGCACCATAATCACCTGTGCCTTTTGCCTGTTCCATATTTTGTTGTAAAAATGTTTCTATCTCGGCAAGGTCACATTTGCCAAACATTCCATCATATTCTGCTAATATTTTGTTGATATCCATTGACACTCTACACACCTATGTTTTTCTTTCCACCATCTGATTCATCATTTCATATTCAATATCGTTCTCGTGGTTTTACTGAATCAACTCCATCACCGCTGCTTTGGGAATAAACCCCAGAGAGCGATTCACTTCCTCTCCATTGTTGAACACAATCAAAGTCGGAATATTTGCCACTCTGAATTTTATAGCCAACTCTGGTTGCTCATCCACGTTGATCTTACAAATCTTGACATCAGTCACTTCCTCAGCCACCTCATCTACAACAGGTGCTAGCATCTTACATGGTGGACACCAAGTTGCCCAGAAATCTACTAATACCTTTCCACTGTACGCTGTTACCTCTGTATCAAAATTGCTTGTTGTTAATTCCATTACTGCCATACATAATTCCTCCTTTTCTCATTTCATGATTCAAGTAATATGTTCTATCTTACAAATTATATTATACCAAAAATGTTGATTAATTTACCATACCTAACTAAAAATCTATTTATTGATTGCAAATCGCACTTCAGAAAAAAAGAGCAAAAAACTTGTTTTATTTTTAACAAAATTCTTCACTCTTTTATCTTTTGTTCATTTTCTACTGACGATTAAAATACTCTATCCCATCATTGGGACAGAAATACGTTCTGATATATCCATCGGTGGAAACCACCACAAATTCGTTGGTTCTTTCTAGATAATACACATCATCTCCGTCTTCTGCTTCAATCTTATGTAATACCTCTTTATCATCAATCACTTTATTGGCAGCCTCCTCGTACTCTTCAGGCGAAGCAAAGCCCATCTCCTCACCGTGCTTTTCATAGTGACTGTCTAGCAAATTATCATTGCGGAAACTGTAGTCAATGGCTGCCGATGTATCCCCACTGTTTCCCTTAGAAAGATCATCTTCACCTTCGACATAATTATCATGTTCTTCATAATCTGCTGCACCACTTACATCATACTCTGCATCATCCATCATATAATCGTAAGCAGCTTCACAACCAGTGGTAAATACCGCCATCATAATTAAACATAATATATATGCAACTTGCTTATTCCATTTCAAACCACATCTACTTCTGTTTCTCATTTTGTACATTCTCCTTATTATCAATTTTACCAATGGAATTCATACAAAGGATACAAGCTCCCCTACCTTCAAAGAAAAAGCTGCCCTCCAAAAAGGACAGCTTATATTTCTTAATTATTATATGGACTTGGTATCTCTTTTTCTGCTTTTGCAACAGCTTCTTCTATAGTCATTCCATAGAAGTCACCTGCTCCAAACCATCTTCCGGATTTCTTGTCATCCACAAACGCTCCTACCACAACACCAGGAATTGCACTTTCTGGTGCATTTGGTGCCTGATCACCACCAAGATCAGTTCTACACCAACCCGGATCTGCAAGATTAATCATCACATCCGTTCCCTCATACTTAGAACCCAAATCTCTTGTCACTTTATCAAGTGCAGCCTTACTTGCAGAATACCCTGCCTGTTCCGGTTCAAGATTAATTCCGCTAGATGTATTCACAATTCTTCCAAATCCTCTCTCCACCATCTTAGGTACAAAATGATAACAAATCTTCATTGGCGCCATTGTGTTAATCTTAAAACTAATATCATAATCTGATAATGGGGTTGCCAGATAATCACTTCTATAAGCAATCTGTAATCCAGCATTATTCAATACAATATCTACCACTGTGCCCTTATCATCAATGGTTTTCAACATGGCATCAATTGCATCAAAATCAGACAATTCTGCTTCTACAACATAGGCTTCAACACCCATCGCTAACACTTCATCCAAAACCTTCTGACAGTGTTCTGCCTTACGGCTGTGCAATACAAGATTGCATCCTTTTCCTGCCATAAAGATTGCTGCATGATAACCGATTCCTCTGCTGGCACCTGTTATGAGTGCCCATCTTCCCTTAACGTCAACCATTTCTTATACCTCCGCTTTTGCTTTTTCAAGTGCTGCAATCACTCTGTCACACCACTCATCAAATTCCTTGTCCTCCACACGACATTCTTCGTGCTGCATAATATAATCTACCGCTTGCTTGATTCCCTGATCACAGCGAACCGTTGCCACAAAATCTGGAACTGCTCTTTTCACCTTGGAATTATCAAACACTACCGTATTGGATTTGTCCCCAATCAAAGAACCTTCAAAATCATAGTCACTCACTGCTTTCAAGAATTCAGATGTCACATAATATGGTTTCAATTCTACCCCTAGACAATCTGCAATAATCTTGTAAATCTGATTCCATGTAACACTTTCATCAGATGTAATATGATAAGTCTCTCCAATGGCATGTACATTGCCAATCAAGCCAACATATGCTTTCGCAAAGTCGCTGTTGTGTGTCAGTGTCCAAAGCGAAGTTCCATCTCCGTGAATAATAACCGGCTTGCCATCCAACATTCTCTTAAGAACCTGCCAGCTTCCATTGTTACCATGTACACCTAACGGCACAGAATTCTCACAATACGTATGACTCGGTCTTACGATTGTAATCGGAAAACCATTCTCACGATACATTTTCATCAGATATTCTTCACAGGCAATCTTATCTCTGGAATATTGCCAATATGGATTAGAAAGCGGCGTACTCTCCGTAATCTTGTAATCTGACAAAGGTTTCTGATATGCGGATGCTGAACTGATGTAGATAAACTGCTTTGTCTTACCATTGAACAATCTGTAATCACGCTCTAATTGTTCCGGAACAAATCCGATAAATTCGCACACTGCGTCAAAACTCATATCTGCAATCTTACTTGCAATCTCTTCTTCGTTGTTCACATCACCCTGAATAAATGTCACCCCATCCGGACATTGATCATTCTTGGTACCCCTGTTCAATAAATACACGTCATTCCCCTTCTCTACAAGCAGACGTGTAATTGCCATACTGATGGTTCCAGTTCCTCCAATTAATAATACCTTCATAAACCTTCCTCCTTATATTATAAACAGTGCTGCATTTGCTGCACCTTTCTATTCTTTATCAACATTTGTGCTTATCGTCACAATCCATTCTAACTTGTTACTCGATACGGCCAATCACCTCAACAATACTATAACACTGCTGAAACAAATTGCCAATCAATAATGGAATTGTAAATTTTACACTTGTTGCAGATATTGCTTTTCAAAAACATCAACAGGAATTGGCTTACTATAGTAATATCCCTGTATCTTTTCACAACCCAATTTCCGCAAAGCAACTACCTGTTCATATTCTTCCGCACCTTCTGCAATCGAATGTATCCCTAATTCCTTTGCCATCAAAAGAATATGTCGCAAGATAATCTGTATCTTTTTTATCTCTTCTTTTTCCAAGAGCAAATCCACAAAACTTTTATCAATCTTCAATGTGTCTAGTGGCATTTCTTTCAAAAGACTAAATGAGGAATATCCTGTTCCGAAATCATCCATGGAGATTAAAAACCCTTTATTTTTCAATTCATGCATAATGGAAATCATATACTTTTGATTGTCATATGCAACCGTTTCGGTCAATTCAAATTCAATCAAAGAATGCTCCACACCATACGCATCTACAATCTGCGTCAAATGTTCGGCAAGCTTCGTCTGTTCCATATGTTTTCGCGACAGATTAACAGAAATCGGATATAACGGATATCCTTTTTCCTTCCATTCTTTCAACTTAGCACATACACTTCGAAGTACAAACTCATCCACTTTAATAATGGAATCGTCCGTCTCAAAATATGGGACAAAGCGAAATGGTGACATAAGTCCTTTATGCTTATAATCCCAACGAATCAATGCTTCTGCACCACATATCTTTTCAGTGTGAATATCCATCTTGGGCTGTAAATATACAAGAAATTCATTTTCCTGCAAAGCCGTATCAAGGTATGCCTTTAATTGCTTTCCCCACAAAATGTCATCGTGCATTTCCTTCGTGTAGAAATGAATTTCTGTCACATTAATATTCTTTCCCATTGACTGGGCAAGCTTTGCGCAATCCGCAACGGTATCGCCGGTATTCATGGCCGTACGCATACTTACAACACCGCATCTGTAAAAAATTTCATAGGACGGGTCTTCCGGAATTCTTGATAGTTCCTTAAAGAAAGTCATTAATTTTTCTTTGGTTTCTTCTTCCGGCATGGCTTTTATCATCAAGGCAAAATTGTCATTATGACATCTCGCACCATAATAAATCCAATCCTTATTCTTTTCTATATGATCCGCAATTCGTTTCAACACATCATTGGCAACTTGATGATTATATAGCTCATTGAGCATTTTAAAATCTTTGATATCAAAATGAACAAATCCGTAATCTTTAATGCCTTCCATGTAATATGTAGAAAGACTTTCCCACATCCACGACCAAGAATAATAACCGGTAATCGGTTCCCTGTAAGCCTTATTATACAATTCCTTTTCCAGCTCACTATCTCCGTTACTGTAGAAAACACGTTTTGGCTCGTCAACCAATTGTATTTCATACATGATACGCAGTTTTTCTTCCATCGGAAACGCACAAACAAGACCACTGTCAACATATCGGTACAATGGACTTCTAACATTTTCTGTATTTCTTGCATAGGTGATAATCTCACCTAGTAATCCTTCATCTAATTGATGCTGATATGCAATGTCCTGGATAATCACATTACTTGCAGGCAAGATCAAAAAGGCAAGATTTTCCGGGACTGAAAGGGTATCATCTCCTTCTCGAAATTCCATTCCTACAACCCATTCCATACCGGTCTTTTCTTGCAACTCTCTTGGTAAATAGAAAATGCCAGTTTCATCATATGTGCCAAACACATCCTGATATGCCTTTAACGCAGCGGGACACGCCCCATTCATCACACACTGCATTACGTCTTGTGTAAGTTCCGGCAAATAATACAATCTTCTCTCCGGCCGATGTACAATTAATGTAGATGTAACCCGAATCATAAAACTACCACCCTCTCCGTTTATCCTCGCATTATTATTGCTATATATATCATTATTAAAAAGACATGTTTGGTCTCATTTTGCACCAAATCTACATCTAAGTCTAGCGAGATTGCAGTTTTCTTATTACAAACTCCCTTTTATTATAAATAAATTTTTCCTCATTTGCAAAACATATATCAATTAAGTTATATGGTATTTCTCAGTGGTAAACATTACTCTGTATTGATAACACAAAAAGGCGTCACTCGCATATGCACGAGTGACGCGCTATCATCCAAATTCTACATCTACTGAAGACGTGTAATAACAAGGTGTGCTGATACAGGTCTAGTTCCGCCTGCAAGTGGTGTGATTGTCAAAGCGGCTGCATTTCCAGCTGGATTACGCACCGTCAAAACGGAATTGATTACTGTTGTGGTAACAATGGCCATACCGATAATTTGCGAAGCACCAGTTGCACGACCAAAAACTGTATATTCCAAATCAGCTCCATTTAATGTTAATAGTAACTGTCCTGCTTCATCTACAGCCACCTGAAAGAGTACTTGATAGGTTCCTATCTCTGCCAGATTAAATGAATCCGGACCTATTCTCACAATATCTGTGCCACTATTTGGTCCATCCTGTGGGAAGCTGACATCCGTACCTGGTGCCACAGCTGCTGCATTGTCCCCTGGCATTAATGCATAAAAATCAGCAAATCCTAGCACTCCCCCCGCAGGTCCCTGTGGACCAATTGGACCTGTCAAACCAATTGGACCTTGTGGACCGACCGGACCTGTTTCACCTGCTGGACCCTGCGGACCAACTGGACCTTCCGGTCCTTGCACTCCCGGTGGACATGTTTCACAACTATTGTCACATGCACAATCCATCTTATCTCCACAATGTGAATTATTTTGGTTGTACTCTCTACTAAATCCGTCATTTCCACAATGCCCATTATTATTAAAATTAAATCTATTCACAATAATCACCTTCTTAATCTTATTATGCTAAATAACGCTTTGAAACAAATCCAATCTGCCCATTATATACTACATACAACCAGACAGTTCCATCGGATTCTTTTGTATAATATCCATTCTTTTTCCTACATTGCTTTAATCTATAGTATTCGAAATAATGATGGTTGTTACTTTCTAAACATATAAAAAGCACTATCTATTCCTTTTCGAAATAGATAGTGCACATTACCTGATTGAAATCATATTCTTTTGATGTAAGCACAATTGCATTGTTACCTACGAATTCCTTAATAATCAGCAATTCCAACTCCTGTCTGTGTTTCAAATGATCAACCAAATCACTGAAGCTGCTGCAACCATGCTTCTTTCCATATGGTGAATGCATCAGATACCCCAACATAAGCTCATACCATATTGCGTGTCCCGCATCGTCACAACGCTCTTTTTGAATAATTCGAATATTCTCTTCTAAATATTCGGAATTTAAATATATCAACAAAAAATTTTGCAAATCTATAACCTGTAACAACTCGCGATAAAAGGCTATAATTTCTTCATCACTAAGCATTTGGAATAACATCAATTCTTCCATTATATTTTGAAATAGCGCACATTCGAACAGATAGCCCTTTTCCTTATAATTCTGAAATCTTGTAAAAATAATATCTTTCAATTCTTGTAGGCTTTTTCTCCCGTTATATATTTCATACTTTTCCAAATCTTTATGGAATCCCGAGATATCAGTAATAATCTTTGTATAGGAAATAATATAATTATCTGCTTCTCTTACCGTATTACTTATAATGTCATCCCGTATAGCATCATATTTTTCCAATACCGCCTCATATTCTTTCTCCGACATCCATGTACACCAAGCCAAGTCGATCGGAGAATAATCCCCCTCTCTACACACACGTAAACTCGGATATTCCTTTGATATTCTTTGTACGAATGTACTTTTCCCAGAACCCTGAATACCTTCTATCAATATATTTTTTATAAAATTATTATTTACTCGAATCTGTGCCACCTACACTCCTCCTTTCCTGGTTCCGCATAATCAAAAAGGAACCATTCGTTGCCAAACAGTTCCATTACATAATATAACCTCATATGCTATCTAACTGCTTCTTTATCCTCTGCGCAATATCTGCATTGACATCTTTTTCTTCCGTTCCATACGTCCACCCAAACCCATCATTATCATACCGTGGAAACACATGAAAATGCGCATGCCCGAAGTCACAAAACTTTCCACCATTTTGCATGATGCTATAGCCGTCATTTCCATAGATTTCTCTCAAGGTTGCCACCATGTTCTTCGCAACGCATATAATATCAGCTAACGTTTCATCCGACAATTCGTCTATCGAATCAACATGTTGTTTCGGCACAATCAACACATGTCCTTCATTAATTGGATCTATATCTAAAAACGATATCAAATGGTTATTCTCATAAATGATATGAGCAGGCGCTTTTCGATTCGCTATATCACAAAAGACACACATTTTCATCACCCCTGTTCAATCTTTACTCATGTACATTCATGCTCTCCACTGCTTTCACAACCATTGGCAACAGGATAAGCTGTAATACAATACCTGTTACACCATTCACGGTACCGGTCCACACAGACGCTACCGCAATCTCTGTTGTTCCTAACACATAGAATGCAATTGCAAGCGCCACTGCTCTACACACACGACCAGCAATCTGTGCAATAAACACCTTACCTACTGTTGCCAGATTGGACTTACGCAATAAGCCAGCAACCAAACCATAGGCACAAAGCTCAATCATCATAAACGGAAGCACTGCTACACTTGGCATACCTACCAAAGAAAAGCTACAAACTGGTCCCAAAAGTCCTGCAATTGCGCCCGCATATGGACCTGCTAACAAACCAACCAAAAGAATTGGCAAATGCATTGGCAATAACAATTCACCAAATGCTGTTCCCATTCCAGTTGCTCTACCGATCAAATGCACAATCTGTGGCAACGCTACTGCTGAAACAATTGCTACGAGGATTGTCATTGTCTGTACCTTCACAGATAAATTTGCTTTTGTAATACTATTTGTCTGATTCATTGTTGACATCTATATTACCTCCTATTTCATTTATTCTCTCTTATGTACCTCATGTAATTCCATCATACTTCTACACTTACAACAAGCGTATCATCATCCTCTATAAGAACACATTAATCAATATACCTGTCAAACATGCATATATTATAATAAAAGCCCAATAAAAAAGGAAATGTTTGATTCCAAGTACTATCTTAAGTGCTCCCAAATTTGTTATCTTGGTCGCCGGTCCTGTTATCATAAATGCCGCAGCACTTCCAAGGCTCATGCCACTTGCAAGCCACGTCTTAAGAATAGGTATGGTACCACCTCCACAAACGTAAAGAGGAACCCCGACCGTAGAAGCCATCAGAACTCCCCAGGCTTCATTTCCTCCAAAGAGAAGTGTTACAGTCTCTTGCGGTACATATCTCTGAAAGACTGCCGAGAGAATGATTCCTATCAGAAAGTAAAGTCCTGTTGCTTTAAAATTCCTAAACAAATTCTTCAATAGCCTAATAAGTATATTGGGATCCGTGTCCCTATTCTTCGGTTCATCAAAGCCCTCAAATCTAAAGAATTTCTTTTCTTTAAAGACGAACCGTATAACAAGTCCCGCTGCAACCCCGCATAGAAAACATGTTACGATACGAATCATAAGAACCTTCAACCCAAGTGCTGCACTGTATATTATAAGCTGAGGATTCAACAGGATGGAACTCATCATAAATGAGGCCAACCATTCATCTCTTATTCCGCCTTTTGAAAACGAGGCAGCTATCGGAATCGTACCATACATGCAAAGCGGAGATGCAACTCCTAACATAGAAGCAAATATAATTCCCATTATACTGCCTCCGTGGCTTTTCATATTTCTCATAAGATTATGGATCTTGTCCTTAAAAAATACAGAAATGATTGAACCAATTACCATTCCTATGACCCAATATAAAAATATCTGTCTGAATTGCACCAGAAAATAGTACCCTACATATATAAATTCTCTTTTTATTACATCAAGCATATATTAACTGGCCTCCAACTACTCTTTTGCTGACTCTGTTGTACTATCAGATTCATTTTCAGAAGCACTTTCATTTTTATCAACATTTATCATCTCATACGTTCTAGTGCCAAAACCAATTGTTTCAGCATGTGTTAATATATGTAGTCCATTTTTCTCTAGTATCCTATTTTGAAGTGACTGACCATCCTTCGCTCTAAACACAAGATCTATACATGCCTGATCTAGCGCAACCGGGTCAGTAGAGGCAAGAATACCGATATCGTGCATATCAACTTCAGTAGGTTTAGAAACACAGTCACAATCAATGGACATATTATTCATTACGCTTATATATACAATATTCTGTCCATTTTCTTCATAATCTGAAACTGACTTTGCGGCCTCTGCCATGGACTCCGTAAATACATCCTGATTCGTAAGCAGACTTCCCAAAGTAATCGGAGGATTTGAAAATACTCCGCCTGTATGTATTCTGGTCTTCCCTTCACTTGATGCAATACCGATTGAAATATTCTTGAGTGCTCCACCAAATCCGGCCATCGGATGTCCCTTGAAATGCGTAAGAACGATCACATAATCATAATTAGCCAAATTCTTTCCAACCCAGTTTTCGTCTAGATTGGTACCACCTTCCACAGGAAGCTTCATATAGCCATCACGGTCCATAATATCTACATCCGCAATTTCAGTAAAACCATGATCCTTGGCAACCTGCATATGCATTTCCGTCTCAACTCTTTTCGAGCCGGAATATGCTGTATTACACTCAACGATTGTTCCATCCACACTTTGAACCAGATTCTTGATAAGATTGGGATCAAGATGGTTAGGATTACCCGCTTCACCTGTTGAGAGCTTTATGGCTACCTTGCCTGAAGGGGCCACATTCAGTGCCTGATATACCTTATCAAGACCTTCAGGGCTAATATCATGGGTCATATATACAACCGATGACTGGTCATAGTTTCTGCCCTCAGATTGCAAGGTTTCCACATCATAAAATTCATGTGCCTCTATATCATAGTGCATATGGTTCGTGTACCAAACTAGAAATATACCAACGATTACCAGAAATACGCCTAAACCAATGAATAAGCCACGACGTCCTCTTCTGTTTTTCTTTGCTCCTTTTTTATTACTCTTAGCTTTATCCTTCATAATGAATTCCAACCCTTTCTTTTATCCCATTTAATCCAAGATAATGATATGAAATAAGCATCTTCAATCTATACCGCATTTCATCCTCTTCACTGTACTTAATCAGTATGTCTGTCAATCCCATTATTAAAAGCGACACAATCTGAACCTTAAAGTCCCTGTCATCTATCGGACAAGCTTCAACAAAGAATCTGGTCATCATTTCTGTGAGGATAGCTCGATCCTTACTTCCAACAGACCTAAGCATTATGAGTATACCTTCACGATGCTCGCTCATTATCCTTGCAAGTACTTTTGATACTTCTTCTATCTTATCTTCAGTATAATTATCAGCATAATCTGAACTACCAAATCTGCTGATTGCATCTATAAGACTTCGCCGAGCCGTTCCTACAAGTGTTTCATAAATTTCTTCCTTAGAACAAAAATATCTGTAAATATTGCTCTTACTAATAAAACACTTATCAGCGACCATACGTAATGATGTTTTATCATATCCAGCATGTATGAAAAGTCCTTTAGAAACATTCAAAATTCGTTGTTCTATTTCATCTTTCTTTATCTGCATTTCTTTCCCTCGACGGTTGCATTATCTAATAGCGACCAAAATGTTGTAATAAAAATATCATATATATGGCTTAATTTCAATATAATATAGGCAAAAGCGACCATTATGTAATATTGTTCATTTAAGACATCGTACATACACTGAACACACAAAAAGCCGTACATCTATGTAATCGTTTTTACTATATACATTCGTACGGCTATGAAAACCTTTTTGTTTCAGAAAAACAAGAACCTTATCTTCTGCTTCAATATAATCAGCAACCTTCTATCTGCCCAACAATACTACAGTTTCAACGGTACTTTCATTGTCCCAATCCAATTCGTATATCTCTTTCCCATTGAAAAACACAGGGAATCGGAATTTCAGACTACGAAGTATTCTTCCGTCATCCTGCTCTTCCTCGTAAATATTTACATCTGCAAGGAAGCTTTTCATAAACGTCTTCTTCTCAATATCCGTAAATCTGTCGTACAGCTTATCAAAGAATAATAAGAACTGGTACACATTGTCGCCGGATATTTTCTCCTGCCTAATATTATACAGTCTGGTCTCCACTTCTTCAATCAGAGTTTCAATTTCTTCTATCTCATCATAGAGCTTGTCCAGACGCACCTGCATATGCTCATATTTCTTGTCATAATGCTTGTCTGATACAGATAAGTTATCCATCTGATTTGCTAGCTTGTTCTTAGCTCCGATTACCTGCTTTAATCTCTCCTGCAAGCCTGTATGTTCTCTGTCCAGTTCCTGTGTATCAATGCTTTGACCGATGTGTTTCTGAATCTCCGTTTTGAATTTTGGATTATTCACAAGCTTGCGGATCACTTCTTCCACCGCTGCATTGATTTTATCCTCGCTCCATTGCTTGCGGTAAGTACATTTATGACCATTTACAAAGGTTCTGTGCTTGCAGGCATAGTAGAAATAATCTCTGTAATGACCGCCGTTAGGATGCTTTTTACGATTTACATTGCCATACATACCACTTCCACAAATCGGACATTTAATAATACCGGATAAAATATGTTCGTGATCCAAACTGTGAGTTTTGATGTTGGCAACTCCGGTTTCCTGTCTCTTTTTATGCACCTGATTCCATAGTTCTTCCGACACAATCGCTTCGTGGATACCATCGTTAAGCATATACTTGTCCTGCTTTACAATATGGTACTCATTTCTTGTCCCCGGAACTTTCTCATTCTTTCTTCTTCCAAAAGCAAGCTTGCCACAGTACACAGGATTATCCAGAACACCTTTTACAAAGGATGTAGAAAAGCCTTCTATGGTATTGTTCTGGCGAAGTTTTTTCTTGTATCCGCTATTGTTTAGGAATGTAGCAATAGCAGCAATTCCCATAGTGGTATTGGCAAACTTATCATAAATAATCCGGATAATCTCAGCCTCATCCTCGGCAATGTGCAGTTCACCATTGATAAGCTGATAACCGTAAGGCGCAAAACCACCATTCCACTTACCTTCTCTGGCTTTCTGCCTGCGCCCTTCCATGGTTTGAACTAATATATTCTCTCGCTCTATTTCAGCCACCGCAGATAAAACAGAAATCATAAGTTTACCTGCATCTTTGGAACTATCGATACCATCTTCCACACAGATAAGATTAACACCAAAGTCTTGCATTCTTTGAAGGGATGATAAAACATCGGCTGCGTTTCGTCCGAATCGGGATAACTTGAATACAAGAACAAAATCAACGTTGTCTTTACCAGTTTCAATATCCTGAAGCATCTGCTGGAACTGTGGGCGACCTTCTACACTTTTACCTGATTTACCTTCGTCGGAATATTCCCTGGCGATAATCATATCCTGGTAATCAGCGTATTTATGCAATTTATCTTTTTGCGCATCTAAACTGTAGCCATCTACCTGCATGGAGGTGGATACACGGGTGTAGATGTAGCATCTCTGTTGTTTTTTCATAAATATTTTCTTGTCCTTAATTCTTTGTATTTAACCAGATATCAACTTGCCAAGCTCAATACAATGTGTTTTTGCGTCTTCGTCCAAATCGGCAATATAATCATTTCTCATCTTTTTTGCAAACTCTATAAACTCATCCCATTGAGTAGTATCATTTGAATACTGCTGTAATGTTTCTTTTATTGCAATCCAAAAATTTTCTTGTCTTACTAAAGCAGACAGAACTATCACTATACCAGCAATATCAATATATCCTTCCGGCAAATCTTCTTGAGAATAAAAGTTTAATTCCTCATCATATTTTTCCGGACACTTCAACAATTCCCAAAAATGTTCACCTATAACATATCTAATACCAAATAATTCCTTAATAAGCATCCTATACATTGATAAATTTCCATTTTCTTCGTCATTATCTTCGGGTGTCCACTTTAGCATCGCCTCATGCGTCATAGAAAAACCGATAAATTTATCGTAACTTTCTGAACGCACCATCTTTGACACAGTATTCAAATCTAACACTAATTCATATGCCGTCCATTCCAAATCTTTTACATCAACAAAACCTTTATGTGCCACATCATTTCTCATAATTGGAACATCAAAAGCAAAATACGGGTAAAATTTCATATATTTATATTCGTTACTTTTTAATGCTTTATCTACTTTTTCAACTAAGGTTCCTTGATTTTCTTTTTCCCCATACTTGATTTGACAATAATCATAGAAAAGACCTTCTAATTGAATTAAACCTAATGCTATAAATGATTGATACTTTTTTGCTCTAAAAAGTTCTGAAAGCGTCTCAAATATCTCTTCTCGCCTTTTTAAATGGTAATTACCACTTACTCTGTTAAGTATTTCACTAATTATATCTTTTTCTTCAACTATTCTTTTTAATTTATTCTTAAACTCCTCAGTATCGGTTTTCTTTATTTCCAGATATTCATGTTCTATTTCCATCCATTTATTCATCGGTGCATCATTATGTAACTCACTGATTTTTACACAGGCCCCATAATCGTAATCCATATCATAAAAAGAACGATAAAATGCATACTTATATCTTCGTTGCAAAAACAGTACTGCTAATTTATCATCTTCTTCAACTCTTGCAAGCGTATCAAATGGATTATCCAACAAATATTGTTTTATACCATTAGTAACAAAATCAAGAATTTCACTTCTAGCATTCTTATTTATATCACAAAAGTACTGTATTTTCCTTCTTTTAAACTCAGCCGCATTACTCCTATCATTTTTAAGAAACTCGTATCTCTCTCTATACTCTGAAAGCCTTTTATCTATAGATCGCAAATCATCTATTACAGTGCACATTAAATGTACGAAATTTTTAGTCAGTACATTCTTTTCTTTTTCAGTTACAGTATCCAAGTCAATATCCAGTTCTCGCGCTAAATACTCCTCAAGTATAATTTCTTGTCCATATTCTTCCAAGTCATTCTTCTGAAGTTCTTCAAGTGCTAATTCAACAAATGTTTTGTTTTCGTCCATGTTTGCCACCCTCTTCCTCAATAAATCTATATTCGAACATTATCTTTGGTTTTTTCTAATATTTTGCTGTCCCAACAAAATTATATATCTGTTCCAACTCTATTTCAACATAAAAATAGACAGTCCTCACTGTGACTGCCTACCCTCTAATGAGATATTTGGATTCAGGCATTACCCATGCCTCTCTACGGCCATTATTTTTCAGTTAATTTCTCTATCATTTTCATAACATCTGGCTGAGTAGGTGTGAATTTAATACCTCTCTTCAACATACCAATAACTTTTCTCGCCTTTTGTTCAATATCCTTCACAGTATGCTCACTAGTTAACATTAAATGATTTCCGGCAATTGTATATTCACGCTCCACATACACTTCTGTAATCGGAAACATATCCTGAATCAAAAAAGCACTTTCCCTATCATCATCCAACTTCACAATATGTATAATATCGCATGGTTTTCCAGCCTTTTTCTTATTCTCAACAATCTTTTTGTACTTGTCAATTTTACTCGACAGAGGAATCATCCAATACAAACCTGTAACCGTATCCTCATAACAATAGTAATGTGGTCTATTCCCTTCCTTATTTCCCTTAAGATATGGCTCGTCCATATCATCGAAAAAGGAATCTTTAATTATATAAAATCCTGTTTTCTTCATGCACACCATCCTTTGGTTAAAAAAATCCTCCACCAATGCTGGTGGAGGACAAAACTTTCGACCCAACCATTTATATACCGCATATTGGTCAGCGGTAAACTTTCAACCCGACCATTTATATACCACCTATCGGTCAGTGGTAAACTTTCTATATAAAGCTTAGCAAATCATCATCCATAAGTCAATAGATTTAATACATTTTTTATTAACTCACAGAAAATATATTTGCTATTATAATATGCCCATCTTTTTAAAATTTCACTCTTTATTTATTAATTTTGAACGCTCTATCATATGTATACATCCCACTCTCGCAAGATGCCGGTAATCCTTATGCCGCCTTCTCAAATCGCTCTAGAAATCTTCTTGCATAAGCCTCATACCGAAGTCTTTTTCCTTCTGCATCATCACACCAAGTTTCCGGTTCATACTGAATCTCTACGGCGATGTCTCGCAAAACCAGTGCTCCGTACTTCTCCATCATCTCGGCTAGGAATGTGCAACAGCGTTCAAATTCCTTGTTCAAAGCTTCCCTCCTTCCATAATCGCTTCTGCATCATTTCGTCCGATAAGTCATCTATGACTTCTTGCCTTAATGATACAACTATGGATTGGAAAAAGCAATGATTCCGGTGAGAAAAAATTTCCTCTTACTCGTTTCCAAACTTTCCTTCGTTTACGATTTTATATACGTTGTTCACTTCCATATTCAGTTTGCGCATATAGGCTACCAGACACTCTTTGTCATTCTCCGAATACATGCCGGAATTGTAATTGTGGACAATCTGGTTAATATTTATTCCGATATGATTTACCTCGCTAATAAGCTCTCTCAACAATATCCTTATCTCCGGATAATCATTTGGCTTCTGAGAAATCATAAGTCGCAAATATTCTGATTCAGTCATGTTTGCTTGTTGTGCTTTATCTGCCAGCATTGATGCTTCTCTTGGACTCAAACGAAACTTCTTTACAAGAGTTAATTTATCTTGAGACATCCAATTGCCTCCCTTCTGTAAGTATGTTGGAAATCCATGTCGGAATCGTATTTTTATGTTGGAATTTCCGACACACTTTCCATTTTTCATGTTGGAATTGTATGTTGGTCTTAAAAATACCTGTATTTCGGTATGTTGGAAATCTATGTCGGAATTACATTTTTATGTTGGAAATTTTGACATACTTATTAATTTCTATGTTGGAAATTCCGACATACCAGTACATTTGAGGGGTTTTAGGGGACTTTTCCCTTAACAAAATGCACAAAGTGGCTTGTGGCCACAAAGTGCGTATCTTGCCGTCGACACCCCTCTAAAATTTTACATAATATAAAAATGTTATTAAGAGAAACGAACTTGCGGCTTTCTTTCAATTTATAAGCTAAAAAGATTGCTTTTGTTTTATTATAATGTAAGCTCTGCTCTCTTCTTGTATTCATGCTTACTTGTAGCCTGTAAGGATATCTTCTACGGAATGTATAAAACAAACTCCATCCCTTCCGCATCTTTCATATATCGCCCAAACACATCTCCCGACAAACGCAACGCAATTTGTTTGGCTTCATACAAACCGATACCGCTTCCTTCTTTCATTTCTGCATTAGAGCCTCTCCAAAAGCTGTTAAAAAGATAAGGAAGTTCACTCTCAGACACAATACCTCCTTTATTTCTTACCGTAAAATAATGTCCTTCTTCCTGCTTCTCAATCACAACAGAAATTCCGGTGCCGTCACCATACTTAATCGCATTTTCAAGAAACTGCGATAAAATCCGCAGAATACCTATTTTATCCGAATCCACCAAAGTATTATTGACGCATTCCACTTCGCAGGGAATTTTAAGTACTTTTAATCGATTGGTGTACTCTTCTTCTATGTACTCCTCAATCTCCTTGGAATAAAAAGATTGCGGGTTAGGTTCAAAATCCACCAACCCTTCCATAGAGGTTTGAATCATCTCCTGTACAAGGATGGTGATATCATCTGCGTTTTTATTAATCTTGACTGCAATTTCCGCATCCTTTTCATTGGGCATGCCATCCGGCTGGTACAATCCCGTCTCCACTGCATTTGCGTACAGTTTAATATTCGACACCGGTGTTTTGATTCCGTGAGCTATGGTTGCAAGAAGCGTCTGACGTTCTTGAATCAGACGATTGATATGCTTTTTATCATAGGTCATTTTATCACCCAGCATATTAACACTCCATACGAACTTACCAAAATACCGGTTCTTCGTTTCCGGTAACTTATCCGTAAAAGAACCTTTGGACAAACGCTCCGGATACTGGGAAAGTGTTTGGAAAGGTTTTAAAATTTTAAAATGGATATATGCAATTATCCCTATCGTCAGTACAAAAGATGCAATGATACACGCATTCATAATCACTGCTTTTTGCCCATAAGATTCATCCCCAAAAGAAAAGACAAGAAAGCCCGCAAGCCGTTCCTCTCCATAGAGTACCCAGACACTTTGCGAACTTGTCAAATCCGTTACATTATTCACACTGCTTTGCTCCGTATCTGCCGGCAGATAAACAATGTCCAAGGGCAACATACATTCATTATACGCCTGCTGCCATTCATCTTTTTTATCATAAAAACACAACTGCACAATCTCCTCCGGATTCGCACCTGAGGCTTTCATCTCTGTTTCCACCAGGCCGGCAATACGGTTCATTACCACATTACGCCCCTGATTGGACTTCTCCTCCCGATTCTTCTGCAATATATTAGCAATTACAAGCAGTAAAGCAAAAAGCAGAAACGTTCCCGCATACAAATACTTTAAGCGTTTCATTTATCGCTCCCTCCTCCGAATCGGTACCCCACCTTCCATACTGTCTGGATCAGCATGGGATTCTTAGAGTCTTCCTCCAATTTCTCACGAAGCCATCGTACATACACATTCAAGGTATTGATTTCACTAAAACAATCGCTCCCCCAAACCGCATTAAAAAGTGTTTCTTTATGAATCACCTGTTCAGGATGTTTCATAAAATAGCATAAAATATCATATTCCTTGCCGGTTATGGAAATCTCCTTACCGGCTTTCGTTACCGTTCTTGATGCAACATCCACGGTAATATCCTTATACACAAGCAGTTCCTTATCTTCCGCCATCCCATAGGTTCTGCGGAGAATTGCCTTTACCTTGGAAGATAAAACAGGGAAAGAAAAGGGCTTATCCAAATAATCATCCGCCCCTACATCAAGGCCCAGTATTTTACTTTGATCATCTGTTCTGGCACTCATCATAAGCACCGGAATACTATGTTTCTGCCGAATAATCTGGAGAATTTCATAACCGTCCATTTCCGGAAGCATAACATCAAGAAGCAGCATTTTATATGCTGCCTTCTCAACGCACTCCAACCCCTCTTTGGCACTTTCTTTCCATTCCACGCTAAAACCGTCTTGCTTCAGAAAGTCACAAATTAAAGTTCCCAGTTCCTTATTATCTTCAATTACCAAAATGTCAATCATAATAATTCCCCACATCCAGAAACTCCGGCTTATCCGTCACACCTTCGTCCCCCGTAAATGCTACCTGAATATTGCCCGTAGCATAGTCAATCAACACAAGATGTACCACACCCTGCCTGTGAACATTCTCTACCTCATACTGGTCGGTCCGCTCCTGCGTTATCATCTCTTTCACTTCAGCTACCGTAAAGTTCTCCTCGTCAGCCACCCAATCATTGTACTTGGAAAAACGCACCAGGTTCCCCACGGAACCCGTAAAATCATCTTTATTACCTGCTGTCATATAAGAATTCAGCACGCAGAGACTGTCCTCACTCTCCCACTTAAGACCTTCCATAATGGGAGTATCTGCATCTCGCAGAACAGAAAATCCATCTCCCGCTTCCGTAACTTCCCGAACACAATTTTCTGCACAATAGGAATGCTCGGCATCTGTAATAATCAGGTTATGGCACCATGTATAATCACCGCTGTTTGCTACCATATAATTACCCAAATCCGTTGCATTGTTATATTCCTCCAATGCATACCGGATATCATAAGTATAACACTTTTTCCCTTCAGATACAAAGGGATAATCCGATGCTCCCACATCCAGAATTGCCACGAAAACACCATCATCATTTATTGCGGAAATCGTAGTGTAAATTCCCAGCATTCCAATGGTTGTAACGCTTCTTTCTCCCTTTACCATATGAGTCACTGCATTTACCTTCCCCATTTGGTTTTCACTGCCCAGATTCCATTCCAGACTTCTCAACGTAATACCTGCACCGTTTTCTGTTTTACTTCCCCAAAGGGACAGTGCACTACAAGAAGTAGGACGCAGGGCATCCGGTATCATCTGTACAATCACTGCTTCTTCATAACTGATTTTACCATTCTCCGTAAAGCCTTTTTCTCCGCCGGAAA
>JAZSPZ010000052.1:0-87291 GCA_045537735.1 Lachnospiraceae bacterium
TATTGTTGTCCTTATATATTTATTCAAAAATAAAAGCGATCATCATTGCTTTTCCTAATTATATCTAGTATAATGCTCGAAAAGGAACCGGTTTTTTACCGTACGTAGATATTTATCTAGCCAAGCGGGGTACTCGGTTCCTTTTTTATATTAATAATGTCATATAAATATTTCTTTCCATCAGCATCATGTCGAATAATCATTCTTGCTTTGAATACATTGTATCGTTCTACTTCTCCATCATTATCATATATAGCAATAGCAAATCTTGAATCGTAACGATACCAACCATTTTTTGCATCGACTTTGTGTTTTTCTTCTGTGTTACCTGCATAGGTTTTATTTATCGATATTTCAATCAACTCTGGTATTGCTTGCGCCGCATTAGCCTTAGTTTTCGCAAGAGTACCTTTTAACTTTGCTGTATAATTAGAATGTGCGTACTCGTCTGGTAAATCTTTACCAATATAAACACGCTCACCATCTTCAACAATCGTATATACATTGCCTATGTACTGCTGTAAATACTTCTCAACCTCAGACCATGCTATATTTTGTTTGTTCCGAAAAATTGTATCATGTATCATTACAATCTTTCGTCCTTCCGTATCTAAAACGATATCTACATTTCGTTTTTCTTTCATACCGGTTGGATAAAAATGAGTCATTTTTATCATTTGCTCATATCGCCATTGATAAAGCATCATCCTAGGTATATATTCAGGCGGTGTACGGCGATTTGCTTCCCAATCCTCTATGGTACGTAGTGGAATACCAAAATAATAGGCAAAATCCTTGCGATTCAGACCTGTTTCTATACGTAAAGTTCTTATTTGTTCATTTAAAGTCATATAACCACCTCCACGCATTGCGTGACATGATTATATCATACAACATGATGTCTTACTACTTTATTTTTCAATATAGCATTCAAAGTATTACTCTATCATTTTTCTTCTGCAATATTCATCTTATAACCCTTTACCTCAAAACAAATCCGCAAGTTCACTATACACTTTCCCATAATTTGCCTTTACAAAAGAATCATGTGTGATTTGTTCTGTATTGATAAAATAGATACAATACTGCTCATAATGCTGTCCATAATACCCCGTGTAACGATAATTATATTCAATCTTTCCTGCTTCTCCCTTATCCAAAATAAATGCAGTCTCACATTTGATATCTCTACTCCAACCCTTTTCGTCATATCCCCTTCGAACAGGCTGATATCCGTGTTCTAACGAGCACCATCGAATCCGGTAGGTATCCCTTTCTTTTATTATTTCTATGCCAGGAATCTGTATTGTGTCAACATCTGAAAAAAATAAACCAAAATTCTCCTGTTCCATTCTATTTTGCTCAAAAAGATATTTCCGTTTCTTGTCCTGCTCCTGCGCCTCAGTAGGACCTTTGGCATTTATATATCGATTACCATATAAGCGATTATACTCTGTATTGGTATATATCTTATCCTTCTGAATATAAAATCTCTTCTGCAAAAAACACTCCGCATTATCTTTATCTAACGCCACAGAAGAATCAATCGCTGTTGGAGCATAATATGCCTTTCTCATCACAGAGCCTTCTGGTGTACGACTTTCTTTTGTCCAGTACATATTAACACACTGTATTGCTAACATTCATTTCTCCTTTAATCACTATAGATTTCATAAAATCAATTCGCTTACGCATATTCTCTTGTGAAATTGAATGCTTTAATAATATATCATAACCATGAATGGTTCCTTTTGTGTCATTCACCACTATGTTTTTGGCTATCATTTCAATATGCTTTGCATAAATGAGTCCCTCATCATGCAAACAATCGAATTGCGCTGTTTCAACATAAGTAGGTGGCAGGATGTCTGGCAAAGGATTCTTCATCGGAACTGCAATGTTGATTTCCTCATCTGTAGCATTTTTCAAATACATATTCCATAATTTCTTGTTATTACGTGCATTCCACATTGGGGTATCGGGGAATTGATTCATCGATTCTGTTGTCATTTCATTATCTGTTGCTGGATAAATCAACACCTGACAACATGGCATGGGCAACCCTTTTGACTGTGCCATATTACATACATTTGCAGCAAGGGTACCACCAGCACTGTCCCCTAATACAATGATTTTTTCCGGATGAATGGCAAGCTCCTTCGCATGTGTTACCATATAACGATACATTTCCATTGCATCTTCATAAGCTGCTGGAAACGGAAAATCAGGTAACAAATGATAGTCTAGAAGAAACGCTCGACATTGTAGCTTTGTAGCATACTCACACGCATTTAACAACTGATGTGGTGATGTTTTGTATCCAAATCCACCACCATGCAACACTAATATAGCAATATCAGAAGGATTTTCCGGGACAATTTCCTTCACATGAATAGAATCATCATGATATCCCTCTATTGAAAAATCACGAATACTTACATCGTTTGGAATTTTCACCATACCCAACAGAATTTCCTGAGGCTTATGGGATAATTTGCAAACCAAACCACTAAAGGGAATATTAAATGCAACTTTTTTGAAACCTTTGTCATATGCATATTTCATACGAAATGCTCCTTATTACTCGTATAACTCTTTTATATAAAACCGATTCATCGTTGCATGAACAACCTCTGCTGGCTGTTGGATTTCCTTATATCCACATTTTTCATAAATATGGATAGCTGCCGCAAGATTTGTATGTGTTTCCAGATACATTCGTTGATACCCAAACTCTCTTGCCTTGTCTTCAATTAAAGATATGAGTTTATATCCGATTCCTGCCCCCTTTGCCGAATCTGTCAGGTATAATTTTTGAAGTTCAGCACAATTTTCAAAAAATTCAACCTTTGCAAGGCCAACTCCACCTATAACATTATCTTCATCATCTCTGAGAACATAATAAAAACGCTTTGCGTCCTTCTCAAGATAAAACATACTCAAATAGTTTAAATTTTCATCATAGTATGCCGTTCCGGGTAAGTTCAGATTATGTTTTTTTAGGTTATCTCTTACAATATCTGCAAGCGCTTTATCATCTTTGGTTGTTATCTTATCAAATCGCATTCTTTCCCACCCATTCACTATAATACCATTTCACTCCACGGTTTCAAAACACTTCGAAACAATAGTCTGCATGTAAATTTCTCCTTTTTAACTGTAAATCTTTTATTGCTTTCAATCTATCCGCAATACTAAAATGATGTTTGCCGTTCCGAACAATCCATTACTATATTTTTCTTCATACATTTCGCTTCCGACATTTCAATTGCCACTTACTTCATATTCAATAAAATACAGATTGAAATTAGCATAAGCACCCCAACCGGAAGACCAATACAAATCTTCTCCATCTCTATCACCCCATCCACTTTGCTACAAAATACTCAATTGCAAATATCACTCCGACACCAACAAGTACACTTCCTAGCATATATGCCAAAGCTACAAGAGTATTTCCATTCTTAATGAGTTCTGCAGTTTCCAACGCAAAGGTTGAAAATGTAGTAAATCCGCCGCAAACTCCAACTTTAAGAAACAAAAGCATTTGTGGATTCAAATTGTTATTCCTAGTTGCCACAATAGTAATCATTCCAATTACTATGCAGCCCACAATATTAATGATAAATGTTTTCATCGGGAAAACAGTTACTTCATTGATTGGAATTAACCCAATCAAATATCTACAAACGGCTCCTACAAAACCACCCAGACCAACAGCAATTATATTTAGCATTTTCACACCTCAACTAACCTATATTCATAATCTTTTCTATTTGTAAAATAAAAATGGAATACTCAATAACAAGAATAGTCCGATTGGTATCATCGGAAGGATGGAAAGCGCCATCACCAACTTGTTGTTTCCTTTATTCATTATCAATGCTATGATACCTAAAATGCTCCCTATGGCACAACCAATAATTCCCCCTCCAATAATGGTTTCTGCAATTTCAGGTTCTGAAAACAGAGTAATTATTATTGTAATAAAAGGACTTGCTGTAGCCAAACAACTAACAATCCTCGATACCTTATTGCTCATCAAAAATTTCTCCTTGCCTTGGCAAAACTTCTATAACAGTATAACATTCTTTACATTAAATGAAAAGAAGGGTTGCAACACACTCTGTGTCACAACCCCATCTTCGTTCTTATCTGTTAATCCTTGCGCTCTTTCTAAGAGTTGGATCGAGAATCTTCTTACGAATACGAATATTTTCTGGTGTGATTTCCAAAAGCTCATCTGTATCAATGAACTCTAATGCCTGTTCTAGACTCAAGATTCTCGGCGGAGTAAGCTTTAACGCCTCATCCGAACCGGACGCACGGGTGTTAGTCAAATGCTTTGCCTTACAAACATTAATCTCAATGTCCTCTGCCTTACCGGTCTGACCGATTACCATCCCGGCATATACCTGTTCTCCTGCACCGATGAACAAAGTACCTCTGTCCTGCGCATTGAACAAACCGTAAGTAATAGAAGTTCCTGTTTCAAATGCAATCAAAGATCCTTGACTACGATACATCATATCACCCTTATATGGTCCATAACCATCAAAAATGGTATTGATAATTCCAGTACCTTTGGTAGATGTCATGAAATCACCACGGAACCCAATCAATCCACGAGATGGAATATTGAACTCTAATCGCACCGTTCCATCGTGAGCTGGTGCCATCGCCTGCAACTCACCCTTACGCTCATTTAACATGCTGATAACGGTACCAGAGAACTCTTCCGGAACATCCACATAAGCAATCTCCATTGGCTCTAGCTTCTTGCCATTTTCATCCTGCTTATAGATAACCTCTGCTTTACTAACTGCAAACTCATACCCTTCACGACGCATATTTTCAATTAATACGGATAAATGAAGCTCCCCACGACCAGAAACCTTATAGGATTCTGTCTCTTCTGTCTCTTCTACACGCAGAGAAACGTCGGTATTTAATTCCTTAAACAAACGATCACGCAAATGTCTTGAAGTTACAAACTTACCTTCCTTACCTGCAAGAGGAGAATCATTAACCATAAAGTTCATGGAAATGGTTGGCTCTGAAATCTTCTGGAACGGAATTGGCTGTGGATTCTCTGGCGAACAAAGAGTATCACCGATGGAAATGTCCGCAATACCGGAAATTGCTACAATGGAACCGATTCCCGCTTCCTTCACTTCTACCTTGTTAAGACCTTCAAATTCGTATAACTTACCAATCTTAACCTTCTTGCTCTTACTCTCATCATGAGCATTTACAAGCAACACATCCTGATTCAGTTTCAAGGTTCCGTTATCAATCTTACCTACACCGATGCGTCCCACATACTCATTATAATCAATGGTAGAAATGAGTACCTGAGTGTCTGCCTCAGGGTCACCGGTTGGGGCTGGAATGTAGTCGATGATAGTCTCAAACAATGGTGCCATATCCACTGCATCGTCTTCTATATTCTTCTTTGCCACACCTTCTCTTGCAGAAGCGTAGACAAATGGACAATCAAGCTGTTCATCTGTTGCCTCAAGGTCAAGCAAAAGTTCTAATACTTCTTCCTCCACCTCTTCCACTCTAGCTTCCGGACGGTCTATCTTGTTCACACAAACGATAACATGAAGGTTTAGCTCCAAAGCTTTCTTCAACACAAACTTTGTCTGTGGCATTGCACCTTCAAATGCATCCACCACAAGGATTACACCATTTACCATCTTAAGAACACGCTCAACCTCACCACCGAAGTCCGCATGTCCTGGTGTATCTATAATATTAATCTTTGTCCCCTGGTAGTCCACCGCAGTATTCTTCGAAAGAATGGTAATTCCACGTTCTCTTTCAATATCGTTAGAATCCATGACACGCTCTGCCACTTCCTGATTCTCGCGGAATACACCACTTTGCTTCAAAAGCTCATCCACCAAGGTAGTTTTACCATGGTCTACATGGGCAATAATTGCTACATTACGAATATCATCTCTAGAAATTGTCATATTGGCCTCCTAAGTGTTTTTCAACGGGTAATAGTGTAACAAAAACAAGAAAAAAAGAAAAGCGAAAAAATGCCGATATTTCATGGCATTTCTCCGCTTTTCTTGTGATATTGCACGATAAACAATAGGTTGCTTTATCGAGGATAGTTATTAATATATTTTACCCATTCATCATATATTTCTTTTTGGGACTTACCAACGCATTCTTCGTAATTTTCTGTTTCTATTAGCTGTAAAACCTTACCCCATCCATATGTTTCATCCAAATACTCAATATAGGTATGAGCAAACGTATATCCACCACAATCAGAAAAAGTAAGCGGATTATTGGAACAGGTATCTCGGTAAGTCGGTACTTCATATGACTCTGTGTACTCCTTATAAAAGGGAGCTCCATTGGTTAAATATAGTGCAACTCCTTCTGTTAACCACAAATCGATATCTTCATTGATAACGCTTACATATGCATGAACAATCTCATGTAACACCGCATATTTATTATTATCGTAAGTATGCATTTGCCCTGGATTCGCCGGAGAAGTCAAAATGACATTCGTCCCAATATTATCACCAATATACCAATCAAGTCCTAATAGTGGTGCAACGTATCCATATTTTTTTGTCTGCATCGTTTCTTGATTATCATAGATATATACATTTACATCTGGCTTTTCAGAAAATCCTAACTGTTCTGCAATATCTTCTGTTTTTGAATCTGCATAATCAAATACATCCTTAGCTACTGCTTTTTCTGTTTCATAGTAGACATTGACCCACTTACCATGGAATTGCTTCATCTCTTTTGTTTCTAAAGAAAATGTAGGAATAAAATTAATAACTATACCACCAAGCAATATTCCCATACCAATAAATATCCCTTTTTTTATTTTTTCCTTCATAATAGAAAAACCTCCTTCTTTGTGTTCATTTACACAATCAGTGTAAAAATCCTTACACAAAAAAGGAAGTTACCGTGGTCATTTCTTTATATGACTTTAGTCATTTTCTTTTACAAACCTACTATATTTCATAATTAAAGCGTTTCTTTCTTTGGTTCCTATCTTCTCATATATGGTGGATATATAATTCTTAACGGTTCCATTCGACAAACATAACTGATCTGCAATCTGCATATTCGTATACCCGCCAACTAGTAGTATAAAAACAGATTGTTCACGTTCCGTCAATTCCTGTAATATTGCCTGAAAGGCTTGCTCATCCTCCGTTACTTCTGTAGCACTATTCTTCGATAAATCACTCGTTCTTGGAACAATCTGTAAAATAATTTGCATATACCGATTCATCATCATGAATACAAGTAAAAAACATCCCATATACTGCAAGCACCTAGGTATTGCTCCATATCTAAGAATTTCCTCCATCCCAGTAAAAGGCTCAATCCATGGCTGGCGTAGGTATACGCCAGTTATCACATGTGCCATGATAATGGACACCATCGATAAAATTCCAGAATAATATAACAATCTTTTGCTCATATAGAACCCCGCAATGATAGTAGGTACCACAAAAATGATTACTGCCTGAAAAGTAAACAAGACATACGCTGTGCCTGCCATAATTGCTGTTCCTGTCACAACAAGATATTTCATAATGCTATTGTAAAAATGAAACTTTAAAATCATAACAGCAGGTATAACCAGTGTGATTAGTCCTACCAACAGCATAACCACTGTCATATCAAAATAGATTTCGAATATGCCAAGCCAACAAAACAAAGCAACTAGCAATATACATCCAAAGATGACTAAAAGCCCTTTGGCTACATTTTCATTAATCTCTGCTTCATTTTTCTTTAATATGATGTCCATAATCATTTACCTTCCCATATCTTCAAAGTCGCAATTTGTGACTTTAAAACTCATATTACCTTATCTGGTGCTAACAGCAACTTGCTAATAGCTGGACGTATAATTGACGAATCTTCCAGTCTATTAATTGCACACAGTTTCTTTCCAGCATCCTTACTAGACGCTCCACAATGAAACGCTTGCTCTGTTTCTAGTCCATAGTCTATCACAATCAATCTGTCATGACAATCTGGGTTAGGCTTAATGCGAAGTACTGGATATTCATTGTTAAAATCACTTCCACACCTTGCTTCTTCTGCGACAAAAGCTGCAATGTCTTAATATTCACGTAATCATCTACCACGTAGATACTAGTTGTCGCTTGCTGGTATATATCAATATAGGCTGCATCTGCCTCAAACTTCTGTCCTTTATAAATAACAAAATCCTTATAATCCTTATCTGACACAAAATTATCATTCAGAATATCGATACTTTTCTGTATCTGTTCCACATTCTGTTCTGTCTTCTTTTGTCGATCAGCAACGCCTGCGACTTGCACCGACAGTTCGGATACTCTAGCCGTCACCAAACGCATCTCCGATTGTGTGACAAACTGTTGATTTTGCTTTATGTAATGACGCATTTCACGAAATGCACGCATAATAAAAATGCTCTGTTGCTCTGCCACTTCTCCACGAAGAACCGTTGCAAGCATGTATATTCCTTGTTCGGTGAAAGCATATGGCGGTTTTCTTTTTCCTCCCCAACTTGAAGTCGCAAATTGCGACTTCAAGTTTTCATCCCGTGAAGTCGCAATTTGTGACTTCACGGACTCTAGTTCGTCTCTTGTCAATTGAAACGTAAAATCCTCCGGAAATCTCGCAATATTCCGTTTCACTTGCTCATTCAAGCGTTTCACTTCATACCCATAAATGTCCGCCAAATCCTGATCCAACATAACCTGTTGTCCCCGAATCACATACACTTTGTTTCTTATGCTATCTACTGTCATAATCTCTGTATTTTCTTCCATTAAAGCCCTCCCATCCTTTGCATTATTTTGCGGATGAATCTCCGACCACAAAAACTAATCATACTTGAAGTCACAAAATGTGACTTCAAATTATTATTCCAGTTCTTCCAACTCCTCTATCTGCTTCAACGCCTCCATATACTTTAACAGTCTCTTTCTCTGTGCATCCTTCAAGCTATGATAATCCTCTAATATACGCTTATCTGTATTCGTAATCACAAAACCCTCTTTAACACCTTCAGTTGCTTTATCATAGTCTTCATCAATCCCTTTTCCCGTCAGCAATTGTTCCGGCGTCACTTCTAACACCTCACAAATCCGCATAATTTTATCTGCTGACGGATTCGTCTTCTTGGTTTTCCAATCACTGATCGTACTTCCAGACAACCCGACTTTTTTCGCAAATGCACTTTGTGACATATGTTTTTCATTTAGTATCTCAAAGATTCTTTCACTAATTATCATATTGCTCCCTCCGCATACGTATATACGTCAATCAATCCGCCAATCAGTCGTATTTACGTACATTCTAGCATTCAACTTCTATTAAATCAACTCTTTCTTCGGGACTCATCGCAAAAAAACAGGCAAAATGCCTGTTTTCTTGACTTTACATATAATTTATCTCTTTTGCATCTGCTTGTATTCATCCTCTGTATACAACACAAAACCCTCATCAGATTTATTGTTGCTACTAGAAAATGCAATTGTCTCTACCTCAACCTCTTCCCGTTTTTCTTCACTTCTATGAAAAGGTATAGCTTCTTTCTCTTGTTCTGCCTTCCATCCAGGAAATGCTATAGTTTCCACCTCTTGCGACTCCTCTTTCTGTGGAGCTGACATCCTATCCGTGGAAAAATACGCTCTATCATTCATATCAAATCCATAGTCATCCTCTATGACAAACTCCGAATTTTCTATACTTACATGTTTCTGTTCTCGAATTGCCTTGACTGCGAAGAATATAATTACACCCTGTCCAATCACGGCTATTATAATCTTTACAGACTCACCCAACGCTGCATCTGTATAATTACTATAATAAGATATAATTTCCGGATTTGTTGGATTATAATAGATTATTCTATCTTTACCTTTTCGCTTTTCACCTGAAAGAATTTTTGTATACGTGATTCCTTCTACTTCATACCGATATGTATTCGTGTATCTCACACGTCGATGTCTACGCGTACCAGTGGATTTTCTTGCAGAACTGACACAGGTTGCATTGGCTGGAAAGAATTGATCCACATCCCTAAAAAGAATAGTTTGATACTGCATCACCAAATAATATTGTATAAATGTTGTAAAGACATATATTTGCAAAAAAAACAATAACACAAATTTTCTATCCTTTACCTTTTTCATAATTCCCTCATTTTCTCCCTTCTAACATCTTTGTCTCTTTACCTGACATCAGTTTATGGTATTTTTCTCTATTATGTAACAAAGACACCCTGCTTTGCAAGGTGTCTTTGCTCTAATCTGTCTGAATCTTTGACAAACCTCAAGTTTTTATTTATCTGTCTTTTTAGAAGCTGTACTCTTCTTTACAGCTGGTTTCTTTGCTGTACTCTTAGCTGGAGCTTTTTTCACTGGCTCCTTATAATCGTACTCAAACACGACTGTTGAGAGTGGTGGCAAATGAATTGCAATGGAATGGTCCTTTCCATCCCAAGGTTCATCTGTGGCCTTAATTGGAGTTGCATTTACTCTGCCCAATCCACCAAACTCTGTTGCATCAGAGTTCAATACTTCTGTGTACTTACCAGCACAAGGCACACCAATAATAAATCCATCTCTATCCATCGGTGTGAAATTGCTTACAAATAGCAACTGTTTCTTTGCAGTAGAACCTCTACGAATAAATGATACAATACTGCTCTGTGGGTCATTACAGTTAATCCACTCAAATCCCATTGGATCCTGATCATTGTAATACATCGCATCATTCTCGTTATAAAGCTTATTCAATGCTTTCACATAATTCTGCATACCTTTGTGGCTTTCTGCATCCTCACCATCCATCAAGAACCAGTCAAGACTTCTCGCCTCACTCCACTCACGAAGCTGTGCAAACTCCTGGCCCATAAACAACAACTTTTTACCTGGATGACCATACATAAATCCGTATGCAGTACGAAGATTCGCAAACTTGTCATCATGCAAACCTGGCATCTTATTAAGCATAGAACACTTCAAATGAACTACTTCATCATGAGACATTACCAAAATAAAGTTCTCTGAATACGCATACATTAAACTAAAGGTCAGTCGATTGTGGTTAAACTGCCTAAAATATGGATCAAGCTTCATATACTCAATAAAGTCATTCATCCAACCCATATTCCACTTGAATAGGAATCCCAAACCATCCATAGAGGTTGGTGCTGTTACACCTGCCCACGAAGTAGACTCCTCAGCGATAACAAACACGCCTGGTTCTTGCTCTTCGATAGTCTGATTTAACTTCATAAGAAGCTTAATAGCATCATAATTCTCATTACCACCATCTTCATTTGGCAACCAGTTACCATCCTGTTTACCATAGTCAAGGTAAAGCATAGATGCAACTGCATCTACACGAAGGGCATCCACATGATATTCCTTTGCCCAAAATAACGCGTTCGCAATCAAGAAGTTGGATACTTCTGTTCTGCCAAAATCAAAGATGTAAGTACCCCAGTCTGGGTGCTCTCCTCTTCTGCTATCTGGATGCTCGAAAAGAGGCATTCCATCAAACTTTCCTAAACCATGAGCATCTCTTGGAAAATGTGCTGGTACCCAGTCCAAAATCACACTGATACCATTTTTATGCATGTAATCCACAAAATACATGAAATCCTCTGGATCTCCATATCTTCTAGTTGGCGCATAATAGTTGGTTACCTGATATCCCCAAGAACCATCAAACGGATACTCTGCAATACCCATCAATTCAATATGGGTATATCCCATATCCTTTACATAATCAGCAACCATCGGTGCCAATTCTCTATAAGTGTAGAATCCATTATCGTCATCCTCTACACGTTTCTTCCATGAACCAAGATGCATCTCATAGATTGCCATCGGCTTTCTCATAGCATCGTTACGACTTGTCTTTCTACGATTCTCCATCCAAGCATCGTCCTTCCAACGATACTTTGTAATATCTTTTACCACAGATGCATTGTCTGGACGGAACTGTGCACAATTTCCAAATGGATCAGACTTAAAAATCTCATCACCATATCTAGTTAAAATGTTAAATTTATAAACCGCATCTTCTCCTACATCTGGTATGAATAATTCAAAAAAACCACCTGTGCTCGTAATCTGCATTGGATGTAACGCGGAATCCCACATATTAAAGTCACCAACCACAGAAACACGTCTTGCACGTGGTGCCCATACTGCAAAATATGTACCTGCCACGCCATCAATCTTCATCGGATGTGCACCGAGTTTCTTATAAATGTCCCAATGATTTCCTTCTGAGAACAAATGAACATCCAGCTCACCAAGCTGTCCATCAAAGCTATAAGGATCTGCAGATATTATTGTAGAACCATCCTGATAGGTTGTTACAAGACGATACTTACTACCAACAAATTTCTTCTTTGGAAGATAAAGTGCATAAAATCCTCTATCATCCACCTGCTCCATGTCATACTCAGTCTTGCCCGTGGGTGCAATCACCTTACAGCTAACAGAATGTGGCTTATATGCAGTAATCATCTGGCCTTCACCATAATCATGATTACCAAGAATGTGCTTCGGAGCATTAATCTTGCCGTCCATAAGCTCATCATATAATATCCAGTTCATCCACTGCTCTATCTTAACGTTCATAATAACCTCCCAAATAATTTAAGTTTTTCACTAAAACTCAATTGCTTCGTGCTTCGCACTCTCGCAATTGTGCAACTCTATTCGCATTACGCTCTATCGAGCTACATGCTCATAGAGTTTAGTCCGTCAAATGGACATATCTCTTTGTAAGCAAGCTTACACGAGATATATCCGCTTGACGGATTTTAGTGTCTAAAGTGTCTCATTCCTGTAAATACCATTGCAATTCCGTATTCATCAGCCTTATCAATCGACAACTGATCTCTCATTGCTCCACCTGGCTGAATAATCGCTGTAATACCTGCCTTAGCTGCTGCCTCTACACAATCATCAAATGGGAAAAAGGCATCAGATGCCATAACTGCACCTTTGATTGCATCCTCACCAATCTGCGTTCTTGCATGTTCAATACCCTGCTCTGTAGCCCAAATACGATTTACTTGTCCAGGTCCAATACCTACTGTCTGCTTGTCCTTCGCATAAGCAATACCATTGGACTTCACATACTTAACAACTTTCCAGGCAAACTTAAGATCTTCCATCTCAGCTTCGGTTGGCTGTCTCTTTGTTACAACCTTCAAATCCTCTTCGTTATATAATTCGCTATCGATTGTTTGAACAACCATACCACCATTTACCTTCTTCATATCAAGCGCACCGGCTGGCTGTTTCTCCTTAATATCATCTAACTGTAACAAACGGATATTCTTCTTTGCAGATAGAATTTCCAATGCTTTCTCTGTATATGCAGGTGCTACAACCACCTCCATGAACATCTCAGAAATATCTTGGGCCATGTCCTCTTCAATTGTTCCATTTGCAACTACAATACCACCAAAGATAGAAGTCTCATCTGCTTCATAGGCCTTTCTCCACGCCTTGTAGATTGTATCAGCAGAACCAACACCACACGGATTACCATGCTTACAGCCTACTACCGTTGGCTCATCAAACTCCTTCAACAATTCTAACGCACCATTCGTATCGTTAATATTGTTGTAAGATAATTCCTTACCATGAAGCTGCTTTGCACCAGTCAAAGAACCCTTAAGGTTTGCAATCTCTTTATAAAAGGCTGCTGGCTGATGACCATTTTCACCATAACGCATCTCTTGAACTTTCTCAAAAGTTAGCGTCAATGTATTAGGCCAAGAGGTATCTCCTCTCTCACTTCTAAGATAATTATTAATCATTGCATCATAATTTGCTGTATGCTCAAACACCTTGCCCATCAAGTAGAATTTTGTATCTAATGATACAGAACCATTCTCCTTTAACTCTGATAGAACTGTCTCGTAGTCTGCCGGATCAACCACTACAGCCACATCCTGATAGTTCTTCGCAGCTGCACGAATCATAGTAGGACCACCGATATCAATGTTCTCTACACAATCCTCTCTTGTTACACCTGGTTTTAATACTGTTTGCTTAAATGGATATAAGTTAACAATCACAAAATCAATCGTGTCAATTCCAAGCTCCTCCAAAGTCTTCATATGCTCCTCATTGGAACGCATCGCTAAAAGACCTGCATGCACTTTTGGATGCAATGTCTTAACACGTCCGTCTAAACATTCTGGAAAACCTGTCAAATCAGAAATCTCAATCGCTTCAATTCCTTCTTCCCTAAGCTTGTTATAAGTTCCACCTGTAGAAATGATTTCAATACCAAGGGCTGTAAGCTCCTTTGCCAATTCTACAATGCCTGTCTTGTCTGATACGCTGATTAATGCTCTCATATTCATCCTCCTAAATTTATGTGTACATTTTTGTTACACGTACTTATCAATATGATACCACTTTTGATGAATTCTGTAAATGAATATTACTTGCACTTTAAACATTAACCCAGCAAAAAAGACCGTTCAAAAAACGGTCCTTTTTGTTGGATTTTCAATCAATCTGCTAAATTCGCAGCTTATTTGTATACTTGTTTGCGTTTATTTTTTTTCTCCGCATACAAATCCATATCAGCTTCGCTCAATATACGTTCTATATCCGAATCTTCACCAATCACAAATTCCACAATACCCACACTCATTGCAATACGATAAAGTTTATCATTCTGTTCATTCATACCTTCAAGAACCGAATGAATTCGTTTTCTAATCGTATCCGGGAAATTATCCTGATTCACAATTGCAAATGCAGCAAATTCATCGCCACCCATTCTGGCTACCACGTCAGACTGGCGGAAGGACTCTGTTAATGCCTTTGCAATTGTCTTTAATGAATAATCACCCTCATCATGTCCAAATTCATCATTGATAATCTTCAAATTATCCATGTCTGCATAAATTGCAATCGCCTTCTTACCATAGTTTTGTTCATCTTCCAAAACACGTCTTGTAGTATTCAAAAATCCTCTACGATTCAATACACCTGTCAAATGGTCAGAACGGCTCATTTCATCTAAAACACGATTGTTTGCAACTGTTTCCGCAAGATTCTTTTCTAATTCTTTCTTAATTGCATTCTGCTTCTTAATAATTTCTAATACTTCGATGGAAACACTGACCTGGCTAGCAATCTGAGATGCATATAAAAAGTGTTCCAAACGAGTTTCTGCCATCAATAATCCATATTGTTCTTCACCAGAGAACATTGGTAATACTAACATATCAAAACGTCTATTCTGTGGTAGCAAAGCATTGGCAAACAATGCACTCGTCTTCACTCTCTTCTCCTTGCCCTTGTATAAATGCACATCTTCCCCATCATGATATGCTTTGACATACGTCCATTCTGGTGCACACCACCATGCATCACTTTCATGTTCAATACCTCTTCCGTACGTGTAGAGATATCCAGAAGCAAAATTCATTTTTTGGAGTTTGGTAATAACCGTCTCGTACTTCTTCTTTTCTTCCTTTGAGAACTGCAACATGTCTCGCGTTACACATGACAACGCAATTTCGAAATCCTTATTGGTTTCGCTTTCAACCATCTTCTGTCTGGTAATAACATTCATCAAAGCATGATTACCTGCCATCATAGCATGCTGCAAAATCATACGATCCTCTTCACTCTTTATAAGACGATTCAAATACATATGCATATAGTTTGTAATCTTGAAAAATTGATCTAAATCTGCATATCCATTCAAATAAATCAAACTAAAATCATTATACTGCGCTACAAATTCCTTTTCGTCCAGATTCAATTTGCCCTCTTCATCCACAGAATCTATAAAATACGCAAAATATGTTTCAAACAGTTGTTTCATATGAGAAGATTCACTGGTTTCAAAATAAATCTTAAGATACTTGTCATATATCTGCTTTTTGAGTTCTTCTGGCGACACTGCAAATAATGCATCCACCTCATCTACATACCCTAGCGTATTCTTGAGTGCACTTTCTCTATTGCTTGATTCGCGAACGATTAAATGGGAGTCCACCAATTCATGCACTTCTTTGCCTTCCATCAAATCATCGCATGATAATACTGCACGATATGCAATTTCTTTTGTGTCTGTTCTCACACTGGTCAATCTCGGATTCAAAGATGTTGCAATCGGACTATCATCAAATCCTGTAACCATAATGTCTTTTCCTGGTTCAATTCCCATTTTGCGCATTGCGCGATATCCACCCATTGCCATATGGTCATTGGCAAACACTATGGCATCCATGTCCGCATGTCTTGTCAACAAATCCGTCACTACTTCTTCACTAAATTCCGAAAAATTGCCATATACAATCCAATCATCTTCTACCGGAAGATGGTTCTCCTGCATAGCTATACGATAAGCTTCCAGACGCTCTCTCGCATCCTGACTAGTTTCCACCGGACCACTTACATATCCAATCTTTTTACAATTCTGTTCTCTAATCAAATGATGGACAGCACTCTCCATTCCACTTCTGTTATGGATACAAATGCTGGAATATCCTTCTACTTCCCCTGCAATCAAAACAGTTGGTGTGTCACCCATGTGTTTCAATAATTCTATCTTTTTGTCCTCTTCCATACAAGAAGTTACGGCACCATATTCCATTACCACCGCATCAAAATCTTTAAATTGCGCATACGAAAACAAGGTATTATATTGGTATCGATAACTATTGGCTTCCACATCATCATAACTCGCTCCAATAATACCCGCTGGCATTATGAATAAATTGGCATCCATCTCTTTTGCCGCCAAAAGAGCACCTTCACAGATTGCATATGAAATTTCGTTTTCAATCATTGCAACAAATAATGCAATGTTTTTTCTTCTTACCATAATATTACCCCAATGTATGACTATATTTACAAGCATATAATTAATTACATTATACCACTTTTCCATAAAAAAACTAGTGAATATTTCTTCACAATAAAACCGGGCAATATCGTTTTGATATCACCCGATAAATATTTACATTTTCTACCAATTATTGTAAAAATCACTAAATGGATCAAAAAAATCACCTGGAAAGTATTCATTTGGATTTATTTCTTCTCTATTGTAATTCTCCTGTTCCTGCTGCTCGGTTGTGGCCTGCTTTTCCTGTTCCGGCATATCTTTTTTGGCTCCTAAAACCACTGTCAAGGTCACCTCTTCATAATCACCTTTTTCAGTATTACGCTGAACCACCATTTCAATTTCTTCTCCAGCTTTCTTATTTGAAAGAATGTTTTGCAAAACCTCCATACTGGCCACATCACGATTCGCAAACTTCGTAATAATATCACCTGCCTTTAAACCTGAACCATCAGCTGGAGAACCTTCAATAATTTTGACAACATATACACCCTTTGGCATATTAAATCCCTGTGCATATTCGTCTGTTATATCATTACCTTGGATTCCAAGATACCCTTGCTCACTTTCTGCAATCACTTCCTGATTCATCAAATCATTGATAATCGGAATCGCAGTAGATATTGGTATTGCATAACCCATACCTTCCACTGTACTGTCAACAAACTTAACTGTATTGATTCCAATCACTTCACCATTGGCATTCAATAATGCCCCACCACTATTACCTGGATTAATTGCTGCATCAGTTTGCAACAAAGTCATATTGGTATCTTCCACATCAACCTCGCGATTTACTGCACTAATATAGCCTACCGTTACTGATTGTCCATAACCCAAAGCATTACCAATTGCAATTGCTGGTTCACCAGCTCTCAAGTTATCAGAAGAACCTAACGCTGCAATTTTAATAGCCGCTAATGTGTCCGGAGACATATCGGCTGTTTTTACAACAATAACTGCTAAATCAGTAGATGCATCTGCACCTTTTACTGTAGCTTCCACAGCAGTTTCATCAAAAAAAGCCACTGTAAGTTCACTTGCACCTTCGACAACATGATTATTCGTTGCAATCAGGATTTCTTTATCAGTTTGTCCAATAATAATGCCCGAGCCAGAACCACTCACCTCCTGCTCATATGATTGAAACCAAGACCGAACTGTCTGTACAGAGGTGTTCGTAATTGCAACTATGGACGGCATAACCGCCTCTGCAACATCCGCAACATTATTGGCTGGCGTCTCTATTCCTGTCTTTTCTGCTGTTGCAACAGTATCCACTTCTGTAACAGCATTACCTTTTTCATCACCTAACAGCTTGCTTCCAAGAGCATTCACGCCAAACATAACTCCGCCAGCAATCAATCCAAACATAATTGCCGAACATATAAACAAGAATACTTTTTTCACTTTCCCACCAGATTGTTTTTTCTTTTTATCCTTTTTCTTATGGCCATACAAATCTGAATCTTGAAATTCGTCACTTGCCTGTACACCTTGAACATCGCCATTTTCTTTCTGATATGTGTCCTGGGAATAATACACTGCCCCCATTGGCTGTGTAGCTTCGTTGTTCTGCATTAACCCCCGATTCACGTTATTTTCGTTTTCCATCATATAAACCACCTTCCAAAATCTCACATGTCTCAAATGTACTTCATTTGCTCATATATTACCAAGCTTTTGTGACTAAAATGTGACTTCTTTGTAGTGAATTTGTGACTAATAATCTTCTTCTATCACTTGAAAGTCCAAATAGTCAAAATCAATTTCTTCGATAAAACTATCTTGTGTAAAACGCGTCCTTGCATTTTGTATAAAATCCTTTTTATTCAATTCTAACCAGATTGGTTTTGCCAAATCAAACTCGTAACACATAGTATCTAGCGCTTGATAGACTTTTTGTGTTCTAGAAATAGTATAATCTTCTATTTCTACCACTGTATCCTTTATCAATCTGTTTTTCTTTATTATTTTACCCCAAACTCGAAACATAATTGCATCCCTTTCTAAAATTCAATAGCAAAAAGTAAAAAAGAGGACTGTTTTCACAGTCCCCCTCTCATACATATTATTCTATCTTGCTTCATCTGCAAGACTCTCTGGGCTTGGTGGTCTAAAGCCACCAGCTTCCTGCATTAAGCTTTCTGGACTTGGTGGAATAAATCCGCTTGACTCTTCCTCAGATTCCTCTTCTGATCCTTCATCCCAACCATCAGAATACTCTTCGTCAGTTTCCTCGTCTATTTCCATGTCTTCCTCTGGCATCTCTTCTTCCATCGGCTCTTCCATGTCTTCCTCTGGCATCTCTTCTTCCATCGGCTCTTCCATGTCTTCCTCTGGCATCTCTTCTTCCATCGGCTCTTCCATGTCTTCCTCTGGCATCTCTTCTTCCATTGGCTCTTCCATGTCTTCCTCTGGCATCTCTTCTTCCATCGACTCTTCCGAATATGCTTCTTCACCCATGAGACTTGCTGGGCTTGGTGGTACGAATCCACTTGGTGCTTCACCCATTAAACTTTCCGGACTTGGTGGTACAAATCCGCTTGGTGCTTCACTCATCATACTCTCCGGCATAGGAACTCTTGCTCCACTTGGTGAAATCATCATATCTGGACTCGGTGGCACAAAACCTCCAACTGCTGGTGCCACAGGTTCTGCACTTGCCGCACCATCCATACCTTCCATCTGACTCAGGCTACCAATAATCTCTGCAATTTCATTCAACTCGGAAATAACGTCGCCCAAATCCTCTAGGTTGCACTCACTTAACTCAGCAGATGATATTGCATTGGCTGCAATCTCTTCACTAGCTGCCTGCTGATTTGCCAAGCTATCAATAATTACATTATTACTCTCATGCAAATCATTACTCAATGTATCAAGACTTGTCATGTTGCTATTCAATACTTCAACGACATCAGCAATACTTCTAAAAGCTGCCGTAACTTCATCAATATATTCCGCCTGTGCATCAGATGCCTGAACGGAATTCATAACCAAAGCCGTGGTCTGATCTGCAAGCTTTGTAACACCTTGTAGCAAATCTGTAATTTTATCGATGGACTGTTTCGTATTATCTGCGAGCTTACGAATTTCATCAGCAACAACAGAGAAACCTCTTCCTGCTTCACCAGCTCTCGCAGCTTCAATAGATGCATTTAACGCGAGCAAATTAGTCTGGGATGAAACTTGGTAAATAATCTGTGTAATCTCTTCTGCTGAACTAATCTTTTCCTGTAATTCATGTGCAACTTCTGTAACACTTTGGTTCGCAACAGAGATCGCATCTGATTTCTCTTTCAACTGTTCAACTAACTGTCCACCAGATTCTGTTGCCGCTACAGCTTCTTTTGCTGAATCTAAAGTATGATCCTTCACACGAATCAAATTATCAATAACACTCTGAATCTGTGCTGTCATGCTTGTCTGATTCTCCATGTCGCGAACCGTTCCGTTAACACCTTGAGAAATTGCGTCTACACTACGAGCAACCTCCTCTGTTGCATCATGAAAACCATCCAACTTAGACTGCAGCAATTCTATATGTTGATTACCCTTCTCTACAACATCAACCATATTCTGGGTTATTTCTTCCTGGTACATTAAATGATACTTAATTTCTTGTTGATCTGTCTGTTGTTCACGAACAACATTCTCTGCTGTTAAGTAGAGACAATATGTCATAACAGCAAAAATAATAACGGCTAAAAGCCATGCCAAACCCATGTCCGAATCTTTGCCGACAAAGAACACGATTGCTCTTATCAGCATTAGTATATCCATAATTCCTGCACATATCAAAGTAAATGTAGTCTCAAGATATAACAACGTTGCAACCAGTACAGCACAAAATGGAATCATGTCATATATGTTACCATGATTAAATACTGAAATTGCCGCTGTAAAAATAACACTTCCACATGCAATAAATCTAACCAATTCACTATCTGACAAAAACATATTCATTGCAAAACAACCCGCTGCCACTAGTACACACAAAACAATCTGCGTAATCATCCAACCAGTACTGGCAACTGAACCTTTATCAATAATTGTTAAGATTAAGCGCAATACTGAGATAATAATCATAATCTTCAATATTGTCTCATTCTTTCTTCGTAATCTTACTGTATTCTCCATAATGCACTCCTCCGATTCGACATTTTAGCCACAAAATCCCATATAATACGTCAATTATATCACATTTGCAAAAAACAATCTATCACTATCAACTCAATCAAACGCACAAAAAAAAGAAAGATATTTTGTGCACTTAGCACAACATCTTTCTTTTTTGACACAATATCATGTGTTTTTCATCACTGTTCCCTAGCAACGGCCAACATTAACTTAATACGATTTTCTTGATTTACCTTTGTTGCACCTGGATCATAATCAATTGGCACAATGTTCGCTGAAGGATAAATTTCTTTTATTTTGCGAATCATACCTTTACCCACAATATGATTTGGCAGACATCCAAACGGCTGAGCGCAGACAATGTTACCATATCCGGATTCCGCTAATTCTAACATCTCCGCAGTTAACAACCAACCTTCACCCATCTTATTACCTAAGCCTACAACACCTGTAATCAATTCCTTGATATGCGCATATTTTGCTGGAGGTGTGAAATCACTATATTGGGAAACGCAATCATACAGCATACCTTCCAGTTTCTCGCAATATTTCATAAGAATCTGAATGGCTTTTTTCTTTGCCAAATTACCACCATATAGATTAATATCCTCAATACGATTATCAATCTTAAACATCATGAATCCCATCACACCAGGAACCATCACCTCGCAATCCTGGCTAACAAGAAATTCCTCTAAATCATTATTGGCCATAGAGGAATATTTCACATAAATTTCTCCCACAATACCTACTTTGGTTTTTTCAGTCCTCTTCACTGGAATCTTGGCAAAATCCTCGACAATTGCCTTCATGTTCTTTTCCATACCCTTTGGCGTATAACCCTTACGTTGCTTAAACTGATTAGAAAGCTCCTTAACCCATTTTGCAATCAATGCATCGGCATCGCCTTTGTTCACTTCGTAAGAACGAACTTGGTTTTTTAAGAGCATAAACAAATCCCCATATGTCAAGCCAATCAATGCTTGGTATAACATTTCCAGCGTCAAAGAAAAGCCACTGTTGCTTTCCAAACCAGAAATATTCAGAGATATAACCGGAACATGACCCAACCCTGCTTTTTGCAAAGCTTTACGCAACAAGTGAATATAATTAGATGCACGACATCCACCACCAGTCTGTGTAATCATAAGTGCAACTTTGCTTACATCATATTTTCCACTCTGCAAAGCACTAATCATCTGACCAATTACTAATAGTGCCGGATAGCAAGTATCATTATGCACATATTTCAACCCGGTATCTATTACTTTACGTCCTGTGTTTTTTAATAATCCCACACGATAACCATGCTGTGTCAACACATTACGAATCAACTTGAAGTGAACTGGTAACATATCAGGAATCAGAATCGTATAGTCTTTTCTCATTTCCTTTGTAAATTCGATTCTCTGACTACTTATGATTGCATTTTGTTCATTCATTTCACTCATGATTACTTTGCTCCCTTCTGCTTCGTGGCTGCAAACAAACTACGAAGACGAATTTTCACCGCACCAAGATTGGTTATTTCATCAATTTTAATCTGTGTATAAATCTTACCTTGCTCTTCCAAAATACGTCGAACTTCATCCGTTGTAACTGCATCCACGCCACAACCAAAGGATACTAACTGCACCAAATTAAGGTTCGGATCCTGTTCATCTGCTACATACTGTGCCGCAGCATACATTCTCGAATGATACATCCACTGATTTAACACCTTTGTATCAACATGTTTTGCCATATCAGACACAGAATCTTCCGTAACTACAACTGCTCCCAAATCACAAATTAATTTGTTGATGCCATGATTCACTTCCAAATCCAAATGGTATGGTCTACCAGCAAGTACAACAATTGGTCTATCCTCTCGCTTTGCAATACGAAGATACTTTCTACCCTCCATGCGTACTAATTGCATATGTTTTTCATACTCATCATATGCAGCATTACATGCCATTGCAACATCTGATAACTTCATTTTGCCAAAATACTTCTCCAATACACCATGGAATTTTTTTATGAAATCTTTGCGTCTATGTATCCCAAGATATTCATAAATGTATTTCACATCACGCAACGCTTTAACATTGGCTTCTAACACCTCGGGATAGTAAGCAACTACCGGACAATTATAATGGTTGTCTCCTAACCCTTCGTCGAAATTGTAACTCAAACAAGGATAGAAAATAGCATCTACATTCTCCTTCAACAACGCTTCAATATGTCCATGCAATAACTTGGCCGGGAAACAAACTGTATCTGAAGGAATCGTATGCTGTCCACTCAAATATAAGCTTCTTGATGAATTCGGTGATGTCACCACATTGAAACCTAACCTTGTAAACAGCGTATACCAAAACGGTAACAGTTCATACATGTTAAGCCCCATTGGAATTCCGATAGTGCCCTTTGCAGTATTCGCCGGAATATTAGAGCGTCTGTATTCATCCAAAAGTTTTAATTTGTAATCATACAAATCATATTGCTCACCCTCTGCCTTCTTAGAAGTTGGCTTATCACAACGATTTCCACTGACAAATCTTCTTCCATTGGCAAAGGTATTGATTGTAAGCTTACAATGATTACTACAACCTTTACAGGTTGTCATCGTTATTTCATGTTTGAATTCCTTTAGTTCTTCACTGTTCACAATGGTACTATTACCATCGCTATTCTCCTGTGCATAGAGTGCCGCACCATATGCACCCATGATGCCTGCCATTTCCGGACGTACCACATCATGACCAATCTCTTGCTCAAATGCGCGCAATACCGCATTGTTAAGGAAAGTTCCACCTTGTACAACAATGTGCTCCCCTAATTGTTTTGCTGATGCAGCACGTATAACCTTGTATAACGCATTCTTAACAACCGAAATAGAAAGACCAGCAGAAATATTTTCGATGGTAGCACCATCTTTCTGTGCTTGTTTTACAGACGAATTCATAAATACCGTACAACGAGAACCCAAATCTACTGGCTTATCCGCATACAAGCCAAGATTCGCAAAATCAGCAATTCCATAACTCAAAGCACCCGCAAATGTCTGTAAAAATGACCCACATCCTGAAGAACATGCCTCATTCAAAAATATATTATCGATGGCGTTATTGCGAATCTGGAAACATTTGATATCCTGTCCACCAATATCAATGATAAAATCGACATTTGGTTGGAATTTCTTGGCTGCAGTAAAATGTGCAACCGTTTCTACGATTCCAAAATCCACACCAAAAGCATTCATAATCATTTCTTCTCCGTATCCAGTTACTGCTGATGCATCTATCCGAATATCGGGATATTTCTGATATAACTTTTCCAAAAAATCTTTAATAATCGGTACAGGATTACCTCCATTTGGAAGATACTCCGAGCATAAAATATTAGCATTTTCATCAATCACAACGGCCTTAACAGTTGTTGAACCTGCGTCAATTCCCAAAAAAGCCTTGCCTGTAATCACATCCACGTTCTTGATATGATCGGAATTCTTCTTATGTCTTTCAACAAAAGCATTGTAATCCTCTTCCGAAGTAAACAACGGATTACAACTTGCATATCCGCCACTTGCAGTATATCCATCAATCTTTTCAATCAGTTCCGTCAATTGAAACTTCTTGCTATCTTTCTTAAGCGCTGCCCCCATCGCCACATAATATAACGAATTTTCAGGTGCGATACCTTCCAACTTTAGAGTTTCGTCAAATGCCTTGCGCAACTCAGACAAAAACGTAAGAGGGCCACCAAGGTATACTACTTTACCTTCTATCTCTCGTCCCTGTGCCAAACCAGCAATGGTCTGATTCACCACAGCATAGAAAATACTAGCTGCAATATCATTTTTCTGTGCACCCTGATTGAGCAATGGCTGCACATCAGATTTTGCAAACACACCGCAGCGACTGGCAATTGTATAAATTTTCTCATAATTCTTAGCCGCTTCATTCATGGCACCAGCTTCCATATCCAACAAGGTTGCCATCTGGTCAATAAATGCTCCCGTGCCACCAGCACAAGAACCATTCATGCGAACTTCCAAGCCATCTGTTAAGAAAAGTATCTTCGCATCCTCTCCGCCTAACTCAATTACTACGTCGGTACCCGGAATCATTTTATTTACAGCAACTCTTGTAGCATATACCTCTTGCTCAAATGCAATCCCAAGAGAATCCGCAATACCCATACCTGCCGAACCGGAAATACACAAACTCATCTCCTTCTCGGTTGGAAACTGCGCAATGATATCATTTAACATTCCTACAGTTTTACTAGTAATCTGAGAAAAATGTCGCTGATAATCTTTGTAAACAATCTGATCTTTGTCATCTAACACAACACATTTCAAGGTAGTGGAACCTACGTCTAAACCAATTCTCATTGTTGATACCTCTTTTTCCTACGTACTTTTCCTTCTAAGCATATGTATATAGGTGACTTTTATATGACAACTAAATCACCTTACGTAAACATCTAAAAAGACCCTATTTCTACCTATTAAAAGAAATTAGCCCATACATTCATCAATTCTAACACAAACCTATAAAATGTGCTAGTCCTTATTCATAGTATTTTTCATCCAGTTTTTTCTAATTACACAATCTGTCTTGTTGCACCTTTCATAATATGATTCTACATAAAAAACAGTCAGAAATTAACTTTCCGACTGTTTTTCCTCATTCTTTACTCTTCTTCCGTTATACTCTCTGCCATCAGCATTTCTTCATGTTGAAGAAATTCGTTCTCGATTGTCTCCTGCTCCAATTCTTCATCTACTGAAGATTTTTTACTCCTATTAAACAATTCGTAAATACATGGTACAACTATCAAAGTTAACAATGTACCATATATCAAACCGCCAATTACTACCAAGGCCATCGGTTGCACCATACCGGCGCCCATTCCCATACCAAGCGCCATCGGAACCAAACCAAGAATTGTAGTTAAGGCTGTCATAACAATCGGACGCAAACGATTACTTCCTGTCTTGACAATCGCATATCGCATAGACATACCTTCATCAATCAACTGATTGACCGAATCTACGAATACGATACCATTATTCACTATGATACCTGCCAACATAACCATACCAATCATGGCAATTACACTGACATCTTTGCCTGTCAATAGCAACGCTGCAAAACCACCTGTAAAGGCTAGCGGCAGTGTAAACATGATGATAAATGGACTCTTAAGAGACTGGAACTGTGCAACCATAATCAAGTACATAAACGCAACTGCAAGTACCATCATCAACATAACCTGACCCATGGCTTCCATAACAGTTTCATTTTCACCGTTGTACTCGATGCTATAACCATCTGGCAAATCATAATCGTCTAATAACTTTGTCACTTCATTGGACACATTCGTTGTAATATATCCATCTTTTACCAATGCACTCACCGTAATAAATCTCGTTTGATTGATTCTGCCAATAGCTGACAACGATTGCGCTTCCTGCACATCTGCAATTTGATTCACCTTTACATCAACCTTTTCCTGATCCTTTGTTCCCTCAATTGTAAGTCGTTCCACATCTCTCAAAGTATAGCTTTCTCGCACCTCATCACTAACATACACCGGATAATCTTTTTTATCTGTTGTCAACGTTGTCGAAGAAGAACTCTCTGCTAGTGCAGCTTGAACCTTCTGATATACTTGTGCAACTGTAAGTCCATACTGAGATGCTTTATCCTTATCCACAATAATACGATATTCAGGCGTTGCTTCTTCCAATCCATTAGAAATCTCAGTTAAACCTTCTACACTTTCTAATCGATTACCAATCTGCTCTGCAATTTCTTGAATCTTGTCGGTTTCTTTACCTTTTACCCGGATAGAAATACCTGATGTCATTAAGGCACTCATGTCCATACTAGATGCTGTAACAGAAATCTCAGCCTCCAAATCTTTGGTTTTCTCTAAAATCATATCTGCCAGTTCTTCATTTGAGTGTACCTTATCTTCCTTACATTCGATGTAATAATTTACAGATGTAAAAGAGGAATCGCCTCCCAAACCAAGCATCGACATAGAATTTCCACCCACGATCGCACCAATGGTCTGAATGTCTTCAATCTCTAACACTCTATTAATCACTTCATCCGACATGGCAGCTGTTTCTTCCAAAGTTTCTGTATCCTCTGGCATTGTCAACGTCATAGACATCTGCGGTGAATCCATTTCTGGCATAAACGAAAAACCTTTCGAAATCGCAAATACAGTGGTTGCCACAAATAAGACTAACGCTGTAATCAATACAAGGCCTTTATACTTTAACACTGTTGGAAGCATTGCTGCATATCGCTCACTAATCTTATTAATGAACTTATTCTCTTTCTCCGAAATCTTAACAAAACTCTTTGATGCCATCATTGGTACAAACGTAATCGCAACAATCAAACTAGCAAACAAGGAATATGCAATGGTAAGTCCCATATCCTTAAAAATCTGTTTGGTGACACCTTCCATAAACACGATTGGTAAGAATACGCAAACTGTTGTAAGGGTCGAAGCTGTAATGGCGCCAGCCATTTGACCCGCTCCTCTAATAGCTGCATTTTTTACAGAATACCCTTCATTTCTTAATCGGTAGATATTCTCAATTACGACAATAGAGTTATCTACCAGCATACCTACACCCAATGCCAAACCAGACAAGGAAATAACATTCAATGTGACATCACTAAAGTACATCAATACAATTGCAAAAATTACCGATACCGGAATCGACACTGCAACAATTCCTGTAGGTCTAATATCCTTAAGGAATAGCAACAAAATAATAATCGCTAAAATTGCACCAACCAACAGATTTTCTAATACAGAACCTGCTACCAAATCAATATACATTCCTTGATCCATAAGGGATGTAAATGAAATCTTCTCATCTGCTGCCTCAATTTCTTCAAAGGCTTCTTTGATATTATCTGAAACCTCTTTTGTAGAATACTCATTCTGTTTGGCAATGGATAAAATGATACCAGGATTTTTATTCAGTCTTGTGTACATTGTATCTGCATTATTCTGGATAAATACATCAGCTACATCTGAAAGCTTAATCGGCTCTAAATCATCCATCCCCATATCTAATAACACAAAATCTTGCAAGCTCTCTACATCATCGAATTTCTCACCGACACGAACTAGGTAATCCACATCATCCTCTGTCACATATCCTGCTGGAAATTCAAAATTCTGTGCTGTCAAAATACCACTAATCATATCTGTTGTGATAATAGTATTCATATCTGCGCCATCATACGCAGCTTCTTTGGCTTCTTCAAAACTACTCTTTTGTTCTTCTAACTCTTTTTCACCCTGCGCTAACTGCGACTTTGCCGCAGTCAAATCACTTTGCGTCTCCGCCTGCTTTTTCTTGAGTTCCACATAAGAATCATCAATCGTCTTCTTACCATTTGTCAACTTTTTCAAAGTGGAATTCAATGTTTTTTTGCCAGTTTTAATCTGCTTCAATCCACTCTTAATCTGCGTTAAAGCAGTATTTAAACTCTCAATATACGTAGGTAATGTATCAAAAGTTAATGCATTGCCATTGGTATCTTTTTGCTCTGCTAGTGCTGCTTCCATCTGTGTCATTGCTGCAACAATCGCCTGAAGTTGTGCAGTCAAAGCTGCATCACCAGGTGTCGCTGCCAAAGCTGCTTCTAACTGTGCCCTCTGCGCTTGTAATCCTTGGTAAGTCGTTAATAATTCCTGTAACGAAGTAATTGCAGCTTCCAATTGCTTTTTCTGATCTTTCAATGCTGTTTCTTGTTCCAACAATTCTGCCAAGGCTTTATTAACCTCTTCTTCCGACTTCAGCATTTCATACTTCGCATTATTGATTTCCACTTCAGCTTTTGCAAATTGCTCGTTAGCAGTTTGTTGTCCACTTTCTATTTGACTTTTACCACTGGCAATCTGACTCTCGCCATCTGCAATGGCATCCTCTGCCTCTTTGAACTGTTCATCTAACGCTTCTTTTACTTTTTTGTTCACTTCATCCACTTTATCTTCACGAATGATGACCTGAACTGATTCTTCCACGACACCCATCGCTGTAACAGAGGCAACACCATTCACACCTTCCAATGATGGAGCCAAAGATTCTTCTACATACTCACTCAATTCAATACTATCCGAATCCTCCATATCTACTGCCGCCACCATTACAGGTAACATATTCGGATTCAGTTTCATGATAATTGGATTTCCAACACTCTCGTCGAAATAGCTACTAATCTGATCCAGACTCTCTCTCATATCAATCGTCGCCGCATCCATATTGGCATCTGAACCAAATTCAATAATTACCATGGATACATTCTCTGATGACACAGATTGAATATTTTCAATATTGTCAATTGATGCAATCGCCTGTTCTATCGGCTTTGTCACGCTCATTTCCACTGCTTCCGGACTTGCTCCCGGATATGTTGTCATCACAATGGCATATGGCAATTCCATTGCAGGCAGCAAATCAACTGTCATCTTCGTATAAGCAACAATTCCCAAAATAAGGATTAGCACTATGCCCACAATTACTGTATACGCTTTTTTTACACTAAATTTTGAAATCATATTGTCCTCCAATTTTATCTATTATCATTATCATGTGGTTCTTTATATGCAGCTGGGAAGGTTGCAATATTCAGTAAATGTGCAATTTCAATCTTCCCCTTCGCAAAATTCTCCGACACATAATCTATCGATTCATCATCATACCGCAATACAATATTACGGTATTCAACACGACTATCTCCATAAATTGTAATATTCATATTAATATAATGATTTGCGCGATACAAATATGCGATTTCTAATTGTTGTTCATCAAATTCTTGATATACATCATCTAAAATGTCTTGTGCACCTTGATATTTCAAAAATTGCTCTTGACCAATAGGAATAGCCCCATACTCTCTAAAACCATCATCATATACATAATACAGATAATAGGTCGAGCTTTCTGGCTGCGCAACCTTATTTTTTTCATCAATCTCTCCATAAACATCTAAAAAAATTTCACCAGATGCATTATGGCGAATATAGCCTTTGCCTGATACATTGGCCTGAATCACCTGATTATCATTATTCACGCTATATACCAGTGTATTCAACGTACCCTTTACATATTGCTGTAACAGCAGATAATCTTTCGTCTCAAAACCCAAAATCTCTGTACTGGCATTATCCACATATTCCAGATTATCTATCACCACTTTGCAATCTATTGGAGACATATACCAAAGCTTGTATGTATTTTTTTCTTTTGTGACAACAAACGCTTCATGAATTCCATCCTTATTATAATCATCATACAAGAAATTCTCAATCTGTTCATTATTCACCTCTTCAAACATAGTGTACAAATCCCCTTGTGAAAAATCCATCTCTGATTTGATGTCAACTGATTCCTTTTTTTCAATTTCTAACTTTATTTCATTTTCATTTTCACTTCTTGTCTCCGAATTCACAAATGTACAACCGCTTAGACAAAAGCACCACAATACGAAACAAAAGCCATACCAACATATCCATCTCATGCCTCATCCCTCCTACACAAAGAATAAATCGGATCACCTTTTTCCAATATGACTCTGGCTGCCGTGGCTTCAACTAATTCTTTCTCAATACATTCTATATCATCTACAAATATCTCTACATTTAAAGTCACATATTCTCCATATGTACTATTTTTTACATCAATTCCTGCATTACCCATTATATATTGAATCTTACCTAAATCGGTATAATTTGTGGTAACACTCAAAGGAACAACCATCCTTTTACATACAATCTCTGTTGCAGCAACACACGCTTTGGCTGCATCTGTATAAGCACGAACCAAACCGCCTGTTCCTAAAAGGGTTCCTCCAAAATATCTAGTCACTACAATGCAAACATTTTTCAAACCTTCTCCTGTAATCACTTCCAAAATTGGTTTTCCTGCCGTTCCACCAGGTTCTCCGTCATCACTAAAACGCAAAATCTCCTGCTCCTCTCCAATGGAGTATGCATAACAATTGTGCCTTGCATCATAATGCTTTTTCTTTATATCCATCACAAAAGCGTTTGCTTCATCTTCTGTCTCTACATGACGAACATAGCCGATAAATCTAGATTTCTTTTCAACAATCTCATCGCTTCCCGCTTCTAAAATCGTCACATATTCCTTCTGCATCCATCATCACCTCTTATTACATACATAACCTTACACATTGTAGCAGATATTGTCAACGAAAGACATCTTTTTTTCACATTTTTCTTTACTGAATAAAGATAGCTTTTTCTGTCCATATTTGATATACTATTATTTATTGTATAAAAGATTGATATCTGAACACTTTTTCAGGAGGGCATATATGAACTATTCAAAACATAATACAGAAAAAAAACAAAAGAAATTGGTGTCCAAGCATACCAAGAACAAGAAGAAAATATCATATTGGATATACAAGTCATTTATTTTCACATTTCTTTTCTGCATTCTTGCAGGAATCGGTGCAGGCATCGGCATGATTAGCGCCATTATCAGCACCGCTCCCGACATAGCAGAAATTGAACAAAGTGTACAGCTAGAAGGTTTCCAAACCACCATTTACAATCAGGACGGTACAGAGCTTACAACTTTATCTACGGCCAATTCCAACCGTATCTATGTAGAATACGAAAACATACCAGAGGATTTGGTTAATGCCTTTGTGGCAATCGAGGACGAACGTTTTTGGCAGCACAATGGTATCGACGCACGTGGTATTTTAAGAGCCTTTTTTGTAGGTATTCAGAAGGGTAGTTTTACAGAAGGTGCTTCCACCATTACACAGCAGTTAATCAAGAATCAGGTTTTTAATGTAGGACTAAATGAAACCACATTTATGGATTCCCTGAAACGTAAATTCCAGGAACAGTACCTTGCTATCGAACTAGAAAAACAAATTCAAAAACAAGATATTCTGGAATTATATCTTAATGCTATTTATCTCGGACAGGGTTCCAATGGTGTACAAACAGCATCTGAGATATATTTCGGAAAAGAAAACCTTATGGACTTAACATTATCAGAATGCGCGGTCATTGCTGCCATTACACAGAGTCCAACAGAGTATGATCCGCTTCTTTATCCTGAAAACAATCAAACACGTAAGAATATCGTTCTGGAGAAAATGTTAGAACAAGAACTCATCACACAACACGAGTATGATATAGCTATGGCGGATAATGTATATGCCCGCATCTCCACCAACAATAGCGAAGATGAAACAGAAGTAAAATCTTACAACTCATACTATATCGATGCAGTAATCAATGCACTAACCACGCAGTTAGTCACTGAATTAGAATACACCGAAACACAAGCCTATAACGCAATCTACTCTGGCGGATTAAGCATTTACATTAATCAAGATGCGCAGATCCAGGAAATCTGCGACAACCAGATTAACAACCCTGAAAATTATCCTTCGGGTACTAGTGTGGCACTTAATTATGCCTTGACATTGCAGGACCCAAAAACAGAAGAGCTTCATAACTATTCCAGTGGTCATTTATTGCAGTACTATATAGAGAAAACAGGAAACAGCAAATACAATTTAATCTATTCTAGCGAAGATACAGCCCGTGCTGCTGCTGATGAGTACAAGGCAGTGCTAATCGAAAAAACAGGCTATAAGGAATTGGCAGAATCCTTTTCCACCACAATACAACCGCAGGCCTCTTTCGTGGTAATTGACCAGGCAACAGGATACGTAAAAGCGATTTGTGGCGGACGCGGAGAAAAAAAGGGTAACCTTACCTTAAACAGAGCAATGGACTCTAAGAGACAACCCGGTTCAACATTCAAGGTTTTATCTACATTTGTACCAGCCTTGGACACGTCCGGTATGTCATTAGCTACCTCCTATAAGGACGAGCCAACCAACTATAGCAACGGCACACCAATCAAAAACTGGTATGCCGGTTACCGCGACGAGCAAACCATTCGCAGCGCGATACGTGATTCTCTAAATATTATTACTGTAAAGTGTTTCCAAGATGTTACACCGCAGGTGGGATATGATTATTTAGTTAACATGGGAATTACCACTTTAAAAAACGGTGAAACCTCTGTAAACGGTATTGTAGAGAATGACATCAATGAATCCATGTGTCTCGGTGGTTTAACAGATGGTGTTACCAACTTGGAAATCACTGGTGCATATGCTTCCATCGCCAATAACGGCACCTATGTAGAGCCAACCTTCTATAGCAAGGTATTGGATCACGATGGCAATGTCCTAATTGATAATACGCCAGAGAAAAAACAAGTAATGAAAGATACAACCGCATGGTTAATCAACGATGCTATGCAGGATGTTGTCACCTCCGGTACCGGAACTGCAGCTCGCTTATCCAGCGGTATGGTTGTATCAGGAAAAACCGGAACAACATCCAACAACTATGACTATTGGTTCTGTGGTTCAACCCCATATTATACCGCAAGTGTTTGGATGGGATATGACTCTAATACAGATTTTTCTAACAGCAACTACCATAAAATCATGTGGAGAAAAATCATGGACGAGATTGTCTATGCCAAAGAACTTGACACCTCTGCAAAATTTGAAAAGCCAAGTGGTATTATAACAGAAACCGTATGTGCCAGCTCTGGTGCGCTACCAGCAGATGGCAAATGCAAAAGTACAATTACAGAATACTTTACAGAGGATACTGTACCAAAAGAAACTTGCACGGTACATCTAACAGTTAAATTATGTGACGAGACACATTACAAGGCAACCAAATATTGCCCTGAAACCACCGTATACCACTACAAAATATCGGATGATGGTACGATACAATTGGATGATGAGGACGCTGATTTTTCTTTGCCTTCTGATTACAACACAACTGATTGTCCTGTTCACACAAAGAAAAACAGCAAAAAGAACAACAAAACGGATAAGGAATCAAATGGAGATAACACCTATACCTTTTCCACTATGGTAGAAGGCGGAGGACAAATTATTGGTCCTTCCGAAGCAGAAGCACACGACACTGTCAGCTTCTCATTTGTTCCAAATGCTGGTTATGTAATATCCAATGTCACTATTGATGGTGTTGCTCAGGGTGCAATTACACAGCATACCTTTAGAGACGTTTCCGAAAACCACACCATTGTAGCCACCTTCGTCCCAAGCACTCCGGAAGATCCACCAACCGTGGAGATTTTCGATGATGAAGCACTGCACCAGCAACCTGAGGATTCCTTTTTCTCAAAATTTGCTACAAGCTTACGTGCTATATTTGGAATTATAATCAATTAACATAAAGAGCCATGATATGTTAGGCTACAACATATCATGGCTTTTTTATCACTTAGACATTTTAGGTTGAAAAACAAGGGATGCTATATAAGATAAAACGAGAGCAGCAGAGGTTCCTACCGCAGCCGCCTTAAATCCACCGCGGAATAGTCCAATAAATCCATCCTGATCCACTGCTTCTCGAATCCCTTTCCAAAGATTATAACCGAACCCCGTCAATGGTACAGAAGCACCACTTCCAGCAAACTCTAAAAACGGCTCATATACTCCTAATGCTCCTAAAACCACTCCTGTACATACCAAAATTACCATAATTCTTCCTGGCATTAACTTTGTTTTTTCCATCAAGATTTGTGCTACCACACATATCAATCCACCTATTATAAACACTTTCAAAAATTCCATATTTCTCACCTTTGCCCTTCTGTTTTTGTTTCAATCACAACAGCATGCGCAATTCCCGGAACACTCTGCCCTTCGTTATAACTAACCGTAGACATCAACGCTCCTGTTGGAACAAACAAAATTTTCCGCAATGTTCCACCTCTAAGCTCATTCATCAACTTCCCCGCCAATGTCACAGCAGAACAACCGCATCCGGAACCTCCGGCATGTGTATCCTGTTCAGGATTATTATAAATTTCCATACCGCAATCCATATGAATCTTAGAAATATCATAACCCTGATCTCTTAGAAGTTTGCATAATATTTCCTTTCCTACTATGCCCAAATCACCTGTAACAATTTTGTCGTACGCATCCGGAGAACAGTTAAAGTCTTGTAAATGCTGGTAGATAACATCCGCAGCAGCCGGTGCCATACACGCTCCCATATTTGCAGAATCCTTTACCCCGTAATCTACAACTTTTCCTGTCGTAATCCCAGTAATCATAACATCTCCTTCTTTATCAGATAGTACAAATGCACCACTTCCCGTAACAGTCCATGTAGACGACATCGGTCTTTGATTTCCATATTCCAACGGAAAGCGAAACTGCTTCTCAGCACTTGCAAAATGGCTGGACGCAACTGCAACCACGCGGTCAGCATATCCGGCATGAATCGTCATAGCACCTAAAGACAATGCCTCTCCCATCGTGGAACAAGCTCCATACAACCCAAATAGAGGGATTTCGAAATCTTTGAGTCCAAAGGTTGTAGCAATCAATTGCCCAAGCAAATCACCAGCAAACATATAACGCACGTCTTCTGTCTTTATTTTTGCCTTACGTATAGCTAATGAAACTGTACGTTTCATCATTTCACTCTCCCCTTCTTCCCAAGATTCTTTTCCTAGTGTGGCATCTTGCACAATCTCATCAAAAGTGTCCTTCAGCGGCCCCTCCCCTTCTTTAGGACCTGCAATACACGCAGCTGACATAATGTATACCGGTTCACAAAACTGAATACTTTGCTTTCCGACCTGTAATTCTTTTTTCATCCATTCACCTCAATTTCATTTTTATAAGTCAAAAGAAAGGGTACCATCAATTGATGATACCCTTTCTATGGATAGTATAACTACTATTATGTCATTTATTCTATTATTCTTCTACTTCGTCAGCCGTTTCCTGCAGTTCTTGAATATTCTCATTATATTCGCTAACTGCCTCTCTTGCGTCATCCTTACGTTCTAAGGTCTGATCAAGCACACCATTCATATCTTGTGAATCAGTACAGCCAACCAAAGAACACATACATACTGCCAACAATCCTCCAATTATAATCTTTTTCATTACAACCCTCCTTAAGAATTTGCCACACCACTAATCATCCAAGGTGATGGTTGCGCTACCATCACACTGCGTTTATCACTCTTTGCCACTGAAATCTGTAATGTTTCTGTGGTGTCAATATTATATTTTGCAAAAATATTTTTAATGCTTACCACCATGTCCAACTCGAGCGTGTATACGATAAACTGCATTTTAGGATTCACTTTCAACAACACTGCAATCTCTTCTTCCAAACGCTTAGATGCCACAATAAATGCCAACCTAGGGGTAGGAACCGTTGCCATATTCTCCTCAGTAACATTTGGAATAATCTCAATGTTATGCACGCCAAACTTACTTACATTATCTTGCATCGCACGCATATCTCTAGCGTCAGGTTCCACCGCAATAATTGTACCTTCACTGGCTGTAATTGCCGCTTCAATAGCAATACTTTCACCACTTACAATACAAATTGTGTCACCCACATCACAAGACAACATATTCATGATTACGGCTCGAATCTCATGCCCAACATAATTAACGGACCCTCTAGAGAAAAATTCGTTACGAATTCCATATCTAGATGCCTCTCTTGTATTCTCATTAATGATAAAAATAACGATTGGCTCTTCAATTTTTTTATCCATATATTCTTTCACCTTGCTAGTAGTAACCTCTTCTTCTCCGCAAAGTCCACGACCAATCCACATATCATAATCGCCATAGCCACCTTCCCATAACTCATAGAACAAATCAGCATGGCTCTCATCTGCAAATATCATAACACGTTTGTGTGTTTCAATTGTAGGAAGAACATTCTTCTTTTTTCCACAAATGTTCAACATCTTAATCTTTTCCGGACTAACCTCCATAAGATCCGCAAAACACCCCACCCAGGATAACATTGCGCCGCTATCATACATCTTCATTCCACTTGACTCCATAAAAAGTACCTCCCATCCTGTTCAAATCCATATGTAAGCGTTTCTACTTTTTCCAAAGATAAAATCTTTCCCTATTTATATATTGTATCCCAAACCCATGGATTTTACAATCCATTTTCAATGAATATAATTTCGATTTTCATTGAACATAATTTCGGTTCATACATGATATTGACAATTATCCACTATTCTGCTATGTTTGTTTTGTTGATGGTTCAACATTAATAACATTAACATCGAATGAGGATTTTTTATGATTACACGTTTCGAAATATTTACTACAACTATTACACAGATTTATAAAAATTTGCAAAAAATCAAAATGCAAGAAATGGCTGATTTGGAGCTTCGAGGCATCCATGTTATGTGTCTATTTCAGTTGAATCGTCATCCAGAAGGTTTAACAGTAACACAGTTAAGCAGTTTGTGTGGCGAAGACAAGGCCGCCACTTCCAGAACAGTTTCTGACTTAATCCAAAAGGGGTTAATCAACACTGACACAGAAAAAAAATACCGTGCTCCAATTATACTAACAGAAAACGGGCGAAATATTGCCAATCAGATTGACAAGCAAGCAGCACAGGCTGTGGAAGCAGTAGGAAAGGGGCTAACCAACGAGGAACGAGAAACCCTTTATAAAGCCCTCACTATCATTTCGGAGAATCTAAAAAATTATTCCAACGATTAAGTAAAAATATAACTTCACAAACAAAAACCTATACAGTTGCCTGTATAGGTTTTTGTATCTTCATGCATTGTGCTACTCCATTCGGTATTCCAACAACTCATATATCAATCTTGTACCTTCCACGATACCATCTGGCAATAAAGCTCTTGCCACTAATTTCATATCTTCCTCTGGGTGTTCCACCTGTCTCAAATGGGCATAATCCCCATCAATTTTCTCTACTACATACAATATTGCTTCCATCATTACCTCCCACTAATTGTTCTATATACCGCGAAATGCATTTCTTCACTTGTATGCCTATCGTCCATACTTTTTCTGATAGGCTTTCACTTCCGCATCCGAACGTGCCAACTCTGCATACAACAGCCTACCAGTTTTGGGGTTGCGAAATCCCACTGTCATTTCTCCTGTGCATATACTTTTATCTACCTCTATTGCAAAATCCTCACACTCTTTTGGTATTGGAATCATCTTTTCCTTTTTTTGAAAGAACTTCATAATATATACTCCAAAAATAGCATTTTTATCATCATACACCAGTATTTTTATACTTGCAAGCACTATTGCAAGCCTTGATTTTACTAATGTTTCTCATTCGAAAATATTTTTGACAACTTTTTTTGTCAAAAACCATTGACAAAGATAATTGTCAGTGTTATTCTATGTGCATGACAAGCATAGTTGTCAATTTGCAAATACAATTTGTCATTATGAATACATTTGTTGTCAAAACAACAAAGAAAGGAAGTTGAGAATATGCCTTTATACAATCGATTAAAAGAATACCGGGCAAAGATATCGGTAAACCAACAGGAACTAGGCACTATGGTAGGCGCCTCAAGACAAACAATCAGTTTGATTGAGCGCGGAGACTACTCTCCCTCTGTTACATTAGCCCTTAAGATTGCCAAGGTGTTTGATGTTCCAGTAGAGGATATATTTGATTACGTAGAAGATGATGAGGACATGGGAGGAAATGAAGAATGAGTAAGAATAACAAAGTGAAGGTGGACAGCCCGGAATATAACAAGAAAACAAAAAATAAATTTATTATCATTATGATTGTTTGTTTTGCAATCGGTGGTTTAGGCGGATATCTTTGTGCAGCCGCAACCGATTTTTTCAAAGGCGATTTAGCTGATATAGGAAAATGGATTGGAGACAAGCTACCATATTTCCAGACTAGCATTATTCCTTGGTTTTTGCTTGGTTTTGCTATCATCTGCTGGATTATAGGAGAAATATGGCTTAAGAAAGCCAAGCAGCAAATTGCCACCTGGGACGGCGAAGACGATGAACACATTGATGTTGCCGATTTGTACCTATCTAACGTATTAACTGTCAGCAATGTTTTGATGATTTCTATCCAGTTTATATTTGGTATTGCTACTTATCAACTAATGTCTACCATCCAAACAATCGAAAACATCGGTATGGTTTTACTTAACGTTGTATTCTACTTTGTAAGTTTTTTCATCACTATTTCACTACAAAGTCGTGCAGTGAAAGCAATCAAAGAATATGCACCTGAAAAGAAAGGTAGCATTTATGACTTTAAGTTTCAAAAATTATGGTATCAAAGTTGTGACGAAGCAGAACGAAAACTTGTCGGTGAAGCTTCCTACCGTACTGTACAAACCATGAACAATGTTTTTTCTAGTTTCATGACTGTCACTACAGTCATTGCTATGTTCATTCCGATTGGCTTTTTATGTACATTCTTTATCGGTGTATTATGGCTGATTATGACATGTATCTACTGTAGCGTATGCAAGGAATTAGAGCACGGAAAAAAGTAAATCAAGGAGAGTTATATGGATTCCACATTCTATCTGTGTTGTGTTCTCCCTCTTATTATTTTATTCATCATAAACCGACGTGGAGAACAACAAGCCATACATCATATTAAAAGAAAGAAAAACAAAAAGGAGACTACATATATGTTGGAATTAGCAAAGCAATTTATCGGACAGGATTGTATCATTTACTTTCTAGGGACTTCCACTGTCAGTGGTGTCATCAAGGAAATCTCTGAAAGTGGTAATGCCATTTTAATTGAAAATGGTAAAGATGTTGACTTGGTTAATCTGGAATTTGTTACACGAATTCGCAAATATCCATTGAACAAAAAGGGGAAAAGAAAAGAGCTTATACTAGATTAATAAAAAGAGGCTACTGCTTACGCAGTAGCCTCTTCTTGTCTCTTTCGCATTTTCTTCCAGTTATAATATCCATAGATGTCATTGAAAAAGAACATCACAAAACAAATCACCATTGGCAGATAAGACAGCTCTTCCATCGTTGCCATTACCCAAAGAACAATCAATATATCTCCTCTATTTCTACTAGTATCTAATAACATATTTTCTTACGCATTTCAACTTATCATTACACAGTTTCGAGAAATATGTAATACACTTTTTATTGCATAAACAGCAAAAGAGCACTCGCTCTCACACATCTTCTAAGACCTAACGATGTGTAAACGAATGCTCCTTGCATCACACTACCCGGTGGCAGTTAACATTTATACTGTTGTCATAACATTCTCTTCTGGTAAGTATTTTAGATACATGTCCTCTACTACAGACTCTGTAAGATTGCTACAGTTCTCACCTATTCTCTCCATGCTGTGGAAGATGTTAGCGAAGATATTCGTAAACTCTGGCTTACATTTACCCTCTTTAATACGTTTCTTGTGGTTCTTACGAACATGTTTCTCAAGCTTTGCAATACGCTGCATATACTGTTCTACATCAGGAACCACAGTCTTATCACCCTGCATAATTGCATTCACAGAGCCGCGATACATACTTGTAATCACTTCAAAACTCTCTGTAATCTCCTCCATAGCCTTCTTAGAAAAAACAAAATCCTTATCAGCCTTCTCCTTTGCACTAGCAAGCAATTCCTTCATGCATTTGCTCATACGTTCCAAATCTTCTACGATATACATAAGCTCTGTTGTATGAGCGGATTGGTCTTCATTCATGTTACCAGATGAAAACATATTAATCAAATAACTATAAATCTCACTATGCACCTGTGTAACATTCTGGGATGCCTTATCGGCTTTATCTATATTCTCCTTGCCACCTTCTAGCATAGCAGCCTTAATATCACTCAAGAACATTTCAATTAACTTCGTAAAGTTCATAATTTCTTTCGATACCAGATGAAGTGCAACAACCGGCTGGTTCATAACCTTAACATCCAAGAACTGTGAGCCAAACTCATCCTTTTTATCCTGTGCCTTATCTGGCAATATCCACATTACAATCTTAACCATGAACCAGATAAGAGGTACCCAAATAACTGTATTCACTACGTTAAATGCTGTATGGGCATTTGCAATCTGTCTTGAAATCACATCCACCTCATTACCCATCGGTGATATCGCTGTAATTACTCTCGCAAACCACGGAATGAAGAACATAAATAATACAGAACCTGTAATATTAAATACACTATGTGCCACCGCTGTACGCTTCGCATCCTTTGTCTGTCCAATACATGCGAGCAATGCTGTAATCGTTGTACCAATGTTACTACCAAACAGAATTGGAATCGCCCCCTGTAGTCCCAAAATAGAAGAAACTCCATCTGGTCCGGCCTGTGCCGCAAAATTCTGCAATACGGCAATGACTGCCGACGAACTTTGCACCACTACTGTCATAACGGTACCTAGTAACAAACCTAGAACAGGGATATCTGCAACCTTGCCAATCATATCAAGGAACACCGGACTGTTTGCCAATGGTTTCATGGTACTACCCATTGTCTCAATACCAACAAACAAAATACCAAATCCTAGAATGGTATTACCTATGTTCATAGCAATCTCATTCTTATTCTTAGCAATAAATGCAACCAAAAATCCAATAAATATAATTGGATAAATATAATCACTAATTTTAAAAGCAATAATCTGAGCGGTAATGGTTGTACCAATATTCGCACCTAAAATGATAGAAATTGCCTGTGGTAATGTCATAAGTCCGGCACTTACAAAACCGATTACCATAACTGTTGTCGCACTACTACTTTGCAATACTGCTGTAACCAATGCACCCGCAACCACTCCCATTACCGGATTCTTTGTAAGCAATCCCAAAATATAACGCATTCTCTCACCGGCAGCTTTCTGCAAACCATCACTCATCATCTCCATACCAAACAGGAATAATGCTAAGCCGCCAAATAAACCAAATAATGTCTCCATCTTTTACACCTCGTACGTCTTTCTTTGTGTGCTTATTCACACACTCTCAATACTATTATCATTCGCTTTTTCACTCATATAATGTATATGAAAATCACATCTTCAAACTATCATCGGTCAGTAAAATATATGTTAAATCCATGTTAAATCACCAACCACTTATTCTGTCAGCAACTATATTTCAATAATAGCGCCAAAAATGGTCAATAAAATAAACAGACAAAATTCCTAAAGAATTCCGTCTGTTTATCCATTTCCTTTATATAAGCTCTAAATCCTCACGACAATAATCCTATCAATATATGCTCCACATCCAAAATCGGATGAGCTGATAACACAAGTTGCAAGGATTCAAAATTATTATAGGAATGTTCCACTTCCTTAGAATATGCATGTGCTACTAACACCTGATCTTCATACAAAAATTCTTTCTGCTGTTTCAACCAAAGTGCAATATCCAACTCCAAAATCACAAGATAAGAAATCACTGCAAATTTCACCTTGGTAAATGCATCATAATCATAAGCCGCACCTAGAAAATAATTGAAAATATAATACACTAATATATGTTCAAATTCATATTCCCTCTCTTGATAGTAATGCATAAATTCCCTATACGAAACTGCATAGTTACGAAGAAAACTATCGGTTTCCTCACCAGGTTCTTCCTCTTCTACCATTCCCGCTGCCACTAACATACTCTTCAAATGATCTCTGCCATGCATTACATCCATCCCCATGGATAAAAGGTCTGTCCACTCTTCCTTAATGGTTTCCAAACCTTCATACATATTAAGAATTTGCTTGAGCCACACTTCTTTTTCCGTGACACGTTTATTATACATAGAAGAAAATTTCATCCATTCCTTCTTTAACTTCTCTGTATCAGAAGACTCTATTTTATTCCGATATTTCTCTACTGTCTTGTGAATCCCCGCATAATCTTTACTGTCAATCAGCTCCTGAATTCTCTTTCCTAACACCAAGACAAGTGCCGCGCGTTTTGCAACGGGCTCCTGACGATTTTGTAACACATCAAACATCAACTGCCTTGCTTCAAACAGTACCTCAAACAATGGTTGATCTAGCTTGTTAGCATGGGATTTCTTCCAAAATGCCAAAGTCTTCACCGGTTCAATATGCTTGAGACCATATTCCGCATCCGTACCTTCTTCGCATACAAAGGTCATTTTCTCCTTCTTAGCAAGCATAATGCGACTTGCTTCCGGACAAGACATGGTAAGGCTTACTTCCTTCAAATCCTCAAATTCCTCAATATGTCTTGGAAAGTTGGTACAGGTTTCACATAGACTCTCCTCACCCATTTCAATAAAAATGTCGCATAGATTCTCATCATTCAGGAACGGACATCGGGTACCATTTAAGATAAATTGCTTATCTTTCACTCTGGTGCAATCTTTCAGGCGTTTACCAAATTCCCCACCTTGCTTCATATACTTCTTTAAGGAAACATCATCCAGGTCAATCTCCCAATTCTCACAGCAGGAATCCTCACAGATTCCCCCAATGCACTTAAATTCTTTGTAAAACTGTGCTGTTCTATATCTCATAGATGACTCCTCTATTTCTCTTTACGCACAAAATGCGTTCCCACATCTACACCTTCCAGAATACGATAAATATTCTCTGGATCGTTACCCTGTGCTATGTACATATCAATTCCATGAGATGTGGCATACTCCGCCGCCTCCAGTTTGGTAACCATTCCACCCGTTCCGCGATTAGAACCGGAACCAGAACCTAAAGATTTTATATCGTCTGTAATTTCTTCCACTTCATGAATCAATCTGGCATCCGGATTTGTATGCGGATTATCATTATACAATCCCTCAATATCAGATAAAATGATAAGCTTATCCGCCTTACACAATCTCGCTACAATGGCAGATAACATATCATTATCACCAAATACCTTTTTCTCAGATTCAATCTCCGCATGACTCACGGAGTCATTCTCATTTACTACTGGTATCATTCCACTCTGCAATAAAGCAGCAAATGTATTTCTTACATTCTTCCGTTGTTCATGAACAGCCAAACCATCTGCAGTCAAGAGGATTTGTCCAACGATATTACCATACTCACCGAAGCATTTGTCATATATGTGCATCAATTCGCACTGCCCTACTGCAGCTGCCGCTTGCTTCATACAAATATCCTTTGGTTTCATTGGCAAGCGCATTTTATTCACGCCTACTGCGATAGCACCAGAAGACACTAGTACCACCTGATTGCCCTCATTATGTAATGCTGACAACACCTGTGCCAATTTGTCAATGGTGCGAAAATCTAAGGCACCATTTTCCCTTGTTAATGTAGAGGTTCCTACCTTTACAACAATTCGTTCTTTTTCCATTGTTAATATTACATGATGCGTTTTTCAAAACACATCATATCTCCTTTCCTAAAATGCATCATTTGCTGCATTACATTTTTCCATGTTTTTGATTATACTCTTGCAATTCCTCCGCAAGTACATCCATAAAACGTTGACGAATCATAAAGTTTGGATTCTGTCCTAAGCTCTCCAACCCTTCTTTCGTCATAAAGCCACCAGCCATAGAAAAATGGCCACCGCCACCGCCAAGACCTTGCAAAGCCTTCTGCGTTACCATTCCTGCATGATACACATCTGTTTCATTACGAACCGAGAACTTGTATCCACCACTTCTTGCCGCATATACCACGGAAAGCTCTACCACATCAAGACCTAATATAAAATCCGAAATCATAGCAATCAAACCATCCGGACAATCAAAGGAAATGCTGGCAAATCCTACATTGTCATATATCTTGATATTGCGAATCGCCTCACCATATGCATACAAGTCTTCAATTTCCATATTACTATTATATAAAGAGGTAATTTTGTGGTTATTTGCTATTGAATGAAGATAAGCAAACATCTCAATATCAAAATCTGTCACGCCACGATTAAAGGAATCCGTATCCATCTTAATACCATAAAGCAATGCTGTGGCTGTATTCGAATCCAGGCTTACGTCACTAGACTTGAAATAACTTGCTACAATGGACGAACAAGCACCACAAAGGCGAATATCACTATACTGATAATAATACGGGACGATTGTCGGATGATGATCGACACATGCAACTTCGTCTCCCGGAAAATCCGTAATATTGGTATTATATTTTTGAGCATCTATGGTTACGATATAATCACTCGCTGCCATTTCTTGCAAATCATCTATATGCACAGCATCAATTCCAAACTCCTCAATCATACGCTTGGTACTATTCTTTTCAATATTACCAGCGTAACAAATGGTGGAATCCACACCATGAGCTCTCAAAAAAACTTGCATACCATAAGCAGAAGCCAATGCATCCGGATCCGGATAGTTATGTGTCTGCAAGTACACCATATGATCTTTTAATAATTCAACCAAACGCATCCAATTCATCTCACATCCCCCTTGTTAATCATTTCTCTATCTTTTTGTACTATACAAGCATATATTTGTTCTCACTTTTACAACTACTTATCATAGCATAGGAACTCATAATTCACAATGTTTTCTATGAATAATTGTCCTGTTATTTCACATAATAACAGCATCTTTTTAGTACAGAACACAGTAAATGACATTGTCAAAGCAAAAGGAGTCAATATGGAACAAATTGTATATATCAAAGCGCCACAATGCGTAGAATTACAGCATACAAACATCGTACTGGGAGATTTCCTTACCGTCTATTCTCCTAATCAACAGTTACAGCAACAAATAGTATCCATACCGTTTCACAACTTCCATACCAACCAAAAAGAACAGTTAATTGTATCTATATTAAAAATAATTGAGCTGATCATCGTAGAATTTCCCAATGCAGAATTACAGAACCTTGGTGAAGAGGACGTAATTATCAATTATACTCCGATATCCCGAAGTGCCAAGCTCAAAGAATTCGCCTTCACCGCTTTCATATGTTTTGTCGCCTTTTTCGGCGGTGGTTACGCCATTATGGCATATAATACAGATGCTGGTGCAAAAGAATTATTTACGTTTTTATCCATGCTATTCCTTGGAAACGCCACCTCTGGCGTATCATATCTAATCGTCACTTACTCCATCGGTCTTACGCTAGGTATGATTCTATTTTTTAATCATATCGGTCACAAGAAATTGACTTCCGATCCTACACCATTGGAAGTACAAATGCGTCTATATGAAAATGATTTGAGCACTACCATCATCCAAAATGCAGACCGCCTAGGGGAGCACATGGAAATACATCATTACGAAAGGACCTCTCGCTCATGATATCTTATCTCTTATTGATAATAAGCGGTTTATCTGCAGGTTTTCTCACTGCTGCAGCGTACGTTGCATTTATTGCAATGTTAGGTGTATTTCCCAAGATTGCCGCAAAAACAAAAACAGCCAAACAATGTATCCTGTATGAAAACTGTTTAATGATTGGCATTCTCATGGCAACACTACTTCAGTTTTGTGTCAGTTTTTATTCCTCGAGCTTTCCACAAAGTGCTATACTCCCCACCATGTTGGGAAAACTCTTACTTATAGCAGTGGGACTGTTTGGTGGTATTTACATCGGTTTTTTAATAGGTGGACTTTCCGAAGTACTAAATGTTATACCTACTTACGCACGAAAAGCACACATTCAAAAAAGGGTTGGACTCCTAATTATCTTTCTTGCCCTGGGAAAAGGTGTGTTTTCTATCATTTACTTGTTTCTATCATCTTAACACTTCTTTACATGATAGTTGCGCGAATATTTGCATAAAGAATTTTGATTCAGCCATACTACTATTAGCAAAATGAAAGACGTTTAGAAAGGAGCTTTTCATGGAACAGAAAATTAGTAACCAGGAATATAACCAATATGTAGAACAGATTACACCAACCTATAGCACCTGGAAAAATTGCCTGAATGCATTTTGGGTTGGTGGATTGCTTTGTGTCATTGGAGAGTGCTTTTTTTTCATCTTCAAACACTACCTGGGAATGCCAGAAGAAGATGCTGCAAGCTATGAATCTATTCTTTTAATTCTTCTCAGTGTACTTTTAACAGGATGTAATGCTTATGGGCACATCGCACGTCTTGGTGGTGCCGGTGCGCTAGTGCCTATCACCGGATTTGCCAACTCCGTTGCTGCCCCCGCCATTGAGTTTCAGAAAGAAGGACAGGTATTCGGTATAGGTGTGAAAATCTTTACTATTGCGGGACCTGTAATCCTCTATGGCATTCTAACTAGCTGGCTTCTTGGTTTCATTTATTTTCTTTTCGGACAATTCGGACTTTGAACATTCCATTTTTGTATGATTCTACTATGCAAAATTAATTTAACATTGGGATATTTATACAAGAAATCTTGTAAAAATATCCCAATTTTTCATTGCCAAATTCTCAATTATCCAATATAATTTTAAGTAGTGGTTTAATAAGCTTTAGTTATTGAGAGGGTATATTGCATGGAACAGACGCCTATTACAGTGCAGCAGCTCTGCCAGACAATCGATTTGATACATACTTGCTTCGATGATTATCCATATGTATATGATTTCAACAATGATTTCTATTACATATCGCCTAATGCAACGAAGCGTTTTGCTATGTCAGAACATTGTTTCAGAAATGTTGTGGACAATCTGCGCGCATTTGTATATCCTCCAGATTTTGAACCACTGCAAAAAGATTTGGACGAAGTTTTATCTGGCGCCAAGGATACACACAACATGCAATACCGAATGTTAAACAAAGAGGGAGAACCAATATGGATCAACTGTAGAGGTCATGTTGTAAAGACAAATGGCAAACCAGATTATATGGTTGGATGTATTAATGAAATCGGTACCAGACAGAAAGCAGATAATATTAGCGGTTTACTAGGAGAATCCAGCTTACAAAATTATCTAGAAGAATTCTCACCATTTTTCCCAAGTGGTTATCTGTTACGTCTTGGAATTGATGATTTCAAAGGAATTAACGAAAAACTCGGCGTAGAATATGGCGACCACATTTTAAAGAAAACTGCCGAATGCATTTCCAACTGCCTACAGCCCGGTCAACAGTTATATCGTCTGGCGGGAGATGAATTTATGGTTTTGGATTTCCTAGGTGATGGTTTAGAACATGCCATTAACCTGTACAAGGAAGTAAGAGCTACCATTGATCGTTTTGTAGAGGATAACCAATACGAAGCTATCTTTACCATTTCCGGCGGAATACTAGATAGTAACAGCATAGAAGATTTTTCATTCTCCGATATTATGAAACTATCAGAATATTCCTTGAACGAAGCGAAGCGACGAGGTAAAAATCAGTGCTATTCTTTCGTGATAGAAGACTATGAAACGCATCTAAAACGCAGACATTTGCGACAACTGCTCCGACAAGCTGTTCGCAATAATTTTGAAGGATTTGAGGCTTATTTCCAACCAGTTTTTCTAGCGGATAGCCACACTTTATACGGCGCTGAAACCTTAATGCGTTTTTATACAAAAGAATATGGCATGATTCCACCAAGCGAGTTCATACCATTATTGGAAGAAACGGGATTAATTATACCATTAGGACGATGGATTCTACATCAGGCACTGTTTGCTTGTAACCACATACAACAATGGATCCCTGGATTTCAGATTACTGTCAATGTGTCCCATATCCAGATTGTAAAAAGTAACATTATCAATGAAATTGTTTCTGCTGCAGAACAATATAATATCCCACCTTGTCAAGTGGTCATTGAATTGACAGAGAGCGGCGCATTGGAAAAAAATGTACATTTTTCTAAAATCTGGGAAAAGTTAAAAGCAAACGGCGTTCGCCTCGCATTGGATGATTTTGGTACAGGATACTCCAACTTCCATTATCTGAACGATTTACAACCGGATATCATCAAAATCGATCGTTCCTTCACTGCAAAGGCAATGGAAAATGATTATGAATATAACTTATTACAACTGATGAGTGGATTGGTGCATAACCTGAATTTAAAAATATGCATAGAAGGCATTGAAACAGAAGAAGAACGCGACAGAATGCTTACGATCAACCCTGACTACAGCCAAGGTTTTTACTTTGGAAAGCCTTGTCCGTTATTGGATTTCATTGAACAATTCGTGAAGCTTTCCTCATAAATTTGATGATTCGTTAGACATGAATAAAGCCTGTGATTTAACATCACAGGCTTTCACTTTACATATCCATAATAATCTCTCTTGCAACACTCTCATCAATTGGGGTAGCAAACACTCCAGGCTCAAACTCAACCACATCACCGATTCCCTTTTGTATAACAAAGCGAAGTTTGCCATCTCGCACCTTCTTATCCGTATACAGTTTCTTAACCAAATCCTCGCGATTAATATAGTCAGGAATTGCAACTGGCAATTGCGCTTTCGCAAGCAATGCAATCACTCCATCTTTTTCCTCAGCAGTCACATAACCCAATTTGCATGCCAATTTCACTTCTGCAACCAGCCCGATAGCCACCGCTTCTCCATGTAACAACTTATATTCACTGACCGTTTCAACAGCACGTCCCACTGTATGACCAAGATTCAGCACCTCTCGAAGACCACTTTCTCGTTCATCCTTCATTACCACTTCGTATTTGATCTTGCAATTTTCCTCTGCAATATGTTCACAAGCCTCTTTATCTACAGCCAACAAACGCTCCATGTTCGACTCCAAATAATCAAAGAGTTCACTACTGGCAAGACATGCATGTTTAATCGTTTCAGCTAATCCACTAATCACCTGTCGTTGTGGTAATGTCTGCCATGCAGCAATATCAAGATAAACCTTCTCTGGCTGATTGAACAAACCGATTAGATTCGTTGCCAAAGGTGTATCCACGGCTGTTTTCCCACCTACAGAAGCATCCGCTGCTGCTAATAGAGTTGTTGCATAATTAATAAATGGTACACCGCGCCCATAGGTTCCCGCCACAAATCCCGCAAGATCTGTAACCACGCCACCACCTACCGCAATGATACAACAATCTCTACGGTATCCTTTTGCCAACATAGCATCTTCAATTTCTTCTTTTGTTTTTCTCGTCTTTTGTTTCTCGCCTTCTTGGAATACAAACAAATCCGCCTGATATCCTTCTCTCAATAACATTTGATAAATCTTATGGGCATACAAACCTTCTACAATGCTATCTGTAATCACCGCAAACTTTCGAATGTTACCAACTAATCCATTCTTCAAATCCTGCACCAAGTTTTCCATCAACTCAAATCCGATTTCAATGTCATAGCTGTCATCCACAACCTTTTTTAATTCCACGTTAAATGTACTCATTTGTAATTCTCCTTTATTCTATAAAAAGAACTCCCTATCATTCCCATTTCATCAAACCGACTTATATATAATACCATATTTTTTATTATTTTACACACTGTTGCCGCATCTTTAATAGTATTTTTTTCTCCATACGGCTAATTTGCACCTGGGAAACCCCTATCACTTGCGCGATTTCTGTCTGTGTTTTATTTTCATAATATCGCATTTGAATAATCTTTTTTTCAATATCATTTAGTGTTTGCATCAAAGCATCTATGAGCATATGATTAATCACAGACTCCTTTTCATCCTCCTCTACAGCAAGCTTATCAATAAGAAAGATTGCATTTCCATTATTCTCATAAATCGTCTTATGGATGGATTCCACCTCTACATTTGCCTCCAAAGAAGCCACAATTTCTTCCATATCAATTTCCAGCCGTTTAGAGATTTCCTCTAGCTTGGGCTCTATTCCAGTTTGATGAATCATTTCCTCTCTCACTCTTTTTACTTTATATGCCGTTTCTTTCAATGTGCGACTCACTTTGATAATTCCATCATCTCGCAGAAATCGTTTTATCTCACCACTAATCATTGGAACAGCATATGTGGAAAACTTCACATCATAGGATAAATCAAATTTATCAATGCATTTCATTAATCCAATGCAACCAATCTGATATAAGTCTTCTATATCATATCCTCTCCCTACAAATCTCCGTGCAACAGCCCATACCAAACCCAAATTCTTGGTTACTAGCTGCTCTTTTGCGTCCTGGTCACCTTCTTTTGCAAACTTTAATAGCTCTAAAGTATTGTCCATGACGCCTCCTACTATTCTATTTTTCCGTTATAATCTTCTCCTGTTTTTATCACCTTTCTCATTGTTATTTTCGTTCCGCATCCAGTTTTTGACTCCACAAATAATTCATCCATAAATGCTTCCATAAATGCAAATCCCATCCCTGAGCGTTCCAAATCCGGTTTTGTCGTAAACATGGGTTCCATAGCTCGTTCAATATTTTCAATACCTACACCAAAATCCTCAATTATAATGGTCACTGTATCCTCTACAATTACCGTTTCAATTCTAATTTTCCCTTCCCCATTTTCATATCCATGAATAATAGAATTTGTCACCGCCTCCGACACAGCCGTTTTGATATCGGCAATCTCTTCGAGTGTTGGGTCCAAACGAGTCACAAATGCGGCAACCACTATTCTGGCAAAACTTTCATTTTTAGACGCACTATCAAACTCCACTACCATTTGATCATTCATATGTTTCATATCAGCTCCCCTTTTCCAAATTATTTTTCAAATCCTTTTTCACCAATTATCCATGGTTAATTTTCCAAAGAAGGAATTCCTCCGTAATTATATTCATCCACATATTTATTCCTGTAAACAGACATGTTTTCCTCCAATCAATTCCAACGCATCATCAATCGCATCAGCCTTTTTTGCCACCCTATACAATCCAGATATTTCTAAAATCCTAGCAACCTTTCGATTGACACAAGTGATATAAATATCACCATTCAAATATCTCACCTCACGATACCTTCCCATGACTAATCCGATTCCAGAACTATCCATAAAGTGTGTATTTTCATAGTCAAACACGACATTCCTGATTCGTTTCGAGCAAAACAGCTGGTCAGTCTCCTCACGAATCATTTTTGCCGTATGATGATCCAACTCTTCTGGCAAATGAATAATCATGGTATCTCCATTTAGTTCGTAATAATCTCTTTGTTGCATAGTTTCACACCTTTCTAATATTTTACAACACAAAAGAAGACGACTTGTCCAACCAAACAAATCGTCTTCTCTTTCGTTCATTACAAATTTATCTCTAGTTAAATTTATCTATTCAGAAAGATACTCATTAATTTCCTCAATATAAGTACTTTCCGGATAGTTATCTCTTAAACTAACGAACGCAGTCTTCGCTTTTTCCTCATCTTGATTACCTATATATGCCTTCCCAAGATAATAATATGCCATTTCACCCTGCTGAATCTGCAACGCTGCGTTACACATATCTATGGCATCTGCATACCTTCTTTCATTCACCGCTCTTCCTGCTTCTGAGCACAAATTCTCATATGCAGTGTTGGGAATACTCTTCTTAATCACTTCAAAAGCTGTATCTGCATCCTCTTCCTGCTCTTTTTCTTCTTCCTTCTCTTTTTCTGCAACAGAAACTACCTTCTCTAAATCTTCTATCTGCTTTTCCAGGTCTGAAATCGCTACATTCTTCTTTGAAATCTCCTCACTATGTGCTAGTTGCAACTCTCTGTTCTCTTTATTGGCAGAATTGAGCTTTGTCGGCAATATCAATAACCAAAATGTAAGGATTCCAACTACCAAACCAACGGAAACATATAGCAAATTAAACTTATTATGGTTAATCTCTTTGTAGGAACCGCCCGTTTTCTCAGGATTATCTATATTTTCCAGGCTTTTTTCAACAAAAGACTCCAAATCTGACTTAAATTGATCCTCATCAGAATAACTTGAATTCACATCAATATGACGGCTACTTTCCTTCATATTAATAACTTCTTTTGAAGAAACGCCCATTTCCTTTAGATATTTCACTGCCAAAGTATTATTCTTGTCAATACGAAGTACGCGTTTCAGCGCTTTTTTCGCCTTATCATAGTTGCCATTATCCATATAAAGTAGGGCTAAAAGCAAATATCCCTTCACAAAATGCGGATATGCCGCCAAAATTCGTTTTAATTGTAAAAAAGCAAGGTCCTTGGTACCTGTTTTTGCATACATCAACGACTGATTAAACTGTTTTGCAAGCTGATTTGCCTCTTCAAGCTTATTCGAATCCGACTGAACCTCCTGAATATACTTTGTCGCCATATTATGTTCTGGCAAATAGTTGCTACTAATTACCCATTGCGTTAATCCTAAGACAGTTTCACCCATCTCATAATAGATTAATCCCAATAAATTCCTTGCGTTAATATTCTGTTTGTTATACTTTAACGCCAAATTCAATGCATCAATTGCACCAGTAAGATCTCTGACACTGGCCTTGTCCAAGCCTAAATTGTAATAAAAATTAGATGTATTATAGGCTTTTGCCAACAGCTCATAGTTCATTCCACAAGCACTGCAGTGTCCGTTCTCCAATACAGGTGCTCCACAATTCAAACACTCCATATTCTCACCGCCTACTCGTTCTGATTACCACCTAGCTGTAATAACATCTCCGCTAATACATCCGTAATATCTTTTACATCATTCTTATATATTGCATCCTCTGCCTGTGACATTTCAAGGCAAGGCTGAAACTTTCTAACCTCTTCATCAAAATTAATCATATCTATACTCCTAAACTGAGTAAGTTACCCGCCAGATATAATGAGCCAACACAAAACAAAACCGAATCAGAAACATGGCTTTTCCCATACAAAAAGCCTTCTCTTATATCATCAAAGGTGGTAATCTTACTACCCGAAAAACGTCTAAATGCTACTTCTACCGCCGTAATATCCTCAGAACGACTACCTTCATACTGCACGATAATCACCTCTCGAAAATCGAGATTGCATAGTCTTTCAATCATGCCACAGTAATCCTTATCTTTAGAAACGGCAAATAATAATACTTTCTGTTCTGTAGGGAACAGCACCTCCACTGTACGACAAAATGCATCTATCGCTTCCTCGTTGTGTGCTCCATCTATGTACACATTCTTGGAAATACATTCCATCCTACCTTTCCAGAACATGTTCAATAGACCAGTCTGGATGTTATCTATATCTGTATCTGTCAAACCATAATTCACATTCTGCCCCCTTAGCAGTTGTGAATTACAGAATATGTCCTTATCCGTCAAAAGTAGTTCGTACGCTTTAATTGCTAACATTGCATTTTCAATCTGATAAAGCGCAGTTTTCCTGATTTGCAAACTACAATACTTATAATAACCACTCTCAAAGGAAAAATCAATGGTTTTTTCTGTAATTTTCAATAAATTATACTGTTTTTTTTCGACAATATGTAGATTTGTGCCCAATTTTTGGCAATATTTGTAAATCACTGGTGTTGCATCATCTTTTCGATCAAAATAGACTACTGGTACATTCGATTTTATAATTCCCGCCTTTTCTGCTGCAATCTTTTCAATGGTATCACCCAAAAACTGGGTATGATCTAACCCAACCGATGTGATAATTGATAAAACCGGCGTCACAACATTCGTCGCGTCTAATCTTCCACCCATTCCAGTTTCGATAATTGCAATATCCACCTGTCGCTTTTTGAAATATAACACGCCCATCAAAAACACAAATTCAAAGAAAGATGGATGTGCAATCCCCTGTTCCCTTGCCTCATTCACATACGTCATTATTTCCTCAAACACTTCCACCAAATCTACGTCAGATATAATCTCTTCGTCAATCCGAAATCGCTCATTCAATGTGACCAAATGTGGTGAAGTAAATACACCAACCCTCTTTCCAGCCTGCCGTAAAATCGACGCCAAAAAAGAGCAGGTAGAACCTTTCCCATTCGTACCTGCCACATGGATAACCGGATAACATTTCTCTGGATGTTCCATGATATCTAATATTCGATTCAAGTTCTCAGTTCCCAGTTTGGTTGCAAATAAAGGAACCGATAAAATGTAATCTACGCACTCCTGATATGTCATATTCTTACTGCTCTTTCTTAACCATATTTAACATTCAAAACCACATATATTCAGCAATTAATACCTGCACACACATTAGCATTTTAACCACAGTTAACTCTATCTATTATCCACTTTCTCCGGATATAGGTCATGGTTTGTTAAGCGGTTCCAGGCCACTTCTTCCCACTTAGTCCCAGGCTTTCCATAGTTGCAATACGGATCAATCGAGATACCTCCTCGCGGAGTGAATTTCCCCCACACTTCAATGTACTTTGGATCCATCAGTTTTATTAAATCTTTCATGATAACGTTCACACAATCCTCATGGAAATCACCATGATTGCGAAAGCTGAACAAGTAAAGTTTCAATGACTTAGATTCCACCATCTTCTCACCCGGTACATAAGAAATATAGATTGTCGCAAAATCCGGTTGTCCTGTAATTGGACAAAGGGATGTAAATTCCGGACAATTAAACTTTACAAAATAGTCGTTATCTGGATGCTTATTCAAAAAGGTCTCTAAAACCTCTGGTGCATAATCCTGTGGATATTTTGTTCCTTGATTACCTAATAATGTTACGCCATCTAATTCCTGTTGTTCTCTTCCACTCATTTCCCTGTTCCTTTCTATCTAACATTGGTTCAGCATACTATGTTCATACATAGCTACACATTTCTTTCAAGACATGAAAACAGTATATTATCTCAAACAAAAATTTGCAAGAAGAATGAGATTGTATACGATATATTTACACAAAGATTTTACATCAAATGATACTTATATCTTTAAGAAATTCATGACACGTCTCCAAAAATCCTTCGCTTCCTCATATGCGCCATGACCATAATCATCATACATATATAACTCACTATTTACTACCTTTTCAGCAATTTCTTCTGACGCTTCTCCCGTCACAATCTTATCTTCCTTCCCACCAATAATTAAAGTTGGACATGTGATTTTTCCCAACTCATCATAGGCATCATGCATAAGACAAGCCTGTGCCATAACCAGAAAACGGTCGAAACTCTTTGGCTTTCCCACATTACCAATGAAAGAATACATCCAACGCATTTTCTTCAGATATTTCTCAGAATAAGATTTCTCCGCGGTATCAATCATAATAGATTTGTAATCCCCCTGCTTTGCCATATCTATCCAACTAGAAACCACCTTTTGAACGGTATCATTTTGTCTCGCAAGGGTTACTGTCAAAATAAGCTTTTCCACCTTCTCCGGATAGTCTATCGCAACATATTGAGATATCATTCCGCCTTGCGATACACCAACCAGATATGTCTTATCAACACCCAACTTCTCTAAAGCAAAATGAACATCCCTTGCCATATCCTTCGTTGTAAATCCCTCCGGCAAATCATTTCTACGGCTCATTACATACACCCTGTATTTCTTAGCAAGTTGACGATACATAAAAGCAAAAGGAATTGCCATTCCCTTTGCCGTTTTCAGACCGTCACCCAAACCCGGAATCATTACAAGATTCTTATTTCCATTTCCAAAAGCAATGTAATCCATATCTGTATTGTCTATTTTAATTGTACCATTTATTGCATTATAAAACATAGTGTTCTCCTTTATATCTTCTGTTCTACTTGTATGACCTCTCTCCAACGCGCATCCTCTTTCAAAAAGCCAAATGATTCCTCATCTTCAAACGTGCGAAGCAAATCTCTTTGCATTTCTTTTACAACCTCTGGTTCCATCTTCTTAAATGTCATATGTTCATAAAGCTTTGACTCACTGAAATCCGCTATGCGATTCACACTTGCAAGCATTGTCTTCACAATCTCTATTGTAGCATCTACATCCTTTTCTAACACCGCAAGTTCCAGTCCACAAGAAGCCTCATAATACTTGCCCATCTCAAACAATCTTGCTAATTCTTGTTGCTTAGAAACAAAGGTGTGTGCTTTGTCCAAATTATCACTTTCCATTGCCAAGGCACATATACTGTTAAACACCATACTTGTCATTTGATAGCCAGAAAACAGCAACTCTTCGTATGCTTTATACGCTTCCTCCATTCGGTTTGTCTTGCTGTATATCAACGCTTGTTTTCTCTTGCGTTCTGGATTTTGTTCAGAAAAGTATACCAGATACCTCTCCGCAGTTTCATAGTCTTCCTTTCGCAAATAATATCCAAATAAAGAATCCGCCGCATGGTTTCTAAGTGCTTCCTCTTCACTTTCCAAAACTCTCTCATAACAAGCAAGGATAAATGCATCATATTTCTCAGCATTTTTCATACTCTTAAACATCCGTTGTGCATCTAGTATAACAGCCAATTGCCATATCAACATTTTGCAATTGGGATACTTTTCTATCAAACCTTTTGCCCATTGAAATGCTTTCTCATAAGGTTCACCACTCAGGCGCATATTCAGTTCCTGTACATAACTTTTCAACTCTTCTTCTGTAATATCTTCTTCAAAGGATAACAACTCATCTAATGTAACATTCAACAATCTGGCGATTGGTGCCAGCATCGCAATATCCGGATAGGAATTGCCTTTTTCCCATTTGTTAACTGCAGGAGGTGTTACTCCCAAACGATTCGCCATCTCCTCTTGTGTCATATTGCGTTCTTTTCTATATTTTCGTATTACATCTCCTATCTGCATCCATTGAGCCTCCTTTATGATTACATCCATCGGCCGATGTCCGCTTTCATCATATCAAACATGATACTTTTCTACAATTGAATTCTTGTTAATAACATTGCAATAAATTTAACTACTATTCAATTTTTCTTACAAAAAAGAAAATAGACCCATTGAAATCTAGTTTCTTCTTCTCCTTAATCTTTGAACATCAATATCTCTTTTCCCAATGCAAAAGAATAAATGTAACTCTCTGCCACTTCACGTCCAGTCAGTTGTTCTAGCGTTTCCTTATAATAGCGAAGCTGTGTTTCATATCGTTTCACAAGTACATCCTCCTGACCTTCCTTCACTTTGTCTGTCTTATAATCCAACAAAATGAGCTTGTCGTCTTCTTGGAAATAGGCATCAATAATACCTTGTACTACAATCGGAATGTTCGTATCTAGCTCGTGTTGTAATCCAGTCACCGATGTATCTTTTGCCAAAACATTCACTACTTCTGTCGATGCATCCATTTGCAAATTTCTCTGCATCAACCGCTCCGCCGGAACACCCACAACAAACTGTTTCTCCTTGAAGAGATTCCCCTGCTTTGCAGCCTCATGCATTCTCTTTCCGAGATTGGATGTAGCAAATGTATATACCTTGTCCACGGTAATAAAGCTTCTGGTTTCCTCTGGCAACCGGCCATTATCCCACATTTCATCTAGGGCCATCTGCACCTGTTCCTTTGTAGTCACCTCTGCATTGGGGAATAATTCCATTAGCTTATGCATCCAGGTACCTTTTGCTGCCGCATCCATTGGCTGAACCCCGGCAACAAACTGCGGCACTGGAGCAACATACTCTTCCTTGCGCACCATCGACTGCTCTACCAAATCCGATGACTCATAATCCGTCTCATACATTCTCTTAATCTCTGTCACAGATAACTTGGATTTTTGCAATGTATATGACTCATTGACATACTCCCAAGACATGCGTTCTTCTATCTGCGTCCTTGTGGTGGCCGGAGCATGTACCAAGCTTTCAAGCTTCTGCTCTCGGTTCATTTGCTTTTCCAAACTAGATTGCACATGCTGCACTGCCAAATCATAAAAATCATACACAGCAACTTCCACAGAAGCATTCGGTTCATTCATCGCCACTGACAGTTCATATTCCGCAGAAAGTATCTCGCCAGTCTTTGGGTCAAGACGACTGCGGACATTGTCCATTGTTTCATGAAATGTTGTATTCCGCATAAATGCCATGGTAATCATATCCAGATAATTGCGAGCCGTATGCACCACCGCATAAGATAACTTCTGCTCCTTACGCATGGCAACGTTTTCATACTTCTTAACCAAGGCAGTAATATCCGGCGTAACCCCTGTCATAATCAGTTTTTCCTTTGCTCTTGTCAAGGCTACATACAAAATGCGAAGTTCCTCTGCAATACTTTCTGTCACCATAAGGGATGCAATTGCTTTTCTTGCAAAGGTGTCATTGCCACATCTTCGGTCTGTATCAATATACTTTGCACCAACATAATAGTCTGAATGGATAATGAGTGGTGTCTTCGTATCCATCAGATTAAAATTCTTGCCACATCCTGACACAAACACAACAGGGAACTCCAAGCCTTTACTTTTGTGAATACTCATAATACGCACCACGTCATCAGTACTATCTGGTGCAGGATCTCCGCCCAAGGAAATGGCTTTTTTCTGAATCTTTTCGACAAATATCAGGAAATCAAACAACGTCCTTATTCTGCCGTTATCAAATCTTCTACACTCCTCATAGAGCAATTCCAGATTACGAACTCTCTGAAGACCTTCTGGCATAACCTCCACATAATAGTAGTAACCTGTTTCGTAGTAAATGTCGGATACAAGCTTACTCACTGTAATATATGCTTTCTTTGCCTGCAATTTTGCAAGCAAAGCCACAAACCCTTTACACTTCTCACAAACATCCTGCTCAATTTGTGTACGATGGTCTAGGAGTTGGAAATCAAGAATATGATCTATCACCTCTTTCTCAACAGACACATCTTCGTTTCCATATTCTGCCAACGCTTTGACTACCTGATACAGATATAGCTTGCCATCTAATTTCTCAGCCATATACCGTTTCACCAACGCAAGCAGTGCCAACTCATCACTATCAAACCCACCAAAATAGCTACGAAGCACCGCCACAACCTCTACATCATTGTGAGGATTATCAAGCACTCGAAGCAAACTTAGGACAAGTTGAATTTCTGTGGTATCCAGATATCCATTCTCATTCTGTACCTTTACCGGAATCTCATAACTCATCAAAACTTCGGAAAAAATTTGCTGAAAGCTGCTTGGTGCACGAAATAAGATAACCATGTCACTCAACCGGACATCTCGAAGTACTTCCACCTCTTTTCCAGTGTTTTCATCTACTTTTTTATCCGTGACCTGATAGGGAGTACTTCCGTCTCTCCCCAGCATAGAAAGAATTCTTCTCGCTACAATAGAAGCTTCTAACTCCTTCTTGCCAATGTCTTCTAAATTCTCATCCAATGTTTCTTCTTTCTCAGCAGTCATTGCCTCATCGGATGCCTTCAAGAATTCAAAGCCCTTACTTTCGCCAATCAACAATTCCACACTATCATTGACACCATCTAGAAACTCTCTTCCCGGCACCAATGCTTCCTCACTGGTATACTCAATTCCACCGAGGTCTTCCCCCATCATCTGATAAAACATGTAATTAATGGTCTCTAATACATTACCACGGCTACGGAAGTTGTTCTTAAGCAACAGCTTACGACAATCCGCCCCAACCGCCGTATCATAGGTATGATATTTTTCCATAAACAAATCCGGGCGTGCCATACGGAAACTATAGATACTCTGCTTCACATCACCCACCATGAAAATGTTATATTTCCCTTTGTACAATGTGGATACACATTTTAAAATGGCTTCTTGCAAAAAGTTACTATCCTGATACTCATCTATCAGAATCTCACGAAAATCCTCTGACATTTCCTTACCAATATCGCTTGGTACTGGCTCTCCATTTTCATCGTATTCTTTACAAAGAATCTGTAACGCAAAATGTTCCACATCACTAAACTCCAAAATTCCACGACTCAACTTTTCCTCTAAAAACTGATTGCGAAAAGATTCTGTAATGTCCAACAAAGCCGTCAACATCGCCTCCTGCTTCGTAAACTGCTCCAACACCAGTTCAAAAGGTAGCTTAAAAACATCTAGAAGTGCATTGATTTGCTTTTTGTATGCTTCTCTGGACTTCTTTACCTGTTCAGCGATTTCTTCATCATATTCACCCTTTTTGCCCCTTCCAAGACCAGCAAATTTGCACGTTGCTACCGTGTAAAACTGAGTATAACTCTTAGCAGCAATCAAATCATCTACCATCATCACGTCTGATAGCAATGCTTTTTCCATATAGAGCGGTCCATCGATATCTCGCACTTTCTCTAAAGCTTTCAATATACTATCCTTGACTCCCTCTGCGGTACCATGTAATTCTTCAAAATAACGTTGCACAAAAGGAAGCTTGATGAAGTCTTCCTCTGACTCAATATGTAGGCTTTCCTTTGCCTTACGAATCCACTCTGAAGGTCTTGGATAACTGGAACAAATGTCATATACCTTCAAGATATATTCCTCAATCCTAGAATCATTCTTGTCCGCAGAAAATGCTTCCGAAAACCGAACAAAATCCGAGTTCTGCCCATAGAATTCTTCTATTGCCTGTTCTAAGACTTCCTCTCTCAAAAGTCCCAATTCTCCTGCCTCTCCCACGCGAATGCCAGGGTCAATTCCAAGGACGTGAAAATGCTCCTTTACCACCTGATAACAAAAACTATCTATGGTTAAAATGTTCGCTTTATGAATATAATTCAACTGTCTAATGTAATGCTCATTGGAAGGATCTTGCTCTAACATCTTCTCAATGGCTACCGCAATCTTATCACGCATCTGGGCTGCTGCCGCCTTGGTAAAGGTAACAACTAATAGTTCATCAATATCCATGGGATTATTCATATCCGATATCATTTGAATAATGCGCTCTACTAATACTGCTGTCTTACCAGAACCTGCTGCCGCAGATACCAACAGATTGCAACTTCTCGAATCAATAATCTTTTGCTGGTCTGGCGTCCATTTCATGCATTCTCACCTCCTTCACTTAGATTCTCCGATTCCATCTGCCCGTTCATCTGCACATCTTCCTGCTCACCTCTTGCTAAAATCAAACGCTTCGCCTCCTCTTTATCAAGCTGTGAACCAATCCTGTATGCATTACCACCAACACCTGCTTCAAATCTGCAGATATGCTTGTAATCACAATAATTACATGGTGAATTGTGTTCTCCCTTTTCCGGATTCATTGCAATCTTACCCCGAATCATATCCTCACCAATATCCATCATCTTTCCACGGACAAATTCAGATATCTGTAACAATTCTTCCGTTGTTACAAGGGAAGAATTCCGAGCACCAAGGCTTCCATCTGCTTTGTAATTCACAGGCGTCACCTCACCAGTACTTCCATCCATCAAATCGCGACTTTCCTCACTGTCATTTACCAGACCAGAAAGTCTGCTATCCTTGATTCGCTGGTTCTCTACCGCCTGTTCATCTACTTCCTCCACAATCGGATCATAAATGTGATAGTAATACATTCCTGTTGGAATAATCTGCTTATCCGGATACTCACGCTTCAACAATTCTAGCATCACACTCATGTACACAGTAAGCTGTAGCTGTTTGCCTTCGTACATCTTCACATAATCAATATCCTTGGCTCCTGACTTATAATCAATCACCTTCACATATACTGCATGGTCTGTTTCCTTCACATCCACACGGTCCACTATACCGTTCAGTTCCATCCTCACACCGTCAGACAACGCCATATCAATATAAGTCAACTTACTCTCTGGAGAAAAGTATTTCTCAAAATATGCTGGTTCCATCTTCCCCTTTTCTAAATGTCTGCATAGGTTCTCAATGCTTCTCTTGGCAATTCGCACCATGACATCTAGCTGATGTCTATTTCTTGCACTGCTGTCAAATATAGTTTCATTTTCATCCTTGGCTGCCTCCAAGGTCAACTGCTCTGCCATGTGATTTAACTGCTCCTTAGTCATAGAAGAGAGCACAATCTCTCCACTCTTGACTTTTTTAAAGAAATTTTCCATCACAGCATGCAAAATCGTTCCAATATTGTTGGATTCCACTGTATACTCTTCTCTCTTTGCCAGCTTCAAGCCATATTGCAGGAAAAACTTATAAGCACAGCCTGCATAGGTTTCCAAACGTGATACACTGTGCAACATCTGATTTCCATATAACTTTCTGGCAATTGCTCGGTCAAGCACACCAGCCTCATTATTGTAGAAGTATCCATCTAACAGTCTAGCAGTCTCCACACCATTATCTGTCTGCATGATGGAATATACGGAACTATCCTCCATATCTTCCTCTGCCAGCTGTCTGGCCAATTCAGCCTTTAACTCTTCCTTTGTAAGTGGCAGCGTATTACGCAAAACATCCTCCGCTTGTACAGTATGAAGCTTCGGAAAAATGTGCTGCATACGGTTCACAAAATAAGATGGTCTAAGTTCCGCTCCCTTTTCATCAGTCTGACGATAGGTAACAATTAACTGTTGTTTTGCTTGTGCCATCTGCAAATAAAGATAAAATTGCTGAATAAACAACTCTTCCTTACTATCTGGTGCAAGAACAATCTGCATGCCCTTCAATCTATTGCGGTCTTTGTCTGCAAGAATCCCTTTACCAGATGTGTTCTTCGGCAAAATCCCTTCATTGGAACCCGCAACAAACAAAACCTTTACATGATGCAAACGTGTTCTCTCCATATCACCAATGACAACTTGGTCTAACGTGGACGGAATGACGCCTAGCTTTACATCTGCCATTCCCGACAACAATACATCTATAAAATCATCTCGTGCAATCTCTTCCTCACCGAGAATATCCATCGTTTTATCCAACACAGAAATAAATTTGTCATACGCCTGTCTATAGGCTTTTGCCCCGCGAAGATTCCCCTCTTTCTCTAATAAAAGACTTCTTTCGTATAGTCTCTCTGCCAGCCTGTTGGTTGACATAAAATCGCACAGTGCGTGCAAATACTCCTTCGCTTTTGCTTGCTTTTTATGAAAACTTTCTGCCAATGGTTCTATGTATGACACAAACTGTCCACGGGTTTCATTGATTGCATGTAAGCCAACCACTTTTCCACGAAAAGCTTTACTCCACCATGTATATCCTCTCACACCATACTTCAGTGCATAGTTCTCCAAATTATAGATTCCCTCGGAATCAATATCCATAAATCCTGTTTTCAATAATGCAAAAACACTATCGTAGGTAAAATCTTTGCGGAACACCTCCATAACCATCCCCACAAATTCCACCACAGGGTTATGTGTCAAGCCTTCTGTATAATCAAGAAAATACGGCACGTCCATTAGCTCCATCGTTCTTTTCCAACAATCTGCTTGTTCTTTGATATCACCTGTAATAATGGCAAAATCCTTATAATGAAAACCCTGCTCTTTCACATACTCTCTAATTGTCTTTGCAATGTACATTGCCTCTTGCTTGCTATCCAAACATTTCACTAACATCATATTCTCCAGTGACTTATCATAGTTCTTTACTGGAAAACGAAAAATCTGTCGCTCTAGATGTAACAATTCTTCATTCTGTACCAAGCGATAATTCTCTTTCAAACCAACATAGGGAACAACAGTAACCCCATTCCTTTCTGCGAGTTGACATAATCTATCAACGGACTGTTTCCCTAACGCAAACAGTCCCTGTTCACTATACCCATTATCACCAAAAATATTTTCATCCATGGTAAAGGAAAAATACAGATTAGAACACACCTTCATCAATTCTTCGATTACATCATATTGCACTGGCGTAAATCCAGTAAATCCATCAAAGTAAATCTCCGCTCCCTTCAATAACTGAGAATCGTGCGCAACCTCCTTCAGCATAGAAAGAAACTGCTCTGTCACCATATAGGAATTCTCCATTGCCTCATTAAAGGCATGTAGCAGCAGCTTCAAATCCGTAAGCTTATGATACAAGCTCTTATCCGGACTCAAATTCGCAATGGCCCTATCTAACACGTCCTCTGTAATCTGATACTGATAAAACTCCGAAAGTAATGATTTCACTTCATCCACAAAACCAGCCTTTCCAGGCATATTCTTGTAATATGTAAACTCACTTTCTTTCTCTTTCAGAATCTTCATGAGCAACATGCTCTTACCATAATCATCTAGTACATCATTGGTGTGTACATTCAATTCGTCAAACACCTTAAATGCAAGTCTGGTAAAGCTGAGTATGGAAATATCCATAGTTCCTCCTAAAGGATGCTTAGACACCATGTCCTGTTCTGCAGCCATATTGGACTGCTCCGGTAACACAAACAGAATAGAGCCATGTTCTTCTTCCATGGATTCCCGAATCATCCTATCGTATATATAATTGGTCTTACCAGTTCCACTGGCCCCTAATATAAATTGTATTGCCATACATCCCTCTCCTATCATCTATAGTGTAAGCATTTCTTTAACAATTTCTTCAATCTCCAAAGCAATTTTTCTCAATTTACTTGCGGATGCACCTGTAGCTTTTCCAACCTCCAGCAAATCTTCTATACAAGGATTCAAGCCATTCCCATTCACACAAGTAGCATGTTCTCCTCCAATGGATTCGCTATAAGTAAGGTCATACACCGGTGTTAATTTCCACCGTTTCTCATGCTCATCATATAGGTACGAAAAATTCTTAGAATGGTCATCGCGATTATGAGAAAACACATTAAAACACATTCTACGGTACAGTTCCCCCATCTGCTGATTATCCTTCGTTAACATAAATGTTAGTTTCATCAAATCATGGTAATCTAAATTCGGAATACGATGAGATGTCTCTAACAAACCACTCACTGTAACCATGTGAACCTTGTTACCATCTTTTCTATCAAATCTCTTCGCACCAAAATATCCTTTACAAACCCTTGAAGGAAAAAGTCGAACCTCCGGTGTCTCAATTCCACATTGCCTTGCACATAGCATGTATCGATACTCTTCCTCTCCTATTGATTTCTTATCATACGAAGAAGGAAATTTTATAAGCCATGGTTCTTCATCAATATTCACCAACACTTTGGGGCGTGCACCTCCTGATGAACCTCCCAACTGAAATAATGTATCCAAATCATCACTATTTTTCTCAGATAGAATCTTCTCACATTCAAGAGATATCTTATCAAAATCTAAACTAGTGGATGATTCTACCTGCATCAATTCTGGATAGTATTCTAATCCACCCATCCCAGTATTACCAACTATCGCTAATCGTTGTATCGTAGATACAGTTACAGGTGTTATTTTCATCGATAACAACATTCTATCAACCAACAAGCGCCCCCAACCATCTGGTAGACTATCAGAAAACGCACCAAATACGCCTTCGAAAGTATTTGATTTCGGTACATATACTCTATCATCCAACGGTAAACTGAGTGGACTAATAGAAAATCCGTCTGTTAACCATTCCTTACTATACTGAAACGCAATCAATCCATTCTGCATTTCTGCAAGTTGTCCCACAACTCTATCTTGATATTTTACTACGAGATGCCCGATTCCTTTCATCAATTACCTCCTGTATAGACTCATACGTCTCATTACTAAACAGCTTCTCAAAATCATCTAATTCATCCAATACCGCCGCCAATTTCAATAACGATACAAATGAAATTTCTCCTGTTTGCTCAAATCTTTTCAATGAAGCAAGACTAACACCTGCACGTGCACTCAGTTCTGCTTGTGTCAATTTTCTCTTCTTCCTCTTTGTTTTCTCCTTTACAGCAATATCCTTTGCAATTTCATTGGGAAATTTGAATTTTGTAAACATACCTCTCTCCTTAATAAAAGAACAAAATATTGTTCATTTTTATCATTTTCACGCAAAACAGCTAATATATTAACACTTATTATACTACATTTTTTATATCTTGACACCTATTTTATATACATTTTTATATAAAATACATGTTCTAATTTTTTGCCGCCATTCATATCTTTATAGTAACAATCATTAGGAGGAATCTTATGGGCACGCAGACAAAAATTGTTGTAATCAAAGCAAAGGAAATCATTTATACCGGTATTTTTCTTATTCTTGGTATTTTATTAATTATTCTACTCATCAACATGTTTGGTAAGGAAAAGGATAAAAAGGCAGAAACTACAAGCAAATACAATCCCGGCGTATATTCCTCAACCATAACCCTTGGAGAGAACACCTTAAATGTTTCCGTTAGCGTAGATGAAGACACCATTAGTGGTGTGGACATCGAAAACATGGATGAAGCTGTCACAACCATGTATCCTCTTCTAGAGCCTGCATTAAACGAAATCAACGAGCAGATTTCCGTGGTAGAAAGTGTAGATGACATTACATATTCAAAGGATAACCAATACACTTATATCATATTGAACCAAGCAATTAAAAATGCACTAGAGAAGGCTACCATAACCGAAGAATAATCTTGACATAGTTATTCTTTCTTCCGAAAAAAAGGTACTTAGACAATCATCTAAGTACCTTTTTTCATAGTATTGGTCTCGCATTTTCTCGTATAATATTGTTCCTTATCCTCTCTTCTCCACAATCATTCCCTTATCCTTATAAATGGAATGTGCCGGAACCACACCTCTCACCATGCTCACCGGATATACATTGGAATCCTGACAGATCACAGAACCCGGATTCAACACTGAATTACAACCAATCTCCACATGGTCACCAAGCATTGCGCCAAACTTTTTAAGACCGGTATCAATATCAAAATCTGCTCCTTTTACATGTACAATCGTCTTATCCGCTTTTACATTGGATGTAATGGAACCTGCGCCCATATGTGAATAAAATCCCAACACGGAGTCTCCCACATAATTGTAATGTGGAACTTGAACGTGATTAAACAAAATCACATTCTTAAGTTCTGTGGAATTACCAACCACGCAGTCATCACCCACCAAGGCATTGCCACGGATAAATGCGCCCGGACGAACCTCGGTGCGCTCACCGATAATGCAGGGACCTGTAATATAATTATTGGGATAAATCTTCGCAGATTTTGCAATCCATACATTTTCTTCCACTTCGTCATAAAGGTCTGTTGGAAGTGTCTTTCCCAACTCCTTGATAAAATCACCAATCTTAGGAAGTGCTTCCCAAGGATAGGTTAATCCTTCTAATAATGGTTTTGCCAATGTTTCCTCTAAAGTATATAGTTCTTTGATTGTAACCTGTTGTTCCATGCTGATATCCTCTCTTTTCTCATTCATTTTCTCTTCTCGGAATGAATCACACATTTTCTCCAACTTTTTCAGCGGAATGTTTATTCCTCTTTGTCAGCAGCCTTCTTACCTGTACTTTTTTTGCCACCAGACTTCTTCGCTGGTTCCTTTTTGTAAAACTGTGCCGCATAATCAAAATAGGCTCTAAGCTGATACTGATTATTCAGGCCTTTCACCGCATCTGTACGCTTTTGTATAAAGTCCTCAAGTTTTTTCATATATTCTTCTTCTGTAATAGTTCCCTCTGCTACGTAGGACAACCCCTTTTCCCAGCTTGCGGTAAGCTCTGGATTGAGCAAGGATTTGATAGAAAACGCCACCACATCATGAATCATTTCTCCCATCAAAGTCGGTGTGATAATCTGGGTTTTTTTATTCAATTCTAAATACTTATTATTCACCAGCTTTTTGATAATCTCTGCTCTCGTTGCAGAAGTTCCGATTCCACTACCCTTAATCTGGGCACGTAATTCTTCATCTTCAATCAATTGTCCTGCATTTTCCATGGCAAGAATCAAAGTTCCTGAGCTGTAACGCTTTGGTGGTGATGTTTCTCCTTCCTTAATCTCAAAGCTATCAATTGATAGCTGCATGCCTTTTTTCAAATTCATAGCTGCCGCCACCATTTCCTTGGAATACTTCTCTTCCTCGTCCTTCTGCTTTCCAAAGGAATTCACTGTAATCGGAAGATATCCCTGATCCACTAAAACCTTGAAATTCGCAAACAATTTCTCCCCATTTCGGTCTATTGTCAAAGCCAGCTTCTGATACACTGCCGGAGGATAGAAAATACTCAAGAAACGTCTCACAATAATCTCATATACCTTCTTCGCCGTGTCATGCAAACTGCCAAATGCATTCAAGCCCTGTCCCGTAGGGATGATGGCATAATGGTCAGTAATCTGTTTGTCATTGACGTATCTTGTCTTCGCAATTCCCTTGTAGCTTCCATTCTCCAATATATGCTCTGCGTAAGCCTTCATAGAAGGGATATTTTTCAGTCCTGAAATATTCTTGTAAATTTCTTTACTTACTGCTGTAGAAAGCACTCTTGCATCCGTTCTTGGATAGGTCACCATCTTCTTTTCATAAAGCTCCTGTGCAATCTGCAAGGTCTGGTCCGGACTAATCTTAAAAAGTCTTGCACAGTCATTCTGAAGCTCTGCCAAGTTGTAGAGCAGCGGAGCATTCTTATTCTCCTTTTTTTTCTCCACCTTTTCGATGGTTCCAATGATGCTTCCCTCAGCCGTCAATGGTTGGGACAACTCTTCAATGAGCTTCTTCGCATCCTTCTCTTCTTTGAACCCATTCTCCTTGTAGAGCAATGGTGAGTTGAAATACCGCGTATCCTCCACCGCTTTCCATTCTGCCTCAAAGGTTCCATCTGCCAAAGACACATTACCTATTACACGGTAAAATGGTGTCTTCACAAACTGTCTAATTTCACGCTCACGCTTCACAATCATTCCAAGGACACAGGTCATCACGCGTCCTACAGAAACCACACATCTATCTTTCCCAAGATAGTTCTTGATGGTATAGCTATACTTCAAGGTCAACAATCTTGAGAAGTTAATTCCCATCAGATAATCTTCTTTTGCACGTAGATATGCAGAAGCAGAAAGATTGTCGTACGCATGCAAGTCCTTTGCTTCCTTGATACCACGTAAAATCTCCTCTTCTGTCTGAGAGTCAATCCACACTCTCTTCTTCGCCTTGGTGTCTGGCACCTGTGCCAACTGGTCCACCAAGCGATAGATATATTCTCCCTCTCGTCCCGAGTCAGTGCACACATAAATGCATCCCACATCCTCACGATTTAGGAGACCTTTTACAATATGAAATTGCTTTGATACACCGTCGATCACCTGATACTTAAAGGTTTCCGGTAAAAATGGCAACGGCTCCAGCGTCCATTTTTTCAATGCCTCATCATATTCCTCCGGATAACTCATGGTTACCAGATGACCAACACACCACGTCACAACAGAATCTGCAGACTCGATATAACCGTCCTTGCTGCCACCACTAATCTTAAGTGCCTTCGCAAATTCTCTTGCCACACTTGGTTTTTCCGCTATGTATAAATTCTTCAAATGACTACCTAACTTTCTTTGTAAAATTATCTTTGTAACATCTTAATCCCTGTTACATTTCCCACTTATGCACACTGTTTCTATTGTACCTTGAAAGTAACTTTTTGTAAATATTTCAACCGCTAATTGACTATATAGCAAATATTCTGCAACTGGAATGCTACACAAAAAGAGCATCACCGCAAATGATATACATTCTCAGTAATACTCTTTTTCATCTCTTTATGTCGTTATAATGCTAACTGCAACTTAGTATTTTCCAAAATCTCCATCCAGAGAAATAATCGACTCATTATCCTGCTTAACCGGTACACTGTAGTTCACTGCATTATTGGTATAAACCGGCGTAGTCGCACTTCCTCTACCATCATCTTTCAACTGATATTTTGCCAACATCTGAATCAGCACCTCTGACTGATTTGCAAGCTCCTCACTACTCGCCGCACATTCCTCACTGCTTGCAGAATTGTTCTGTACCACCATGGACACTTGACCGATTGCCTGGTTAATCTCTGTAACTGCAGTCGCTTGATTATTGGTTGCCATTGCAATATTATCAATCAACTCAGCAGTCTTTTCTACATCGCTTACAATTTCTTCTAATGACTTTGCTGTTTCCTTTGCCAACTCGGATCCATTGTTGATTTTCTGAATAGAACCAGTAATCATATCGTTGGTTTCATTGGCTGCTTGTGCACTCTTTTCTGCCAGGTTGCGAACCTCTTCTGCAACAACTGCAAAGCCTTTACCATGCACACCAGCTCTTGCAGCTTCTACGGTTGCATTTAACGCGAGAATATTGGTCTGAAATGCAATATCATCAATGGTCTTGATGACCTTAGAAATCTCCACAGAAGACTTATTAATCTCCTTCATTGCCGCAACCATCTCATGCATTTTTTCATTGCCAGCTTCTGCTTCCCTCGCCACATTCTGTGCAAGTTTGTCTGCTTCACTAGCCTGCGTAGCATTGATACGTGTCTTCTCTGCAATCTCATCCATAGATGCTGTAATCTGTTCAATGGCACTTGCCTGTTCTGTGGAACCCTGGGCCAACGCCTGACTAGCACTTGCAACCTGTCCTGCACCGGCTGTTACCTGAGTTGTAGACTCCTTCATTGTTGCTAGTAAAATGTTGTAATCGTCTATGATTTCTTTTAAAGCCAACCCCAAAATATCCTTATCAGAATGTGGCGTAATATCAACCTGCAAATTACCCTGTGAGATTTCATGCGCAACCTTTGCTTGCCCCTTAATATTACCAACCATCTCACTGAATGCTTCTTTCAAATCAGTAATCTCGTCTTTATATTTGTGTTCTGAAAACTGTACATCTATTTCTCCAACAGCAATCTTGTTGGCTGCATCCTTCAACTCCTCAATGGGATCCGCAACCACACGGATTAAGCTAATTGCAGCTGCAACAGAACTTACAATTACCACCAGTAACATCAATCCCACAACCCGAGCAACAGAATTCAACGCTGCATTCATCTGACCATCCGAAACCTTCATAACAGACATCACACAATAACCAACCATAATTAAATTTACCATTAATAATAGTGCAAAACTGATTATAATTCTTGTTTTTATCTTTACTGTTTTCATCTGCCTATTCCTCACTTTCCTCTGCTGCGTCTTCCACATCATTTTCAGCTCTACTTGCCACATCTTCCAAAAGGCTCAATTCTTCATCTTGAATTAACTTGTTTGGATTCAATAACATCTTTACAGAATCTCCAACCTTACCCAAACCATATACATATTGGTTTCTCACATTTTTCGGATTCAATGTTGGTGGTGGAACAATATTGGAATCATCTATCTCCACAACCTCTGCAATGGTTTCTACAATCAAGCCAACGATGGTTTCATTCACGTTAATGATAATGATGCACGTTCTGTCATTGTATTCAAGGGGTTCCTGTTTGAATCGAACACGGACATCAATGACAGGTATAATCTTTCCTCTCAAATTAATGAGACCTTTGATATAATCTTCCACTTCAGGAATTGCAGTAATCTTCTGAATCCCCACAATCTCTACAACATGTTTCAATGCAATCCCAAAATATTCGCCATTGGACTTGAAGGTCATATACTTACCTTTTTCAGTACTGAGCACATTCTCGTCCTGCAACATTTCTTCTTGAATCATTTCCTCCTGCACAAGTCATCTCTCCCCTCTTTAGTTCTTTAATCCCGCAACATCTAATATCAATGCAATACTTCCATCACCTAGTTGGGTACATCCCGACAAACCATCCACCTTTGGCACATAATTCGGTATTGGCTTTACAACAATCTCCTGTTGTCCCACTAGTTTATCAACAAATATTGCCATCTTCTGTCCTTCATGCTCCAGGATAATCACCACATTCTTTTCACTATTCTGAAGTTCTAAATGATACTTATTCTCCAAACGAACCACTGGATAATACTCATCACGAACCACCGCGTATTCCTCTCCATTTGGCTCTTTCACAAGCTGACAATCTTTTGCTTTGATAAATTCCTGAATATTGCTTGTTTCAATTACAAATGCACTGTTTCCAAGGCGAACCACAATACCTTCAATAATAGCTAAGGTAAGTGGTATCTTCAAAGTCATGGTGGAGCCTTCACCCTTCTTACTGTCTATTTCTAAGCGACCACCAATACTCTGAATATTCTTCACTACAACATCCATTCCTACGCCACGACCAGAATACTCCGTAACTTGCTCCTTTGTCGAAAAACCAGGATATGTAATGTACTGATACAATTCCTTGTCAGTGAAATCGGAACGATGTTTGCCTGCTGGTATCAACTCATTATTCTTTGCCTTTTGGTAAATCGCATCACTGTCTAGGCCCTTACCATCATCTTTTACAATGATATACACTTTTCCCGATTCATTCATTGCCTCAATGGTAATCTTACCCTTTGCAGGTTTACCAGCCGCCACGCGATCCTCTGGCATCTCAATTCCATGGTCAACAGAGTTACGAATCAAATGCATCAAAGGATCAGAAATATTCTCTATAATCTTCTTATCCACCTCTGTCTCTTCGCCAATCATTTCCAACTCAATCTCTTTTCCCAACTTTCTGGAAACATCAAATACAATTCGGTTCATTTTTTGGAAGGTGTTAGTAAGTGGCATCAAACGCATGGACATAATCACATCCTGCAGTTCTGACGAGAACTTCATCATCTGTCTTGCTGCTTTCTGAAAATTCGATAGTTCCAATCCTGGAACTTGTAAATCCGGATTCTGTAATACACCGGACTGCGCGATTACCAACTCGCCAACCAAATCCATCAACGCATCCATCTTGGCTATATTCACACTAATATAACTTTGCTTTTGCTGTTTTTCTTTCTTCTGATGCTTTGCAAGGGTCTGCTTGCGTCCCGGTGTCTTTTCTTTCACAACATAATCACCAGGCTCTAGCTCCTCTTGCTGTACCTTCTTTTCTTCTTCCTGTTTCGCTTTCGCCTCAATCTCCTCCACACTGGACTCCAAATCAATCTGAAGTGATTGAGTTTCCGCCTTGACATCAAATCCCTGTGAGAATGCCGTAGCATCACATTCCACAATATCAATCTGTAAAATATCCGGACAATTATCTACTAACTTTCGAATCTCATCCTTTGTAGATTGTGTTTGTAAAAGCATGGAAAAGCCTTTTTCCAAGATAATATCTGCTGATTTTTCATCTCCCAGTATATCTTCTGGTGTGTATAGCAAGTCCTCTGCCACGTCTTTTAATGCATAAACGGCATTATATGCTCGAATGTTGCTCATCATAGTATCCTTGCGATACTGAATCAAAATCTTGAAAAAACAACTCTTCTCTGTCGCCATAGGGGCAATATAAAACTGGCTCGGTGCAACGTATACATTTTCTTCTGGAAGTTCCTCTCCTGAACTTTCAATATGATTTTTCATATCCTCCAAAAATGCATCCATAACCTTCATCAGTTCTGCATTGTCACCATCCGGCTCATCTCCCTCTTCAATTTTGTCAAACTCTGCCGTTATAAAACCTGACACATCCAGCACAATGGAAACCAACTCCTTGTGGTCCAAACGCTCCGGCTGAGATTCACGAATATAATAAAAGATATCCTCTAACTTATGAGAGACATGGGTAATATTATCAAACATCATAATTCCAGACGAACCTTTTATTGTATGCATAACACGAAAAATGCTATTGACATCATCTTCATCAAATCTGTCTGCATTTTGTTTTTCTAACACAATTCCGTCTAGATTTTCTAACAGCTGCCTGTTTTCAAACAAATACATGTCCAACATGCTATCTGTACTAAAATCTTCTGCCATGTTCTACCTCCTCTCTAAAGCATCTATCGTCATACGTTATACAAGTGCTAACTTCTGCAATACCTCTTTTAACTTCTCAATATCCACTGGCTTTGCACAATATACAGTACATCCCATTTCAAATGCTTTCTTCACATTACGCTCTTCATTTAGCGCAGTCATCATAATAATTTTGACACGCTTCTCCATTGGAACACCTTTTTCTTCCTCAATGTCGCGGATGGCCTTTAATGCCTGATAGCCATCCATAACCGGCATCATCACATCGAGACACACCAGATCATAAGGCTCCTCATCCTCATATGCCATCATAAATGCGTCCACCACCTCCATACCATCTACAGTGGCGTCGCACTCTCCGTACTGACTCAAATAATTTGTGATAAATTTGCGGCTTGCAAAATCATCCTCTGCTACTAATGATTTCATAACTTTTACCTCCTATCTCTATCTCTCATATTACTTTGCATATCCTCTATTTCTTAAACTATATAGTATAGTTTAGTTGCCAACTTCCTTTTCCAACAAGTGATACACGCAGTCAGCAATGTTATCCAAAGATTCCTGATACATGACTGCACCACTGTCAAAAGCCTCCTTGGGCATTCCATACACTACACAGCTTGCCTGGTCCTGTCCTATTGTTTCAGCACCTACCTGCCGCATTTTCAACAACCCTTCTGCTCCATCTCTTCCCATACCAGTCAAAATGATTCCAATGGCATCCTTGCCAGCTGCCTCCGCCACAGAATGAAACAGCACATCTACGGAAGGACAATGCCCACTGACCTTGTCTCCAAATCTGCATTCCACCTGATAGCCTCCTGGTACTTTTTTCAATCGCATCTGCTTATCTCCTGGTGCAATCAAAACCTGTCCAGGAATCACTTTATCTCCATCCTTTGCTTCCTTTACAACCACCTTGCATTGGTTATTCAGACGGTTGGCATACATCTCTGTAAACCCAGGTGGCATATGCTGAACCACTACCACTCCCGGAATATCCGTTTCAAACTTGGATATCACATCAAAGATTGCCTCTGTACCACCTGTAGAAGCGCCTATGGCAATCACCTTATTCCTACTTGCATGGTTAATCGCACCTTCATGATGATACTCCGGCTTTGCTTTCTTCAACTTATCAACCTTACATGTAGAGGCAATCTTTACTTTTGTTGCCAGTTCATGTTTGATGAAATGTTCCACTTGTGCACGGTCTTTACCCGTTGGTTTTTCCACAAAGTCTACCGCACCAGCTTGAATAGCATCAAACACCTTATCACTTAATGATGTAATCACCACCGTCGGAATGGGAACCTGTGGCATAAGCTTTTTTAAAAACTCAAGACCACCCATTCTAGGCATTTCCAAATCCAGTGTCATCACATCTGGTTTTTGTTTTATAATCTCATCTCGCGCCTCATAGGGATTGTTTGCTACCGCAATCACCTCTATCATAGGGTCCTTATTCAAATTATCTGCTAACATCCGCTGAAACAGAATGGAATCCTCTACAACCAAAACCTTTATCTTTCTCATAACCACATCTCCTACACATCAAGTTCCACAAAAGACCAACGCTATCATTTTTTACGATAAACAGACGGTATCACATACTCCAATCCAAAGGCATCCCGCTCCACCGATTCTGTTGTTCCTACGAACAGATAGCCGCCCGGCACCATTGCATCAACAATTTTTTCAATTAACCGTCTCTTTGTATCTTCTTCAAAATAAATCATTACATTGCGAATAAATACTACATGCAATGGCTTACGAAACGGCAACGGATTCATCAAGTTAAACTGACGAAATAACACCTGTTCTTTCAAATCCTTCTTTGCTTCGTACTTCCCATCTCCACTCTTTTGAAAATAGAGACGTTTCCACTGACCTGGCAGCGCATCCACCTGCTCTTCTGAATATACTCCCCGCTCTGCAAACTCCAACACCTTGGCAGATACATCTGTAGCCAAAATTTGGGTATCCCACATTCCATGCTCAAAACCAAAGAAATCCATATTCAACATCGCTAGCGTATAGGGTTCTTCCCCTGTAGATGCCGCTGCCGACCAAATACGCAAATCTTTTGATACGGATTCTCTCTTCTTCAAATATGGAAGAACCTCATTGCGATACAATTCAAAGTGCACCGGTTCTCTCCAAAAATAAGTGTGATGTGTGGTTAGAATGCTTAGCATTTCTTCTACTTCCTTCCCTGACACATCCTGATGAATATAATGCATATATTCCGTAAAATCACGAAAACCTTTCTTTGCTAGCTGTGGTTCCAACCGTCCCTCTATCAATGTTCGTTTTTGACTCAAATCCACGCCGATTCGTTCTTTCACAAATTGTTGTACTTTTACAAATTCTGCATCTGTCATATCCCTACACCCTTTTGCAACCTGAAAAGACTACGCTGCTATTTTCCTTTTTTCAGCTGTTTTTCAATCATCCAGAACACCTTTTCAATATCCGGATCAAAATATCCTTTATAAATGGTACGCATACGTTCTTTTGCCTCATCCAAGGAATATTCCGGTTTGTAACATTTCTCACTTCGCAAGGTATCATATACATCTACGATTGCCACAATTCTCGCCTCTAACGGAATTTCCTCCCCTTTTAATCCGTAAGGGTATCCCCTGCCATCAAAACGCTCATGATGATACATCACAACATTCCGGGCCATAGAGATAAACGCATCCTCCTCCATATCACGAAACACCTCATCAAAAATACGTTTGCCATACATTGGATGTCTCTGCATTTCCTCTAGTTCCCCTGCACTCAACTTCCCAGGTTTTTCTAAGACCGCTGGAGGAATGGCAATCTTTCCAATGTCATGAATCATAGAAGCAGCTTCAATCAATTCGATAAATCGGTCCGAAATACGGTTTTCATATTTGTGTGTAAATGCAAGGGCTTGTGCCAATATTCTGGAATTATAAGAAATATTCTCCAAATGGTTCTCCGTGGTAATAATCATATTCCCCTCGGTTACCTTTGCTAATGCAACCAGTGCTGTCTTCTTCGCATTTTCAATGGCTTGCATTTGTTTCTTAATCATTACATTCAACTGATAATTATTCTGTTCCAATTGTTCTTGCATCTGCCGCAACTTCATATGTGTCTGAATACGAATCTGCACTTCTTCTTTGATGTATGGTTTTGTGATATAGTCCACAGCCCCCAACTTTAACCCTTTAATTTTCTCGTTATCAGAAATTACGGCTGACACGAATACAAATGGAATATCCTTTGTTTTCGGTTCCTTTTTAACCAATTCACAGAAGGTGTATCCATCCATCTCTGGCATAGCCACATCCGACACAATCAAATCTGGTACTTCTCTATTCAACTGTTCAAATGCCTCCTTTGTTCCGCTACACAACCAAGGTTCATATCCGATGCCCTCAATTATCTTTCCTAAAAGAACACGAGTCATTTTCTCATCATCTACAATTAGCACGGTAGGACGCTTTTCTGTATCCATAAAAATCCCCCTGTCAACCTGTTTATTTAAACAAATCTCTTACTCTCACATGACTACAACGCAACATATAATGCATCCTCTATTAATTGCTTCAAGTCCTCATACATCGCAACAGACTTTTCATAATTCTCTTTACGCACTGCCATTTCCATACGTAGCGCCTGTTTACGCCAACTATCCTCTCCATTGGCAACCAGCTGCTTTACCATAGCTGCAAATTGCTCTGCTTTCATCCAGTTACCAATCTCTATACAAAGAATCAGCTTCTCCATATTACTCTTTAACTGTTTGATATTCTCGTTGGTACCAATTTGATACGTCTGTTCTTCAGCCTGACGTTCTAACTCCAGCTCCTGAAACACACCTGTTGCATCTCTACGCACTGATGTTACATCTATTTCAACATCTTCCGTTGTCTGCAACGTAAGGGAAAATGAAAATGTACTTCCTCTTCCTTTCTCACTTTCCAAATTAATACTACTTCCCATCATCTGTAACAAATCCTTTGTAATAGAAAGGCCTAGACCTGTACCACCATACTTTCTTGTTATGCTTGCATCCGCTTGCACAAAGCTTTCAAAAACCTTGTCTCTTTCTTCCACCGAAATACCAATTCCCGAATCAATCACCACAAAGAATAACTCGATTTTCTTTCCTAATTGGTACACTTTCACAACCTTGACTTTCACAAAACCACTTTCCGTAAACTTAATGGCATTGGATACCAGATTGTTGAGAATCTGTTGCAAATGCATTCCATCGCCATACAATTTGTCAGGAATATCCTCATCCACACTTGTAGTAAAATTCAACCCCTTTTCGTTGGCACGAATCTCATTGGTTTCGTATACCTGCTGAATACAATCCGACAAAGAAAATTCCGTCTCTTCCAATTCGAACCTTCCTGATTGTAGCTTATTGAAATCCAAAATATTATTGATAATCTTCTCCATATTCATGCTACATCGATTCATAATCCGATAGATATCCAGATGTTTATCTGTATTCCCCTCTAAGGCTTCTAGCTGCACTAGATGTCCTTTCATTCCGTTCAACGGGGTTCGCAGCTCATGAGTAACATTTGCCACAAAACTATTTCTCACATCTCGAAGCTCCTTGGTTTCATTCTCTACCCTGGAAAGCTCATGCTTCATTTCTTCTAACACTGCAAGATTTGCTGCAATACAAAATGCATAATTACAATCATTCCATATACCGAATCGAACCTCTGCAGGAAAACACACATGATTACTTCGATACAACATCATCTCAAAATTTTCTCCATGAAACATAGTTGCAAAGTCGTAAAAAGGAAGCTTCTCCTCCTTGTACAACGGAATAATAGATTCCATATTAGGGTACGCTTCCTTATCTAAGCCCAAATCTTCAATTGCAGTCCGATTGGCATAGATAATCTTGCCAATCGGATCAAATATCAAAACAATTCGTCCGATTGTATCAAAAAACTCTGTCAAGATGTTATTCAAATCCTGTGTTCCCATAATATTGTACCCCTAAACAAATCCCCTAGCTAACACAAAACCTTCCCGAACTTCGCTAGTGCATAAAGCCTAGTCGAAAACGTTTCACGTCTACTTTATTATAATTTATTTTCATTTTGTTTGCAATAAATCCGTTTTTCATGACAGTTCGTGTCGAAGCACATTTCCTTTGTGTGTTTTTACTTCACAAAACCTTATTTTGCTTGACTTTTGGGCACATTTTTCCATAGATTTTCCCTATATAATGTGCTATGATGAAACACGATTTAAGAAATTTTTCACTAAATATTAAAAGATTATCCATATTATTTTAAATGTAGAATATCGTCAATGGAGGATACAATATTATGGCATATGAAGATTATTTGAAAGCACAGAAAATTGCACAGAAATCTTTTAAGAGTGCAACTGCAAAGGGACAATATCCCTACTTACCAGTATTGGATGAAATTCTTTCCCATGCAGATGTAGAATGCGAAGTCAATCTTGGGGTGATGAACATCCCTCTATATCAAGTAGTGGGCACTAGCACCTTTGGGCGTACCCAGGCCTTTGCTTCGAACTTTATGCCACTTCTTGACTGGGGCACTGAATTTTCTGCAAAGTGGGCGCATTTAGTTGATGCCCAATTAGAAGAAGGTATTCACCATGCCATCAAGGTATATGAATACATGAATAAATACTATGTTATAGAAGGCAACAAACGTGTCAGTGTATTAAAATATTTTGATGCACCAACCATCTTAGCGGAGGTTACAAGAAAGGTGCCTAAGCGTACGGACGATTTGGAAAACAAAATCTATTATGAATACATGGATTTTTACAAACTTACAAAGATTAATTATCTGAATTTCTCAAAGCTTGGCAGTTTTCCAAAGCTACAGACCACAGTTGGCAAGGCTGAAAACGAAGAATGGACAGAGGATGAATTAATGGATTTTTCATCCTTCCATGTGGCATTTACGAAGGCATTCAAGGACAATGGAGGATATAAGCTTAGTAACTTAACCTGTGATGATGCAATGCTCTTCTATCTTTCCCTCTATCCCTACGCGGATTCGAAGGAAATGATTAGTTCTGAAATCAAGGAAAACTTAGACAAAATCTGGTCCGAAATTGCATTATTAGGTGACGATTCCTCCGTAGAGCTTCTTATGGATCCAACAGAGGAAAAACAAATTGTAAAATCAGTGCTTAATAAAATGAAACTGACGAGACGCAAAAAAGTTGCCTTTGTCTATGATAAGGAACCATCTGCCTCTGACTGGATATACGGACATGAGTTAGGACGTATTCATTTGGATGAAGCCATGGGAGAATTAATCGAAACAAAGGCGTTTGTCACTGGCGATATTGAAGAAAATGCGGAGCGCATTTTGGAAGAAATCTGTGAAGATGGCTATGATATTGTATTTACAGTAACTCCACAATTAATCAAAGCTTCTATAAAAGTTGCAGGTAATTTTCCTGATGTGAAAATACTAAACTGTGCTTTAAATTCTCCGCATAATTCCGTGCGCACTTATTATACACGTATGTATGAAGCCAAATTTTTAACTGGTATGATTGCTGGTGCGCTTTGTACCAATGACAAAATCGGATATGTAGCAGACTATCCTATCTACGGTGTAACAGCCAACATTAATGCCTTTGCACTGGGTGCGAAAATGACAAACCCACGTGCGAACATATATCTGGCATGGTCCACCATGAAAGACTTTCATGTGGAGACTTATTTCAAGGAAAGAGGCATTACATATATTTCGTCACAGGATATGATTACGCCGCAATCTGCCGGCAGAGAATTCGGACTCTACGCAGAAAAAGATGACCAAAAGCGTAATCTCGCCATGTCTATTTACCACTGGGGAGCCTTTTATGAGGAACTGTTAAACACCATCGCCCGTGGTTCCTGGAAGGTAGAAGAATCTGATGAAAACAAGGCACTGAACTACTGGTGGGGACTCTCCGCAGGTGTTATTGATGTCATCTGCTCTAGCAGTCTACCTATTGGGACCAAGAAATTAATAGAGCTTATGAAGCATTCCATATCCACTGGTTTATTCCACCCATTTACTGGTCCATTGACAGACCAGGAAGGCGTATTGCATTGCAGTGAAACAGACCTATTAAATCCCGAAGAAATCATGACTATGGATTGGTTAGTGGATAATGTAGTGGGTTCCATTCCGAATATTGACGACCTAATGGAAGAGGCAAAACCAGTTGTGCAGCTTAGAGGCTTACAAAACACTACCACAGATGAAGGAGGCTCGTCTCTACTATGAAGATACTTGTACTAGCAGATGAAGAATCCAAATACCTGTGGGACTATTTTGAAAAAAGCAAATTAGAAGGTATTGATTTAATTATTTCTTGTGGTGATTTGAAAGCTGAATATCTATCCTTTTTAGCAACCTTTTCTAAGGTTCCAATCCTTTATGTGCACGGCAACCATGATGGAAAATACAGGAAAAATCCACCAGGCGGTTGTATCTGTATTGAAGATACCATTTATGTACATGAGGGAATTCGCATTATGGGATTAGGTGGTTCTATGCACTATAACGGAAGTGGGTTCCAATACACTGAAAATGATATGAAATTCCGCGTATTTAAAATGATGGGTAAAATCCTACGACACAGAGGAGTTGATATATTAGTTACCCATGCCCCAGCCTACCAGTTGAATGATGGTGAAGACCTTCCACATATGGGATTCAAAGTATTCCGTACGTTGTTGGATAAGTTAAAGCCAAAGTATTTCTTACATGGGCATGTGCACTTGAATTATAACTGGAACCAGCAACGGGAATGCAAATACAATGACCACACCACTGTAATTAATGGATTTGAACGTTGTGTGTTTGAATATGAGGACGGAAAGTAGAAAAAGGGATTGCTTCAACAAGCAATCCCTTTTCACTATATGTTTCTCTTCATACCCCGCAACCAGTCCTTCACTTCATCTGTCGGAATTCTCGATTCCACAATCTTTTGAATTCCCTTGTTGTAGGTTCTATCATCCAAATTAGAATTTTTCATATATTCATAGGTGTAGTACGGATAACAACAAAACGCTTCTGCAATCAACCACGATGCGGCCATGGATGCATAATAATCTGTAGTATCCACTTGATCCACCGTTTTCAATACACGTTCCACGTACAGCCCAGCAGCTTCAGATACATTCTCCATATCTGCCACATCCACCACCCGAAGTCTCGGTATCTTTTTACCATTCTGATTACACTTTAATAAATGCTGCATCATAATAATCAAAGCAACACGAACCTCAAACTCACTGTGTGACCGAAGATAAGGCTCAATAAATTTCCAGGTCCGTTCTCTATCCCTTTGAAAAATCTCCATTCCCATAAACACACTATCGCAAATGGACCAGTTATCCACCAAAGGGATAAATGCTTCAATATAAGGCAACATTTCATCCATATCCTTTGACGCATAGCTAAGCACCATACCACGGAGCATTCGTTCTTCAAAGTAGAAATCTTCGTCTTTTATAGCTGCTTTCCAATCACCCTTTGCAATATCCTTCGCAAGCTTACGAAGCTGTGGCAACCGAATTCCTAGCATATTCTCCACACCTGGTATCAACCCTGCAGAGAACTTCTGATAGTCATTCTCTGCCATATCTAATAATTGTTCTCTAATATCTGTTCTCAACTTCTTATCCTCTTTTTCAAATCGACAACAAAAAGGCGAAGATACTCCTCGCCTTTCATCTGATGACATGTTAATTATAGGTTATCAAAAATCCCATCTACAACATCCGGAAGTGCTCTCAATGATACAATTCTGTCTACATCCTGTGCAATCGTCCCAAAACCATAGGCCGCATGAATAAATGCTACTCCTGCCTCACAGCTCGCATCATAATCACCCTGAATATCCCCGACATAAACCGCTTGGTCTAAGAAATTCCTTTCCACTATATTGCGGATGTTATCACCTTTTTTTAGCTGATTATTACCATAACACTCAATATCCTCAAAGTAATGCCCAAATCCATAATAGGTTAAAAATGCCTCAATATAACCACTTTGACAATTGCTAACAATGTATAAATGATAATCCTTCTGTAGTTGTTTCAACACCTCTTCCAAACCACCATACAATACCGCTCCATGTTGCTCCAAGTATGCATTCTCTGCATTGCAGCAATCTTCTAGCATTTGCATCCGAAGTGCTTCCTCCACATCTGGGAACAATGCAGCAGCTAACTGATCCATAGTTAAACCCATTACACTTTGCAAATCTTCTTCGGTAACAATACGAATGCCATCATACTTATTCTTCAACACTTCTGTCCAGCACCCTGCCACCGAGGCAGCGGAATCCCAAAGGGTTCCATCCATATCAAATATGATGCCCTTTTTCATGACGTTCTCCTATCCTTCCTGTCACACATTTCTTCCAATCATGTCACTTCATATTATTGCACAGTTACCGTAGAAGCCCAGTTTGCAAAATATCCTTTATACTCTGCGTAATCTGACGGATCACAGGCAAATACAGCCATCCAATAATGGGTATCTGTCTCATAAAACGCAGTGTAGTAAGACACATTCTTACCATCGACAACGGATTCAAATTCACAATAAGAATGATTTAATCCATCACGAACCAACGCATTATCAGCAGAACCATAACTCTTAATTGCCAAAATTGCAAAACGGTTCAAGGATGTAATCTGTATACCAGACTGCTTGATTTCTTCTTTGGACATATTGTCTACTGCTATTCCTGACTTTCCATCCGAATAAGTATATTTTGCACCTTGTTCGTTTTCTTTTGTGAAACGGCTATTCAGCGTAATACTAAAATCACTTTCCGTAAACACCTGCTCCTTTGCAGGTCCGCATGCATTACACATACATGCAAGTACACATAAGCTCAAAATCATTACTATTTTCTTCATTGATTTCTTCATTATATATCTCCTTTTTCCCTCATTTTCATTGATTCAAAACTTTGATCAGGTCATCATATTCATAAATCTTAATTGTTTCACCGCAGGTCTGACAAACATGATATTCTTCATTTTCACAATACAATTTTAATTTCTTGCAAGGCACAATGTCCGAAAAACCCAATTCTACGCTCTGGGATGGCGTGATATCATAATAATTCCCTTGATACTTAATACGATAACCTTTCACATCCTTTCCTAGGTATAGTGCGTATACAAGCACATCAGAATCTGTCATCTGGCGCGGCTGTACCAAAATCACTTTCGCCTGTTGCTCTTGTTGTCTTCGTTTTTCCTTTTCCTGTTCTATATCACTCACAAAATGGATCTGACTCACATATCCCTGCTCACCACATTCCGCAAGCTTCAATTCCTGGAGCAAATGGAAAATGAATTTCACATTATTGAGCATATCCTTTGGCATACACTTGCGCAACATCATGGAATATGCGTTAATCACTTTGATATCAAATGCTTCATTCAACTGTACACCTAACGTTTCATCAAACTCTGGTACAAAACCAAGTAAAAAGGAATTGAGGCAACTAAAAAGCGGACTTTTTTCTGGTATGACACTTAATATATCACCATCATATCCTTCCACATGAAATTCATCTGCATCATAGATTCGCAAATCTTTCAGGGCCGTACAATCACGAAACGCTTGCTTCATCTGGATGTCAATCTTTCGTTCTGCACCACAATTAAACAATTTCACTGTCTCTAACTGCCTACAATTTGCAAACATATTCTCTATATTGATATCATTTCTCAAATGAATGCTGGATAAATCCATCTGTGTAATGGGGGTATCTGCAAACATTCGAATCATGTTATTACATCTAGACAAGCTAATTGTACTAATATCGATATCCTCCACCTGAGACTCTGCAAAGGCACACTCTGCGGTCTGGATGTAAACCGGTGCACCAAATCCTTTCAACTCTACTTTCTTCACTGCGGTTCGATATAGCATATAGTCCATATCAATCAAATTATTGGAATGATTCACAATTGTAATTTGTTCAAAGTCATCACAGCCCTCTTTCAAAAGATACGGAACCGCCATCACACCAAAGGGTAATTCAATTACATTGTCTGTTCCGATATAACGAAGAACATCCGTCTGCCGATCTTTGATGTCCGCAAAGGTAATACAAAACTTTCTAGGATTGTAGCTAAATTCCCCCAGCATTCCTTTATAAAATGCAACCTCTTCAAACAGGTTGTTATCATGACTATGCTCAATTATAATTTCCATATATGTAACCTCCTCTACTCACTGTCACCTATTCTTTCTTATCAGGTTTTTAAACGCACACACTCTAACCTTTATCATATCACTAAATACTCCATTCGAAAAGATAAAAAAGTCCATCGTATTTTTATTGAAAAAACGATGGACTAAAATCACTTTACATATTTCGTCTATCCCTACGCATAGAACAACATATCTTCATACTGAGGAAATGGCCAATATTTCTTATCCACCAAATCCTCAAGCTTATCTGCAGGCACACGGACTTCCTCCATAGCCGGGAACACGTCTGTGTGGAAACATTTTGCTGCTGCTTCCATATCGTCTTCTATTGCTCGTGCCTTATCATCAATCGCATCCAGATACTCCACAGCATCTACAAGACGCTTTAACTCTGTTGTAATCTTCGAAAGAATTGTTTCCTGAACAGATACATCCATGCCTAACATTTTTAACTCGTTGGTTCCCTTTGCCAAATCCCCTGCATACTTCATAACCGCAGGAATAATCTGTTTTCTAGCCATATCAAGCATCGTCTTGGTTTCAATGTTAATCTGCTTTGCATAGTTTTCATAATAGATTTCCGCGCGGGATTCCATCTCCACCTTACTAAGGACACCATACTTTTCAAACAATGCAATATTCTCTGGTTTCTTATATGCTTCTACCGCATCTACCATAGACTTGATGTTTGGCAAACCGCGTCTTGCTGCTTCTTCTACCCATTCTTCTGAATATCCATTACCATTAAATACAATTCTCTTATGCTTTCCGATTAATTCCTTAATCTTGTCATGGACAGCCATTTCAAAATCTTCTGCCTGTTCTAAGTCATCCGCAATCTGGCAAAGTGCATCTGCAACAATCGTATTGATAATGGTGTTTGGCGTACCTGTCGACTGGGTAGAACCAACCATACGAAACTCAAACTTATTACCAGTAAATGCAAATGGCGAGGTACGGTTACGATCTGTGGCATCCTGTCTAAAGGATGGTAAAGTCGCAACACCTGACTCGAAACGCTTACCCTTAATGGAGCTTGTAGCCTCACCTGTTGTATCTAATTGCTCTAATACGTCATCCAACTGCTCACCTAGATAGACTGAGATAATCGCTGGTGGTGCCTCATCTGCACCTAATCTGTGATCATTTCCTGTTGCTGCAGCAGAAAGTCTTAGCAGGTCAGCATGCTCGTCTACAGCTTTCAAAATTGCTGTTAAAAACAATAAAAATTGAATATTATCATGCGGTGTTTTACCTGGCTCCAACAAATTCTGTCCCTCATCTGTACAAAGTGACCAGTTGTTGTGCTTACCAGAACCATTGACTCCAGCAAATGGTTTTTCATGTAAAAGACATGCCAGATTATGACGCTCTGCAACCTTCTTCATCGTTTCCATAATCAACTGATTATGATCCGTTCCCACATTGGTTGTTCCATATACCGGTGCCAACTCATGCTGACATGGTGCCACTTCATTGTGCTGAGTTTTTGCAGAAATACCAAGTTTCCACAATTCAATATTCAAATCATGCATGTAAGATAATACTCTTGTTTTCACAGAACCAAAATAATGATCGTCTAATTCCTGTCCTTTTGGTGGCATTGCACCGAACAAAGTTCTTCCTGTAAAGATTAAATCTTTTCGCTTTTGG
>JAZSPZ010000018.1:0-87822 GCA_045537735.1 Lachnospiraceae bacterium
TTACGATGCACTGATCACCGAATCCGGATGGACATACAATATCCAAGACAATGATGGAAACATCACCTTCACAATAGAATTTGACAACAACGACGGTACCGGCGGAGGATCCAATCCCGGCGGTGGAGAGAATCCCGGCGGAAATGTAGCTTCCTATTCTGTGGACTTTGGAACAGGCTCTTGGATAGTTGGAAATGTCACTGTAACTGCTGATAAATCTGGCGAACAGACATTATCTGAAAGTGATATAATAACCTTAACTGGTTTTGATGCAGAAACGATGGAAGTCAGAGTGGTTGCAGAAGACGGCTTCAGTACTACATTAGCGGTTAATAACAATCAGACCAGCATTTCTGCAAAAACGAATGATGGAGGTGTTCCTACAGATATTGTTTTCTCGGTAGTGGAAAAGTCCTCTAATCCCGGCGGCGGTGGCGAAATGCCCGGAGGAAATTCCGATGTAGTGAAAATCCAAATAGGAAACTCCAGCCCGGGTGCAAATGGTACGGTGATGTACAAATTTGATATAGATGAGGAATTTACATCCGTGACAAGTACTCAAGCGGATGCAGGTGGAAATATACTAGTGGCAATTCCGGGAGAAGCAACAAGTATTACAATAAAGGCTGTTCCGAATGACGATTACACGGTTCGTAGGGGTGGTTGCAGGTTGTATGTGGATGATGAAAATGTTATTAACGAGGATAACATCAATACATATTATGACGCCCTGATAGGAGACGGATATGAGTTTTCACTTCTTGAAGGACTTCCTGTATTTGTGGTAGATTTTGGTGAGCCGGAAATTGATTTGTGGTATGCAATTAGTTGGGGTGGCGGAAATGTCACTGTAGAGAACGGACAAATAATGTATCACCGTGTTTATGTCGGAGATGTAACATATACGACGATACCGGAGGAAGTGAATGAATCAAGTAAAATTTATGCAATAGATACAATAGAAGGCGATATGGAAGCTTGTCTTCGGACTTATGGAGTGGCGATTGTAGGTGGAACGGATTTGTTCGTCATGCCGGATGTTTCTGATGTATATGTTGAGTTTGTTCTTGTGCCGGATTATGGCTATCAGGTAACAGATATCATTACAAATGAAACAGAAAGTTTGTTGAATGAATTTAATCCAATCGAACAAATCAGTACATACAAGTTTGAATATATTACAAACACTAATGTGCATTTTAACGTGATGTTCTCAGAAACAGAGGATATTATTAACGTAGGAAGTGGAAATACGAATATAACGGGTGGCGCTATCAGCGGAGGTGAAAATATCATTGATACCGGTAACCTGCAGATGGATGTAGATGAGGTGGATAAAAATGCGGTAAGTAATATAATAAAAGAAGAAGTTGGGGATTTTGATGCGATATTCCTCGATATTGATCTCAATCAGATAGTTAGTAAAGGTGGAGACAGAGGAAACTGGACTACTCCGCTTACGAAATTGGAGAACGAAGTTACAATTTCTCTTGACGTTGCAGGATACGACAGTAATAAAAATTATTATATTATCCGTGAACATGATGGAAAATGTGACAGATTAGAAGCAACTTATAATACAACAACAGGAAAACTGGAATTTGCTACCGATAAGTTTTCTACCTATGCAATCATTTGTACAGATGCACAAACTTCCGGCGGTGAAGGTAATGGTGGCAATGAAAGCGGAAGTGACAGCGGCAATGGAAGCGGAAGTGACAGCAGCAACAGCAATGACAGCGATAACAACGATAATAGTGGTACCGGCGGTAATGGAAGTAGTGATCAAGACAGCAATGATGCAACACAATCATATCTGCCGACAGGTGCTCTGTTTGAGGTGAATGGTGCCAAATATAAAGTTACTGAAGCTGATACGAAGACCCGAACATTTTCTGTATCCTTTGTAAAAGTGCTATCTAAGAAGGTAAAGACATTCAAAGTACCTACATCGGTCACTTATAACGGTGTGGGTTATCAGGTAGTCAGCATTGGAAAGAAAGCGTTTATGGGATGTAAGAAGTTAAAGAAAATTTCTATTGGAAGTAATGTAAAGACAATTAATGACAAAGCATTTTATAGTTGTAGCGTCTTGAAAAGCATCACAATTCCGTCTTCGGTAACGAAGATTGGAAAAGAGGCCTTTGCAAAGTGTAAGAAGCTTTCGAGTATTAAGATTAAGTCTAATAAACTAACTGCAGGTAAGATTGGAAAGAATGCGTTCAAAGGTATCAAGTCGAATGCAACATTCAAGGTTCCAAAGAAAAAAATGAAAGCATACAAAGCGATGCTGAAAAAGAAAGGTGTAGGTAAGAAGGCCAAGTTTAAGAAGCTTTGATTATGAAATTATAGAAACAATATGAATGTATTTGAGGGAGTTTTATGCAGATTCAATCTTTGAGTATTCGCAATTTTAAGTCCATTCGCGAGTTGGAGATTTTAGATGTTAAAAGCTCCCTCATTTTAGTGGGCAAGAATAATACCGGTAAGACAGCGGTGTTAGATGCAATTCGCGCTGTGACAGGGAATTATACTGTGGGCGCACATGATTTCAATGAAAAGCGACAGAATATAGAAATTGATATGGTGTTGGAGATTACAGGAGAAGACTTGCAACAATTTCATGCACAAGGTTTGGTGAGCGGATATAAGAAGTTTGATGCATGGATGCAAGAAGTGCAGGAGCTTCTGCCGTCATTCAAAGAGAATACGTTGGCTTTTACATGCGTTATTAATTATATCAATGGTTATGGAGCAGAACATTTGGTAAAGCAGGCAAAACGTGAAAATTATATCACAGTGGAAGAGTACGAAAAAAAGAGAGCGGAAGATAGGGAGCAGATTCGTAATGAAGTGTATCAGGATTTGATCCGATTTTTGGCAACGGTGAATGTATCAAGAACGGTTGTAGAGGTACAATCGGAGAAACAGAATGGTAGCTATACTGTCGGAACAAATCCTATGCCAAATGACGAACCGCAAGCAGAATTACCGAGTGCAATGATGGATGACATTATGAAATGGAGCTAGCGGTGACAAAGATACTTCTTTTATCTGTACGAGTCTATGAGATAGGTGTTGGCGTAGTTGCTGACACCTATTTCTTTTGGAGTAAATGCAGTTGGAGTCTTATGTACATAAAGGTAAGTCTAGCAATTTTGCTAGAAAAGGGACGAAATCTAGCATTATTGCTAGACACGAGAAAACGGATGCTAGACGCAATAACAATTTTGCTAGACACGAGAAAGTGGATGCTAGACGTGCTATCAAATTTGCTAGATTCGGAAAAGTGGATGCTAGACGTGCTATCAAATTTGCTAGATTCGGAAAAACAGATGCTAGAAAATGCTAGAAACAGAGCGGAAATCTAGCACTTTTTGCTAGACATGCTAGCAATTTTCTAGAACGTAATGACGCTGTTGAAAAAATGCTAGTGTTTCATCATATCATTTATGAAAAGTGATAGAAGATTGCAATACCACTGGTAGAATTTTATAATACCATTTTTCTGTGAGATGAAAACGATGGTAGAAAAATATACTACCATTTTTGAAAAGTGGTAGTGGTCTACAATAGTATTGGTAGCAGATTGCAATAGCATTGTGGTTTTGGTTGTGTTTTTGGAGAAAATCGAAGGGGTTTCAGGGGGATTCCCCTGACCAGTAGCATCGTGATACACGATGCGTATCTGGCAAATACACCGACAGAACTGCGCAGAAATGACAAGAAAAATGTAGAAGAAGATTTTTAGCATGTTATTGGGAAAAATTCGGTCTAGCATAATCTAGCAAAAATGCTAGATTCGTGCCATAGTTTGGCAGGTGTGTGTTGTAGAATAAAACTAGAAGAATGGTTTTGATGTTGAATGTGAGAATTGAGTTTTAGGAAGGACGGAGATTGATATGAAGACAATGAAAAATACAATTTATGAAAACGGAATGGAGTACATATTGGCAGCGGATGGATGTTACTATCCGAATTTGGGCGTGGAACAGAAAGAGGTTTATACAATTGGAAAGTACGGACAAATGATTGCAGAATATTATTGGGAGAATCGGAAGAGGGATTATTGTCGAATGCTTTTAGAGGGAACTTGGAATATATTTTTGCACGAACAAGAGGAAGAGATGAATCGAGAGGTGGAGCTTGTCGTACAACGGATAATGAAGAAGGAAGGTGTGACGAAAGCGTTGAAAAAGAGGAATCCGATAGAGTGGGTAAGGAGAGTGAATGGGATTAGGAGTAGGGTGGAAAGGGAGGTGTTGAAAAGCTATATAAATCAAGGAGTGTAAAGGGATTAATTAATATTTTGGGTTGAGAGGGGTGAGCGTGGGTGGTATAATTATTATGTATAGCAAAGTTGTTAGAGGAATATAACAGCTTGCGTTGGATATTTTTTGCGGATTGCGTGTGTCACAATTTGGAAAAATATGATGATGAAATATAAAGTCATTCGAAAAATGTAATAAACATATAGAAAAGGTGAATGAAATGAGATATTTAGGAAGTAAGATAAAGTTACTATCCGCAATTGAGGAAACAATAAATTTATATAATATTCAAGGCGAAACGTTTGCTGATTTATTTGCGGGGACAGGATGTGTTGGAGATTATTTTAAGAATAAATATAAGATTATTTCGAATGATTTTTTGTATTATTCTTATGTGATGAATAAAGCGAAATTAGAAAATGAAACAATTCCAGAATTTAAGCAGTTCAAAAAGAAGTATAAAAGTAATATATTTGAATGGTTAAATAATTTAGATTTTCAACCTGATGATTCTTATTTTATATATCATAATTATACTCCGGAAGGGGGAAGAATGTTTTTTACTAAAGAAAATGGTATAAGGTTAGATGGAATTAGATTGAAAATTGAGGAATTATATAGAGATGAAATTGTGACAGAACAGGAATATTACTTCTTATTAGCTTCTATGATGGAGAGTATGACAAAAGTTTCTAATACGTCAGGAACGTATGAGGCATATTTTAAGTTTTGGGATGCTAGAGCAGAAAAAAGATTTGAATTGCAACCACTAGAAATGTGTGAGAATGAAATGTATTCTTGTAATGAAGTGTATAATGAAAACACAAATGACTTAATAAGAAAATTAAATGGTGACATTGCGTATATTGATCCACCATATACAGTTACCCAATATGTTTCGGCATATCATATGTTGGAAACTTTAACTAAATATGATTGTCCGGTAATTAAAGGTGTTGGCGGAAAAAGGGGGCGTGGAAATAAAAATTCTTTATATGCGCAGCGTGCCAATGCAAAAATAGTTTTTGAAGATTTATTCAGACAAATTAACTTTAAACATATTTTAATTAGTTATAGTAATCAAGGATTGGTTCCCCTAGAGGAGTTATGTGAATTAGCCCGAAAGTTTGCTGTAAATGGTGTGGTTAAAGTTAACTGCTATGACTATAAAGAGTATCAAAATCATCGTTCAAGTAATAAAGGGAATGGAAAAAAATTAAACGAAGTTATTATATATTTTGAGAAAGATCTTTCGTTTAACAAGTCTCCGCTGAATTATTCTGGAAGTAAGGATACATTGTTACCGCAAATTCTCAAACAATTACCATCTAATGTAGGAACATTTGTAGATGTTATGGGAGGAGCGTTCAATGTCGGAGCAAATGTATTAGCACTTGATAAAGTTGTATATAATGAGTTGAATCCATTTGTGTATGAAATTATTAAATGGTTGCTTGAGTCTGACAAAAGTCAAATTATTAATGAAGTAGAACAGATAATAAATGATTATAAATTAGAAAAAGCAGACAAAGAGCGATATATCCAACTACGTAATCAATATAATAAAACACATTCTATTCCAATGCTTTATGTTTTACATATGTATTCGTTTCAAAATATGCTTCGCTTTAATGGAAATCATGATTTTAATACTCCAGTTGGTGTGGCTGGGTACAGTGAAGATATTAAAAGTCGTATTATAGAATTTAAAACTAAGACGGAAAATGTAGAATTGATAAATTCGGATTATACTACTATATCATGGAATAAGTATCCAGAAAATACAGTATTCTATTTTGATCCACCATATTTTATTACCAGTGCATCGTATAACGATGGAAAAAGAGGAATGAAAGGTTGGGGAAGCGAAGAAGAAGCAGAATTGTTAAAAGTACTAACAACAATAGATGAATTAGGATATAAATTTATATTATCTAATGTATTGGAGCACAAAGGGAAAAAACATAATCTATTGCAAAAATGGATAGTTGAACATGGATATAAGGTGGTGGACATTGGTACTAGTGGTTGGAGATATGCAAAAGATGAGATATTGATTAAAAATTATTAAAGGGGGAAATAGTATTGAAGCACATATTAGTTATTCCAGAAGAGTTAATCAACAAATTAAATGAAGCAAGAGCTGTTGATGATATATCTTTGAAATGGCAACAAATTCAAATCGATACACCGGAAGATATGATAAATAGAATTATTGACGATATGAATAGAAAATATAACAAATTAAATATTACTTCATATAGAATAGAAAAAAAGGATTCTATAAAACATATTATAGGTAACAAAGGAAATAGCTCGATTTATGCTGGCTATTTTGAAAATGAAAATACAAACATTGATGGTTTGTTTTTTTATATTCCTCCTAATCTTGATACTGGAAATGATGTTTTGACAAGACAGGTGATGCCGGTTTTGTTAGGTATATATGAAGGGTTACCTGAAAATAAGGATGATTGTTACTTTCATAATAGACCGGTATATATAGTAAATGTCAACGAAAAAAACAGAATTGAGCAAGATGCTGTGAAGACTTGTATAATATGTGCAGAATTGATGGGGTTTAATTATATGGATGTGTTTAACCGTCCTTACCGAGATGTGATTTGTGGTGAAAATGACGTGAGTGATAGTGTTATCATAGATACAATTGATGCTTATGACAAACTATTGACACAAAACGGAAAAAAGAGAAATGGATATTTCGAGTATGATAGAGAAAATAGGATTGTAAAGGTATTGTCAAATGGTTTAGAAGACTCTTCTAATATTACAGCAGATTTATATCGATATTGCATAAAAATAATCCCAGCTGTTTATTTGGCATCAAAGGAGAAGTATGCATTAAATATTAAATCTTTGAAAGATATTCGTAATGATAAAGTGGAACTTGTTACAAGATTTATGTCGAAATTAGAATGCACAATTTAAAATTAATTTTGAGGAGGTTGACTAAATGCAAATTATATATTATGGAGCACCAGGGACAGGAAAAAGTTTTGAAATAGATGATTACCTAAAGAGAAATCATATTCCAGATGAACAGATTTTTCGGACAACTTTTCATCCTGAATATAGTTATTGTGATTTTGTGGGACAATTGTTACCAACAGTAGATAAATCAGATAGTGGTGTGGAACGTATAACATATTCGTTTTCGAAAGGAATATTCACAAGGGCAATTGAAAAAGCTTATGAGGACCTTTCTAAAAAAGTTTTTTTGATTTTAGAAGAAATGACTAGAGGAAATTGTGCTGCAATATTTGGGGATTTATTTCAGTTATTAGATAGAGAGAAGGAGGGTGTGAATAAAGGATATAGTAGATATTTTATTTGTAATGATTTAATTGCAAAGGATATTATTGCCCTTTCAGATAGTAAAGTTAAGATACCAGCTAATTTATCTATTATTGGAACGGTAAATACAAGTGATCAAAATGTTTTTACAATGGATACTGCTTTTAAGAGACGGTTTGAGTGGAAATATATTAGTACAAAACCAGTGCCTGTAGGAGGACCCTATGAAAATAACGTAGATCTCAAAGTATATACTCCTAACGGGGTCGATACGATAACTTGGGTGGATTTATATGGGGTGCTTAACAAGTTTATTTCAGATGAAAGATGGCTTGATTTAGGTGAGGATAAGCAATTAGGCCAATTTTTTGTTGAATTTGAAAAAAAAGCGACAGGTGAAGATCACAAAGAAAAAATAAAGAACAAATTGTTACACTATTTATGGGAGGATGTACATAAAATATCTTTTAAAAATGGAGTTGAATTGTTTGCTTCCGATGTGCGTAGTTTTTCTGAATTATATGATAAATATGAGAATGATGAACCTGTTTTTAGTGATGTATTTATAGAGTGTATTCAAGCATGGAAACGAAATGTACTTTAAATAATAATGGAAGGAGATCATATAATGAATTCTCAGTTTGTATATGGTCAGGATGGAGATTATATACCAAAGGAAATTATGAGTTTTTTTGAGTTGACTCCGGATGATTATAGATATGATAAGGATAAAAAATATTATATATATGATTTTGTTGGTTTTGTGTTCAGAAAAGGAAAAATTTTGGCAGTATTTCCGAAACACTATTTTGAAGAAGGCAAAATTGATGTTTACAATAAGGCAGAAGAAAATTTGTTTTCAGATATAAAGTTATTATATGAGGCTATTACGAAATATAGTAATAATAAAAAAAGGAAAGCGAAAGCAAGTTCGTATTTAGGTGGTGATCGTAATTTTTGTTCAGATTATCCTTTTTATGCCTTTTATGAGATATATAAATATTTTACACAATATGGGTTATACAAAGAGCAAGAGGAATTGATCCAACCTGGGTATTTTGGAAAAGTATCGTGGAAAAAGACGATTCAAAAGGCACAAATTTTGGTCAGTGATGGTAACATAGTATATTCGCCTTTATACGTTAGTAGAAACAAAGAATATTCGAATTTTATTACAGATTGCATGGCTTTTATAATAGACTATACCATTACTTTTTTCACATGTTTTATTTCTTTGCCGAAAACAATGTATGGAAAACGAAATATAAATTATTTGGATCATTTAGATTTTACTATTCGAAAATTACATGAAATTAAAAGAAATATACATAAAGATATTACAAAAGAACTAATTGACAATATGATTCTATTCTTTGTTCAATATAAGTCCAAGTGTATAGGTGGTAACATTCATGTTAAAGTGGATTATTTTAATTGGGTTTGGCAGGAGGCTGTAAATGAGTATTTAAATGCGTACTTCAAAGAAGTAGATAGTATAACAAAAAATATAATATTTGATACATCGCAAAAGAAATCATTAGTTGAATTTAGGCAGGTTAGTTATATGGTTGATGCGTCAGGAAATAAATTTGAAATTGAGTTGGATCATTATGGAGTTGATAAAAATAGATTATATATCTTTGATTCAAAGTATTATCAATATTTAAGAAGGTTGAATTATAAACAGTATGCATATGATGAAATATTGCGATATTCTCGGTTGGGAATAGAAGAATTATATAGTGCGTTGATTTTACCTGGGAAAAAAGAGTCTGGGGTACATTTTGAATTAAAAAAGGAATATCAGGGAACTCGTAATTATGGAAATGTTATTACAGAGCAGTACTTATGTGTGTATGATGTTTTAAAACACTATGTGGAAGAAAACTAAAGAGCTAAATTATTGTGGCATTACTGAAGAATAGGTTTGTATTAAAGAATTTGTCGAATTGTGTTTGTTTGGGTATGTAAGAAAGGGTGAGTTACTTGTTTTTCTTCTTTTTTGATGAAGATAATAATAGAATTAGTCCACATACGGTTAAGAAATTTGAATTGATTTCGGAGTATGTTAAAACATGGATTCAAAAATTGATGAACTATCCCTTATGTGAAGGTGTGGTATTTATTGATTGTATGTCTAATAGTGGTGTATATCATGATAGTGATGGGAATGAAATAATTGGAACCCCAATACGTGTTGCGGAGATTGTTGGTGATGCAATGCAACAATATCCACATAAACAGGCGCATTTATATTTTAATGATTGGAATGAACAAAAAATCGATACTCTCAAAAGTAGACTGCCACATGATACAAACAATTTTCATATTCATACTAGTGTTATGGATGGGAATCAACTGCTTAAACAATTAGGGGGAAAGATAGCAGAAAATGACAAATACAATTATTTATTAGTATATGACCCTTTTCAAGCAATAATTGATTGGGAGGCAATTCGTCCTTTTCTATGTACATGGGGTGAAGTTATTATTAACCATATGGTGTCTGACTCTATACGAGCAACTAAGGTGGTTAAGCGTCCAGATAAAATTGAAAAATATGAGAATACTTATATGACTAATATAGAAGAATTGGCATCATTTGGAAGTGATAGAAATGCTTTTGAAAAAAGAATAGAAGAAATAATACATCTTATCAGAGGTGGTTCAAGCAGAAAGTATTATATTGCTTCGTATCCATTTTTTAATAAAATGAATGCAGTAGTTTATAATTTGATACATTGCACGAGTAGTATTGATGGTTTTAAATTGTATAAAACAACAGCATGGAAAACGTTTGGAGGAAAGTCTTCGACGAAAAGAATATCTCGTGATGACGGACAACTTGTGTTGCAATTTGAGGGATTAGAACAAGACCCCGTAATTACTTCTGTTACAGATGAGTATTGTTATCATATTAATGATATTGCAAAGTTTGTTCAAAATAGATTTAAAGGATGCAAGGATGTTGTATTAAATGATGTGTGGAATGTTTTGGATGAACATCCGGTTTTTCCTTCAGATGGCTTCAAGCCACAAATTAAGAAGGCATTAAAGACGATTTATGATGCAAAAGAGTCTAAAGGAAAACTGACTTTTACAGATAGGAGAGCGTAGAATGCTGAAAGTTGAAGGATACATACAACGAAAAACAATGCTTTATAAAACAGGAGTAGAGTATGGTGATTATACAATAAATTATGTTCTAGGATGTGCTCACGGTTGTAAATATCCATGTTATGCATTTTTGATGAAGAAACGATTTGGACAAGTTAAATCATATGAAGAATGGTGTAGACCGTATCTTGTTTCGAATACACTTGATTTGTTAGATAAAGAAATTCCTAAATTAAAGAATAAAATTGAATCGGTGCAATTATGTTTTGCAACAGATCCTTTTATGTATGAGTATGATGAAATTATTCAAATGAGTATGTTAGCAATAAAAAAATTGAATGAAGCAGATATAAAGTGTACAGTGTTGACAAAAGGTTTGTTACCAATTGAATTAGCAGGATTATCGCGTGATAATGAATATGGAATTACATTGGTTTCTTTGGATGAAAAGTATCGTAAAAAAGTTGAACCAGGGGCAGCACCATATATTAACAGACTAAATGCCCTTAAAGAATTATCTAAAAGAGGCTGTAAGACTTGGGTGAGCATAGAACCCTATCCAACACCTAATATAATTGAGCAGAATCTTTCTGAGATTTTGGATTCAATAGGATTTGTTGATAAGATTATATTTGGTCGAACAAATTATAGTAAAGAAGCGAATTCTTTTTTGGAACATAGAGAATTTTATAATGTTAAAGCGGCAGAAGTGGTTGCGTATTGTGAAAAAAATGATATTGTTTACCACATAAAAGATAAAACAGTTAGAAATGATTAAAAGAATGATAGGTTACAATGAAAATATGATTGCTATACATTGTTACACAAGGATGTGGAATAGAGGTTTTGATGGCATTTTATATTATATATTTGAAGTGCTAATATATAAGTTGAAAAAGTAAGTAAAAGGGTATAAATTAGTACTAGATATTGTAATGAGCTAGTTTGATAGAAAGGAGAGAGCCCATGAGACATGAGTTTAGAAGAGAGAGAAGTGAATTTTGGATTTTGATTTATGATAATGATGCATCATATAATATATCAACTATTGATAAATATGTAGACATTGTTAACTTTTTCTTTCCTATGTTGGAAAGTCAAAGTCCGACAAAATGGAGAATGAGTGAAAAGTATTCAGATATGTATAATTTGTGGTTGCCGAAAGATTGTTGTGATAGAACGCTTATGGATCGTTTTATGGATTGGTGCCAACATGTAACGCAGGATGTTTTATGGGTTTATTTAAGTAAAAATATATCACGATATTTTTACAATGAATTAGATTATTGTATTGCGTCAGACTTTAATTATATTTACGGAAATGGGAGAACAGAAATAGGTGAAGCAGAGTATCAATTAAAGTATAATATTGAGAGTATAAGTGATGAGGATAGAGAGGATTATTGTGGTTTTTTGCTTGATAGAATGTTAGGTGCTTGTCAATATATTCCAATGGATAACAACAAGGATTGGTTTGTGTCAGCTATGCCTTCAACAAGGAAGAGTAAGAAAAAGTTGGCTTGGTTACTGGCGGAAGAAATGGCCAAAGAATTAGATGTAAATTTTTTAGATGCAACCTTAAATTGTGATAAACCACAAATGAAAGAATTATCGGTAGATGAAAAAATCGAAGTGTGGGAAGATATTTATCAAAAGGGATGTGTATATATTGATGATAATGTTCGAGGGAAAAGTGTTCTGATAATAGATGATCTATATCAATCAGGCACTACGATGTGGCAATATGCTCGTTTTCTTAAAAAGCTAGGTGCTAAGAGGGTATTTGGATTGGTTTGCGTAAAATCGTTGAAGGATAGTGATAATAGATGATGAATAGAGATGTTTTAAGGATTATTTTAGCTAAGGGTGCAGGAGATGGTGTTTTAAAAAATTTGAATTACCAAATTGCTAATGGTGCACCGTATTCATTAGATGAAATATGCAATAATCAACAAGTTATGTGCATGATGGGTATAAAGCCCGAGGTGGCAAAAAGTATTTATGAAAGTAAAGAACAGGCGCTTATACTACAAGAACAGTTGCAGGAAAAGGATGTTGATATGTGCTGGATAGGAGAAGAAAATTATCCTATAGGTATTAAAAATCTAAGTGTGGGAACGGTTCCGGCAGTCTTATTTTATAAAGGAAATTATGAATTGCTAAAGAAAAAAACAGTGGGCTTTACGGGGTCAAGAAATGTATCTGATTCGGGTTTGAGAATTACAAATAGTTCGGCTAGACAGTTTTCCTCAGATGGAATTACTGTTGTAAGTGGATATGCTAAAGGGGTTGATATAACTGCACATAAAGCGGCTTTGCAAGCAGGAGGAAATACGATTTTTGTAATTGTCGAAGGCATCTTAAAAAACAAAATAAAAGGCGATGTGAAAGAACTTTTAAATGATAAAAATCATTTGTTTGTTTCGCAATTTTTACCAAATCTTACGTGGTCGGCATCTAATGCCATGAAGAGAAATAATACAATAATTGGATTGTCAAATGCCATGATTTTGATTGAATCGGGTATGGATGGTGGTACGTTTAATGCCGGAGAACAAAGTTTAAAAAACAAGAAACCGTTATTTGTTGTTGAGTATGGAGTATATAAACCATCGGCAGAAGGAAATAAATATTTTTTGCAAAATGGAGGAACTCCGATCCGAGGTGATAAAAATGGTGTACCAATATTGAAGAGAGTGTATTCGGCAATAGAAGCTATAGAATCTGATGAAGGTTATGAACAAATGCGGTTAGATTTCAGTAGTTAGTACTGGCAACACTTTGGCGACAAAAAACAGTAAGCCAGTCAAATACAACAAAATAAAGAGGAAAACATAAGTAAAACACTCTAATATTAAACAGAATGGTTTAGAAAGAGAAAGAAACTTATAGAGTTCGAGTCGTAAATGGGCTGATAGCAGTTAGAAATAAAATGGAAGTCTCAAAAGGAAACATACTCACTTGGGACTTCCATTTTATTTTGACATTAATTAAAAATAGAGGTACACTAACGATAAGTAAATATGATACTTACTTATTGAGAGGGGGTGGAAATATGTTACACCAATATTTACTTGAAAACTATTTGATAGGGGAGCCTATTTTCACAAGTGATATTAGTATTCCTGATATGACAGAAGAAAACCTTCGTTATCATTTAAAAAAACTTACGGATGATGGTATTCTATGTAGATTTGAACCAGGCGTATACTATTTCCCTAATATAAATATTTTGGGAGAAAGGATTCCGCTATCAGTGGATACGGTTGTAGTTCATAAGTATATTATGCGTAAAGGTAGACGAATAGGTTTTTATTCTGGTTATACGTTAGCAAACCGAATGGGGTTATCTACACAAGTGCCTTTTATTGAAGAAATTGTTAGCAACTATGCACCAGCTGTAGTGAGAAAACTGACTATTAAAAATCGCAAATATATTGTCAGACGTCCGGCGGTAGAGATTACTGAGGAGAATGTAAAAATATTACAGTTTCTAGAGTGTCTCAAAGATGTTGATAAATGTGCCGAAGAAAATCTAAGTGTGTGTGGAGAGATATTGACGAGATATGCAATAGAGCATGGTATTACGAAAGCAAAGGTCGATGAATTTATTTCGTATTATCCTATGAAAATTTATAAAGCAATATATGAAACAGGGGTAAAGTATCTATCTGCATGAGAGTAAAGAAACAAGTGGAAGCGTTATATAAGAAAATAGAACAATGAAATCAGTGAAATATATACTAATTTTTCACTTACTTCTTGCGTAGAGCCACTTTATCCCTTATAATAAACCCGTAACCCCACAAAGCACAATTCCTTTAGGAAAATCAATGCTTTTGGAGAAAATGTACTGGCTCTATTTTGGCTCTAATCACTTTTTTGAACATCTAAAAATAGGGCGAAAAACCTAGTAAATACGTTGGAAAAGTACACAAATGTGTACTGAAAATGATAGGAAAGATACCTTCGCGTCAAGAGTTCGTATAATACCCACCGGCTTTTTGGCTGGGGATAAGTAGGAGAATGTCAAGTTTTTGATATTTTCCTATTTTACATTTTAAACACACAATCGCATTTTGTAGAAAAGTTTTCTGTATTTGTTCGTGTGGTTTCTTCTTTGTGTGATATAATGTATCCTATATAATGCAAAGTCCCAATTAGAAAATAGAGGAGGATTTATATGAAAAAGTTAATGATATTACTTAGCCTTGGTCTTGTTTGTTCCTTATGCGGATGTGGGCAAGATAGAGAAGATACGACACAACAGCATACAGTAGAAGAGATGACCACGGAAGATAGTACACAAGAAGATGCAAAGAGTGAAGAAGTTGATATGTCTACAGAAGATGCGACGGATGAACAAACAGAAGTGACAACGCAGGAGACGCCGGAGACATCTACAGAGGTAGCAACAGAGCAAGCTGAAGAAAATGGTGACGAGTCCGATGAAACATATGTGAATATGTACTATGAAATTTTAGATTCTATTTATCAGATGATATGTGCAGGCATAGACGAATATGACTACATCGATGGTACCAATGGTATAGGGGAACTCATTATGAGTGGAGACGACAATGTTTTGGAACAGGTAGGATATACCTTCGAAGATGTAAATGAAGACGGAACGGTAGAATTGATTATCGGTGGCATTTATGAAGATGATACAACGAATCAAAGCCAGACGATTTATAGTGTGTACACATTTCAGGATACACCACACCTTCTCCTAGAGGGATGGTCTAGAAACAGATGCTTTTTGCTAGAGAATGGTACTTTTTTCAATGAGGGTTCGGCAGGTGCAATCTATAAGATTTTTGAACATGTAAAGTTAGAACCAAATGCTACGGAAGTTTCTTACATCGACTACTATTTTTCCTATGAGAAGAATGGCAATTTTGAGGACATTGGATATTATCATAATGAAACAGGTGAGTGGGATCCCAATGTTTCTGAAGAAATGACGGAAGATGCATTTTGGGAGAAGTTTGCTGCGTATGGCGAGGAAGTGAAAACGCTCACATTTTATCCGTTTTCTTCCTATGAATACACTGGTGAATAGGAAGATTAGACGTGTTTTTCTACTTGTACAACAGGGTATGTATGATTTATAATAATATATATATTTCACTAAAGGAGAAGGGTTATGGATTTAAAGGAAAAGATTGAAGAAATCGTAAAAAAGGTACAGAGTGATGACAACTTCAAGGATGAATTCATGAAGAATCCTGAGAAGGCAATTGAAGATTTTGCAGGAGTGGATATTCCAGATGGTATGGTAGATAAGGTTGTAGACGGTGTGAAGGCAAAGATTGCCGGGGATAAAGTATCAGGAGCCATGGACTCATTGAAGAAATTATTCTAATCCAAAGGTATAAGAACGCCCGCTAGGGCGTTTTTGTTCGTATAAAAATGTACACAGGAGGCTTTATGTCTAACGTTTTATTAACAATCTATCTGGTCCTCTACCTCCTTTTCATCTTCATCGGCAGTAAAGTTGCCAAAAAGGGAGAGTTTACGAAAGAACCATGGAACCGCCAGCAGTCGTTAATGATACAGGCACTGGCTTGTATCGGTGTGGTTTTGCACCATGTTACACAAGAGGTTACCGGTTATGGTGTGGTTTATAAAGGACCCATTACCATTTTTAATTCCATAGGTATATTATTTACTTCACTCTTTTTCTTCTTTTCCGGGTATGGTCTGATCATCAGTGTGCGCACGAAAGAAGCATATTTGAAGACGTTTCTACGGAAGAGGTTACCCACGATTCTAGTGCCCTTTTGGGTTGCCAATATCATAGCTGTGCTTGTCCGCATATTTTATATGCAGATTCCAATGGATACAAAAGACATCATACAATATGTTCTTGGTTTGGTTTTAATCAATGGCAATGGATGGTATATTGTTGAAATATTTTTCTTGTATGTGGCGTTTTATCTGATTTTCAACATATGTAAAAATCAGAAAGTGGCGCTGGTTTTGCTAAGTGCAGTAAGTGTAATTCTCATTATGATAGGACTTCATAGTGGCCATGACACATCCACTATGGGCAATCACTGGTTCAAGGGAGAATGGTGGTATAATTCAACCATCGTATTTGTGATGGGACTTTGGGTGGCACATTTCAAAGACCATATTCTAACTTTTACAAAGAAATACTACAGGGCGTTGTTGGTTGCATCCTCGGTTTTACTTGTGGTAACGTATGTCATAGAAGAGTATGTGAGAATGGTTTTTGGCTATTATTCTGTAACCCCAATCGGCCAAATCATCAGCAATGAGGCAATTACATTATGTGCTCAGATGGCGTTGTGTCTCGTGTTTACATGGATGGTATTGCTACTGGGGATGAAGATATCGCTGGGAAATCCAATGCTAAAGGGAATCAGCGTGATTAGCATGGAGATATTTCTGTTGCATGGTATCTTTTTGCAGTGTGTTTTTGATGCCTCGCAAATGAGTGAAGCCATATTATACATAGCAGTTCTATCCTGTGGAATTGTGGCAGCAATCCTTGTGCATTTGCTGGACAAAGTTATTCTGACTGCTGTTCATCAGCATGTAGAGAAAAAGGGTCGAAAGCTATCGGAATATGAAAGAGCCCTTCAAAAAGCAGAGGCAAGACGCAAGAAAATAAAATTTATTTTACTTATGTTGGTACTAGGAATCGTCATAGGGATTGGTTGGCTCATTTATACATCTTGGATTCGAGTAGCCAGTGAATATGAGGAAGAAGTGAAATCCTTGTCTAAGGCTCAGGTAGGAGATGTGGTGACATTTGGTAGATATGATACGAATCCTACAAGTTTCGGAACGGAGCGTCTTCACTGGATTGTGCTACAAAAAGAGGGTGATACCCTGATGCTCATTGCGAAGCAGGGCATTGCGGGCAGCGTTTACCATGGAAAGCACACAGAAGTGGAGTGGAAAGATGCAGATCTATGTGCATTTTTAAATGATACATTATACGAGGACATCTTCAGTAACTATGAAGAAGAAATGATTGTTGCGCATCCTGTGACAGACGAACGATTGTCGCTGTTATCCGAAAAGGAAGCGGAAACTATGTTTTTGGATGATGTGAGTCGTCAATTAAGCATTACCGATGTTGCCAAGAGTAGGGGTACCAATGTCAATTCCGCCAGTAAAGCAAATCGCTGGGATATGAAAGGGTATCGTTCTTCCTGGTGGTGGCTTCGTGGCGAGAAGATGAGTAAAACCGCACCGATTGTAACAGAGGATGGAATTGTCCTCACAAATGAGAAATATGTAAATAAACCAAACGGAGCGGTCAGACCAGTTGTCTGGGTTCAGGTTGAGTAATTGACATAGTTTTAGAAAGTTTATAGAAAGGTATAATAAGCAGATGAAGCAATTAATAACACTGATTATCGCCACGGTATGTGTTGTAAGTCTTGTGGCATGCTCCGAGAAGACAGAACATACTTCAGATGTGGTGGTAACAACACAAACAACAGAAACAGAGGATGGAATAGGAACAGAAGAATCGACCGAAATAAATGTGCCGACGATTGAAGCAACGATGAGCAAACCGGCTGAAATTATGGATGTATCAGAAACAGAAAAGTCGTTCACTTTTTATAGAGAAGATTACAAGATATCCGGAAAAGTATATTTTCCGGAAGGGGAAGGACCATTTCCTACAGTCATTATATCAAGTGGTGCCGGTGTAACGTATACCTACTCAGAGGGCTATGCGAAAGAGTTTGTCAAAGAAGGTATCGCATGTGTTGTGTTTAATTATGCAAGATACAAAGAGGCGACAATTCTTACAAATGTGGCAGATCTTTATATCGTGATGGATGGCGTACAATCCATGCCAAAGATTGATCAGAGTAATCTGTTTTTGTGGGGACATAGTTATGGCGGATTGACAACGACATATGTTGCTACACAAAGAGCGGAGGAAGTCAAGGGAATGATTTTGCTGGAACCTTCATACCAGTTAAATGCTTGGGCTGATGAGATGGAGGGAGAAGAAATACCTGATACAGCAGGTGTGACAGATGCTTACGTGAAGGATTTAAGTGCATTTGATATCTTTGAATTAATCCCCAATTATACCCGACCGGTTGTGGTTTTTAATGGAAATGCTGCAGCAGGACTGCAAGAAGAACGTGATAAATTTATGGCAGAATTGATGAAAGGTGTGGAATTATTTCCATCGGCAGAACTGATAACAATTGATGGAGCGAATCATTCGTTTTCAGGTGAAGCGCAAGCGCCTTTGATGGAAAAAGCGATAGAATTTGTGAAACAGAATATAGATCATCAAGAGTAATCATCCAATATAATGTGGAAGTATGGTATATGATGTTACACGTTTTTTAAAGTTAAGATACAGGTGAAAGGAAAATAGTAGGAGAAAGAAATGGATTATCTAGTTTACGGTACGTATTTGGTTTTGGCAATTATATTGTTTAAGAATGCACAATTGAAAAAGAAAAAAGAATGGAATGCCAATGTGCTTGATTTATCACAGACAAAGGCTGTGCAAGGATTTTGTACCCTTTGTATTATGCTACACCATATTGCACAAAAGACTTGTGCGGAATGGGTTCCGACAGAGTATGTGAAATCTGGTCTAGAACCATTTGTTGATACGGGCTACTTGTTGGTTTCAGTCTTTTTCTTTTATTCGGGATACGGCTTATATAAGAGCAATATGAGAAAGACAGATTATCTGAACGGATTTTTTGGGAAACGCATATTGCGCATTGTGATTGCACTGCTTACTACGAGTCTTATTTTTGTTTGTGCACAAGTGTGGAATGATGTGCAGGTTATACCGGTACCGTTTCCTTTTGTTGTTGGTGGAGCAGTTTTGCCTAATAAGTATTCGTGGTACATATATACCATTATTATGCTTTATCTGGTGTTCTATTTTTCGTTTCGCCATTGTAAGTCTGAGAGGAATGCAATGATATGGATTTTTGCGTCGATTATCATTTATATTGCATGTTGTGATTGGTGGATGTCCGGTGATTGGTGGTACAACACCATAATTCTGTTTGGTGTTGGAATGCTGTTTGCAAAATATGATGGTAAAATAATGAATTTTATGAAAAAGAGCTATATTCCGCTCCTTTTGGTCAGTGTTGTACTTTTGGTTGTGTTCTTTTTTGGAGGAATTTGTACGCAAGAGGTCCTTGGTTCATGGAGAGAAGATTATAATTATACATTGATGCGCTGGGCACATGTTTTCTCTCAGATGTTAGCAAGTATCCTCTTTGTTTTGATGACATTATTGTTGCAATTGAAGATAAGAATTGGAAATCGATTTTTGAATCTCATGGGAAAGATGACGCTGGAATTTTATCTGATTCATGGTTTGTTTGTGGAGATTTTCAGTTATTGTTTCGTAGAAGAGAATCATAGACCGGTTTGTTATATAGACAATACTGCACAAATGATATGTGTGGTGTTTGTCTTATCGTTGGTGAGTGCAGGGGTGCTGTATCTTCTACATAACATAAGTACACGGTTTTTGTTAAAGCATAAGACGTTTCCATTGATGGTGCTGAAAGACATCAAAAGACTTACAATATTTTTCTTGATTGTATTTTTCATTCTAACGGTATATCATGTCGTTGTTCACGTGAATAAGACACAGGACAACGAAGCACTTGTAGAACAATACAAGAAGGATAACATTACATTTGTAGAAGTTGATGGGAAGAAAATGGCGGCATATGTTACAGGTGAAGGAGAACATACAATTGTATATTTTGGTTCACCATCCGATTTTTGTCCGACTATGAATGTGAAAAGATTAGCGGATTTATTAGGTGAGTCCCATAAGGTGATTGTATTTGATCAATTCGGTACTGGTTTTAGTGACGATACGGATAAGCCGAGAACTGTGGAACAGCATGTAGAGGAAATGCATGAGGCAATTCGTGAAATTGGTGTTTCGAAACCATATATTCTAATGGCGCATCAGGCAAGCGGTCTGTATCAGCAAGCTTATATTGATAAGTATAAGGACGAGATAGAGGCGGTTGTTGGTATGGATACAGATGTTGGGGCGTTGTTGATTTCCCGTATGAAGGCAAATGGAGCAATGCCATTGATATATAATAGAATGACAAAAAAGAATATCTTGTTGTCCAATATTGGTCAGAAATTCATGATGTATACGGGTTACGTTAGATTACAATGGAAGATTTATGAAATGATGGGTTGGTATCTGGATGACGATGAAAAGGTTGTCTTAGAAGAGGTTTTCGTAAAACGATTCAATAGTGAGAATACATTGGAAGAACGCGCTTATGAGTATGAGAATTGTAAAAAGATGCAAACGTTTCAATATGATGAAGATATGAATGTGCAGGTTTTTTTGTCATACGCAACTACATACAATCTCTCGCAGGAAGAACGAGATTGGAAAAAGCTACATCAGGATACATTTACGAATTTGGAGCGTCAACGTTATAATGTATTGATTTCGGATGGTTCTATTGTTTATCACGGACCATATCTTGTAAGAAAAAGAGTAAATCAATATATTGAAGAAATAGAAAAGAATTAATGGTTCTGTTTTCCTGTGACTGAACAGGGAGGGAAACATTATTAAAAAACGTGAAGTGGAAATCACTTCACGTTTTTTGTTAATAATGGAATTGCAATCTTTTGGTTAAAGACCTCAATCAATGGTCCCATGAAAAATGCAGTGACGATTGTTCCGATACCGATAATTGTTGGAATTTCGGATATTTTTCCGCCACCAAGTAGAAAGAGAATGCCACCAATCAGTACACAAATGACGTCTGTTACAATACGGATATACTTGAACTGTCCAATATGCCATTTGTTTACAAGAATTAAAGCTACTGCATCATAAGTTGAAACACCCAAGTCTGCTGTCATATAAAGTGCAGAACCAAAGCATATAATCACAATTCCTACAAGCAGACAGATCAGTCTGATAATCATAGATGGATTAACGATGATGGTCTGTAAAAATTCATACGTCCATTGCGTAATGTATCCCAGCAAAAATAAGTTGATAAAAGTTGCAATGCCAATATAATGTCTGTCTGCAATCAAGCTAAAGGAAAGCAGAAGCACATTGACGATGACGTATAAGGTTCCAAAAGGAATCGGAATGAGTTTGTCCAGTCCGCTCATTAATGACTGGAACGGGTCCACACCCAGGGCCGCAATTTTGAAAATGCCAACACTGATTGCACATATAATAACACCGAAAAGGGACATGAATATTCTTCTTGTTTTCATAAAAACCTCCATAAAAATGATACATTTATTTTTCGTTTGATTCTGCTCCGCTTTTTAGTTTCACCACCATAATCACCCCAACGATAATAAATGGTATCGCGCCAACAAAACCGGTTGGCGCAGGTCCGAGGAATACATTGCCTCCATCGGCTGTCATGTAGATACCAATACTTGCGATGCTGTTAAGTGCACCATGTCCAAGAGTAGCAGGAATACAGCTTTGTGTTTTCAAAGAAACGTAGGATAAGAATACACCGACTACAGTGCAGAAGAAGCACATTGCAGCGATACCGGTAAATGGAAATCCCGGATATCCTACGCCGTAGTTATGACCAAGGGCCGTAATTGGTGCATGCCACAATCCCCAGATAATACCATTTACAAGGAGCATTGGAATGAGTGGAAGCTTTTCGGACATCTTTGGCAACAGGTAGCCGCGCCAACCCCACTCTTCACCAAAACAGGTAAAGAAGTTCATGAGTGGTCCTAAGAATAATGCGGTGAATGCTTGTATAAGAATCAGTGCTGACATTGACATTTCAGGTGGTTGCACACCTGCATTAGCAGTCTCTAACAATGTATTCATGAATCCAAAGTTAGAATCAAATTCATCCGGAAAAATAATGAAGTACAACACAGTTCCGAACAAGGTCAAGATGCCCGGTCCGAAATACGCCAACAGGTAAGTTTTAATATTCCCCTTAAAATGAGGATGAAGCCAAGCATTCTTGAATCCTTCCTTTGTAATAAGTCTTGTGAGCAATACACCGATGGCAGGGGAGAACATAATCGCTGCAATCAGTAAAGTGATGAAAGGACTAAGATTCGTCCGTACATTCGCTGATGTGTTTAATGGATAGATTACAAAAAAGCAAAAACAGTACGTGATAGCAAATGTGATGCCTAAGTAGATGAGTATTCGTTTTGTTTCTAGTTTTTGATTGGTTTCCATAAGTATGTCCTCCTTATTGGTCCATTTTCTCAAGCAGTTGCTCGTAGATTGCCTTGGTTTCTTCATCGCTTTTGCCATTTAATACCATTGTCTTTTCATCAACGGTAAGTACGACACAGGAATCGCAGGCTGTGTAAGAGTATCTTGTATAAGTTCCGAATTCGTCACTGTCAAACTCACCCATCAATAGGTTGAAGCTGCCATAACCGAATTCTCTTTTCATAGAAGCATCCGGGTCGTCAGCTTCACGGTACTCGATGGTATCGATATCGGCGTAATTGATACTTGCGTCATCCCAATAAGCTGCATCAATCGTAAATGAAGTATCACCGTAGCTAAGCGTAAACTTTCCTGTGAAAAGAAAAGCGATTGCGATGCTAAGAATAATGACACTGATAATGATAGAGAATCTATTCGTTCTTTTCTCGGAAGGTGTTAACACATTCTCTTCCTTCATTGTTGTTCTGGCTTTTAACTGTTTCTTGTAATAAATGTAAGAGTATAGTCCCGGAGCCACTGACAAAATGATTATGACCGGAAACGTAATGAAGAAAAATCCGTTCAGTGGATGAAACATGGTGAGCAAGACGCAGATTCCTCCGATGACCCAAACACGTCCTGCAAATCGGTGTGTTTTGTTCCAATTCTCAGTATTTCGAAGTGTCCAACGGATTCGGACACCAATTGTATGGTTCGGTGTACACTTTGGCATGTAATTTCCCATGATGATAAATAATAGACCAAGCAACAGACTTATGATGATAGCAGGATTCAATTCATATCCCAAAGCAACGGAATACGTAAGTCCTGACACCAATACGGATGTGATTGGCATAATCCATAATAGCATGTGAAAGACTTTGGTGTTTTGTTCCTTGGCTTTTGGGTCGAAGAGTGTGCAAAGTACGCAGAACCAATGGAGTACGAACATGATAGCCGGAAGTCCGAAGATGGTAAATGTTCTTCCGCTAAAGCCGTCCGGTTGCCCGCTTGCATTCCAGTGCGTTATGATTTGCTCCGGTAGATAATTCCATAACAGTAGACCAACAACAATTGGTAATAAAATGACAATCGATGATAAAATTAATGTTTTCTTGTGTTTCTTAAGCATTGTCATCCTCTCCTTTCAAATCTGTAATCCATAACATGATTTCTTCCAAAACAGAAGTGTTCAATTCGTAAAAGATGTACTTGCCATCTCTTGTGTCCCGAATCAGGTCTGCATCCTTTAGCACAGATAAGTGTCTGGAAATGCTTGCGCCTGTAACAGGAAACTTTTCCACAATTTCTCCGGCTGACATCCGTCCTTCCTTTAAAAGATTCAATATTTCACGTCGGATAGGGTCGGAAAGCGCCTTGAGTGTGTTTTGTAATGCCATGCAATCACGCTCCTTACATTTAACATTTAACCTAAGTGTTAAATGAATTGTAATCCTCGTTTTGAAAATTGTCAACTACAAATTTTTTTTATTCATTTTTCAGAAAAGCTTCTCGTTTTATTGTAGGGGAGTATGTGTTATAATTTGCAACAAATGATGAGTTATAACAAGGAGTTGTAATGAAGGAAAAGGTGGTGGCAGAACATGAATAGTTATAGAACAAAGGTGGGTATTGTCGCTTGTTCTAACGGACAGAAAATGGAATACGCAGAAGAAATCAAAACCTTAGAGAATACGCTGCTTGATATCGGTCTACAACCAGTATTTAGTGACTACATATATGAAAAAGAATCCGTATTTTCTGGTACAGCAAAGGAACGGGCCAATGCACTGATGCAGATGTATGAAAATGAAGGGATCACAGAGATTTTTGACATATCTGGTGGAGATATCGCCAATGGCATTTTGCCGTACCTCGATTATGACAGAATCGGTAGATGTAACAAAAAATTTTGGGGATATAGTGATTTGACCACGGTAGTAAATGCCATCTATGCCAAGACAGGAAAACCATCCGTACTATATCAGGTGAAGAATCTGGTGTGGGATGAGAGTGGACAACAGGTGGAGAATTTTAGAAACACTATGATAGAGGGAGGAGACGACTTGTTTCGTCTAGACTATCATTTTATCCAGCAACAGAAAATGCAAGGTGTGGTTATCGGCGGTAATATCCGATGCTTTTTGAAATTGGCTGGAACAGAGTATATGCCGGATTTGACAGGGAAGATATTACTCTTAGAAAGCTTAGGTGGAACCGTTGCACAGATGGAAACCTATCTTTGTCAGTTACAGCAGTTGGGTGCATTTGAGAAGGTTGCTGGCATTTTGCTTGGCACATTTACAGAAATGGAATCCAATCAATGTGAGCCTACAATGGAAATGCTGGTGAAGAGAATAGCAGGCAATCAATTGCCAATCGCGATGACCAAAGAGATTGGACATGGAACGAATTCCAAAGCAATCGTGATTGGGCAGGCGTTGACTTTGGAGTGACCGTGTTCCTCCTTACCAGAATTACATATCGGAAGGTGTGTGACAGCTTGGATATCACATCTTAGAAAAGACAAACATTTGCTGAAAACAAAAGATGCAGAGACGCTGTTGGAACATGTGGCAAGTTTAGAAGATACGGCACAAGAACGCTGTGACTATATGGTATATGAAACCAATGACTATGATGTGTATTATTATTCCTTAAGGAGAAGTATATGATAGCAGAATTTTTTACTTGTTAGATGTAGATACAATCAAGCAGTACGAAGAGTTTACCGGTGATAAAGTACCACAGGACAAGTATCCTACCCAGACAAACTATCGATGGGACATCATGGAAGTGTTTGGATGTAAGGAAGCACAATAAGGGAAGAAGTAAATACAGTATTTATGCATATGATTTAGAAGAAAAATCTCTCGTCATGACGGGGGATTTTTTGATGTTTTCAAAAGTGACAAAAATGTCACTAATAAATTCACCTGAGAGTCATTTTCTTTTTCCAACATTTGTTATAATAAGCTCAAGTTAGCTAGCAAAACAAAAATACATGTTTATATATTCGGGAGGAAAAGGAAATGGAAATTTTAAGATGTGAGAATTTAACAAAGACATATGGAGAGGGAAATACAAAGATAAAAGCATTGGATAACGTATCCTTCAGTGTAGAGAAAGGAGAGTTCGTATCTATTGTTGGACCATCCGGAAGTGGTAAGTCAACCTTGTTACATATTCTTGGTGGTGTTGACAAGCCGACGGAAGGTAAGGTCTTCATCGAAGGAACCGACCTTCACGGACTAAAAGAAGATAAGTTAGCAATCTTTCGAAGAAGACAGATTGGATTGATTTATCAGTTCTACAATCTGATGCCGGTATTAAATGTAGATGAGAACATTACACTTCCACATTTACTAGATGGAAGAAAGCTAGACCAAGAGAGATTAGATGAGATTGTGGAGTACTTAGGATTATCGGAGAGAAGAAACAACTTGCCAAGCCAGTTGTCCGGTGGGCAGCAACAAAGAGTATCCATTGGTAGAGCCATGTTTAATCGTCCAGCGATTGTGTTGGCAGATGAGCCAACTGGTAACTTGGATCGCAAGACCGGCGAGGAAATTATGAAACTACTAAAAGCTTCGAACCGTGACCACAAGCAGACATTGATTCTTATCACCCATGATGAGAGTATCGCCTTACAGGCAGACAGAATCATTTATATTGAAGATGGAAAGATTACAAAAGACGAGCGCATCCGTGTATTAGGAGGAAACAACAATGACTAATCGAAAAATTGTACATCACGTTACAAGACAATATATGAAAAAGAACAAGAAGCGTACCTTTACTACATTATTTGGAATCGTGTGTATGGTAATGCTTATGACCTGTGTGTTTGTAGGAAAAGAAACAGCCATGCATTATTTGGAAACATTGGCGTCACAGGATAAGGGAAAATGGCACGTAAGTGCATATGATGTAAATGCGAAACAGTATGAAGAATTAAAGCAGGTAGAGCATGTGGAAGAGACAGTGGTATCTGCGAATTATGAGCACAGTGCGTTTACAGCTTCAGCCAATGCAGAGAGACCATTTTTACAGATGAAAGCTTATGATACAACCGCTTTTGATTGGATGAATATCCGTTTGACAGAGGGTAGATTACCTGAAAGTAAGAATGAAATTGTCATCAATGTAGAAGCAGTGGAAGATGGTGCAAAGATTCAAGTTGGCGATACCGTATCGGTAGATTGTTTTGAGCGTTATATTGTAAGTGATAAAAATGATGGTGGAACATTGATGTTTCCGTATTACAATTTTGAATTACCATCTGGAAAACGTTTAGAAGCACCACAGGGTTTTCCATATTATGGTGAGTCCACAGAAGATTTTCATGAAGAGCATGAATATGTAGGGATAAAGAACACTTATACAGTAGTTGGATTTATTGAAAAACCTGCTTTCGAAAGAAAGGATGCTGCTGGTTACACAGCCATTTGCTTATTGGAAGAGGGTTCTATTGCCAGTGAAACCTTTAATATTTCTATGCAGTTCGATTTGCGTACACAGGATGATTTTGTTGCAACGATTGAAAGTATAGTGGATGACGAAGATCGCGTGGAAAGCAATGACATGGTAATGGCTTTTTCCGGAAATTCTTCAGATAACACAATTAACATCTTGGTAAATGTCATGTCCGTATTCTTTGTAGTATTAATCATCGTAGCATCAGTTGTTTTAATTTACAATGTATTTAACATGTCCTTTGAGGAGCGCAGCAAGTATCTTGGAATGCTTTCATCTGTAGGTGCAACCGGAAAGCAGAAACGCAGTAGTGTGTACTATGAAGCATTTACATTATTGTTGGTTGCATTGCCGATGGGATTTATTGTTGGACTCTTGGTGATTCAATTAGGAATGCAGGCACTAAAGCCTTATATTGACCAGATGTTTGGAGCATTTGCTGGATCTAATATTGATAAAGCTGCCCTTGATATATCGGTGCCGGGTATCATTTTTACAATCCTATTTTCGGTGATTACTGTGTGGATTTCTGCATACTTACCAGCAAGAAAGATTGGCAAGATTGGACCGATTGAGTGTATCAGAGGAAATGCCAGCCGAAGCAAGAGAAAGCATGCGATGAATAAGCGTGCACTTCGTATGTTCGGCGCAGAAGGAATGCTAGCAAGCAACTCTATCAGCCGTGAGAAAAAGAAGACAAGAGGAATCATTGCTGCCGCGTCTGTGTTTATGATGATTCTTATTGTGACAACATTTGGTACAGTAACCCTTAACAAAATGATTACTTATATCATGGTGGATGATGGAACTATGAATCCACAGTTTGACTATGATTATACAATCGCTACTAATTGGGGTGATAACACAGATGCACAGTATGAAAGCATGAAGGAACAATTGCTTGCCGATGAGAATGTGGCAGATGTAAAGGAAACGTATGTTGCGGTTGCTGGTTGTAGAATGCCGGCGGATGTGTTAAGTGAGGAATACTGGTGTGTTGATGAGAAGATTATGGATCTCTATGGTTTGCCGGAAAGCGAAAAGGAGATGTTTAAGGAGAACAGAACAGATGAAGATATCAATTTTGTTGGATTAGACGATGAAACCTTTGCAAAGGTAGCCGCTACAATCGGTGCAGACGAGAACATCATTCAGGATGCTTCCGCATTTCCTGTCATCGCAGTACAGGAAGGTATGTTATCAACACATAATGACATATATGGTGACAAGGTGGATCTTCAGATGTTTGAAATTAAGGAGATGACATCGAAACAGGTAGGAGAATCCTTTGATGTATTGGTAAGAAATGAAAAGGATGAGACGAAAGAGTTTGGAAACGAATACACCATGTCTGTAACGGTTGCAGGATATGCCACCAATGAGCAGCTTGCGGATTACGTAACCTTTAACGACTGTAATTTGTGGGTCATCACGAATAAAGCAACGATGGAAAAAATGAGTGAGTTGATGATGAAAGGAAATGAGAATCCGGCTAGTATTTACAAGATGGCATATGCAAAGTTTGAAAATCCGGTATGTCCGTTAAATGACACCTTAAGTCAGATGTCCATGGATACGTTAAATGGTGAAGGCGATGGCGTACTTGTGTATAGTAAGACAACGTTTGATGCGGAAACCATGGCAAGTGCGTTAAATTCTGCAATCCGTGTATTGTTAATCTGCTTTGTGATTCTTACATCTATCATTTGCTTGTTGAACCTTTACAATTCTGCAAGAGGTAGAATTGCAGGACGAAAGAAAGAGTATGCAATTCTTCGTTCCATGGGTATGACAGATGAGCAGTTACACAAGATGCTTACATTCGAGTGTGGTTCAATTCTGACAAGAAGTATTCTCGTTGCAGTGCTTGTGTCAACACCGGTAATTGTTATGGTACAGATGACATTGTCTAGATTAATTGGTGCAGTAAGTATGCCAAATGTATGGTGGGTATATATTGTGGCAATTCTGATAGCTGCTGTTGCATTGTTTGCAATCACATTTATTACCTTTAAAGTGGAAAAAACAGAAAATATACTTGAAGACATTCGTAGAGAAAGTGTATAATAAATTGACTTGACTGAAAGCTCCATTGCATCCTTGTAATGGAGCTTGATTTTTACCTTAAGGGAGTAGAAGTGATGAACGTTTTAGTAGTAGAAGATGATACAATCATTTTGGAAGGATTGCAAATTTCTTTAGAGCAGGAAGGATATCATGTGGTAAGTGCTTCCACCATGAAGGATGCATTGGATATTGTGAATTCGGAACAAGAGTTACATATCTGCCTTTTGGATGTGATGCTACCAGATGGCGATGGATATCAGATTTGTAAGGCGGTAAGGGCGAAGAGTCAGATACCGATTCTGTTTCTGACCGCCTGTGATGATGAGGTACATACCGTGCTTGCGCTCGAGCAGGGGGCAGATGATTACATAGCGAAACCGTTTCGTATTCGTGAGTTGCTTGCCAGAATGAAAGCGATTCTTAGAAGAAGCGGTGTGATGAATGGAGCGACGAATGGTGGGGCGAATGGCATGATCAATGACATGGCCAGCCAAAATGATTCCAATGTAGTAATGATTGGTGATACCCAGGTGAATCTCAATACAGCAAAATGCTTCCGGAATGGCGAAGAGATTGTGTTGACAGCCATGGAATATAAGCTGTTGCTAATCTTTATCAGACATCGTGGAAAGAATCTTTCAAGACAGCAGATTCTTGGAGAAATCTGGGATGAAGCGGGAGACTTTGTAAACGATAATACGTTAAGCGTCTATATTAAGCGCTTGCGTAAGAAATTAGGAGATTCAGAGGATAGCCAGCTGATTCAGACTGTACGAGGTATCGGGTATCGTATGGATTAGAGGGTAAGTAGTAATAAAACGTGGATAATAATTTAACTGGAGTTAAAGATGGAATTAATTGTACAAGGAATCATCATAGGAATCGCAGTTGTACTGTGCATACTTATCCGAGTACCCTGGGTGATGTGCATCGTTTTGGGGGTCAGCATAGTTGCAGTATATATAGTCAGCGTGATTTCTCACAGACAAAAAGAAAAAAGAATAGAGAAACTCATTTATTACCTGACGAAGGTGCAGGATAACCTGGAGTTACCGGCTCTTAACAACATGGAGGAAGGCAATCTTGGAATCCTACACAGTGAGATTTACAAGCTGGTAACACAGTTAAAGGAGCGCTATGATGGGGAGAATAAGCAAAAGCGATATATGGTGGATATGCTTTCTGATATTTCTCACCAGATTAAGACGCCGTTAACGGCCATTACCATGATGACAGAACTTTTGAAGGTGCCGGAGCTTTCGGATGAAAGGCGTCTTGATTATGTGGCAAAGATAGACCAGCAAACGAAGCGGATTACCTGGTTTGTGCGAAATCTGTTAACGCTTTCCCAGTTGGAAGCGGATATGCTGGAGCTGAAAAAGGAAGAAATCAACCTTAAGAGTATATTGGATTCCATCATGGAAACCTTTGAGATTATGGCCGAGGTGAAGGATGTTCAATTAACCTGCAATGTACCAGAGGAAATTATCATTACCTGTGACCGCCAGTGGACCACAGAGGCCATTTCCAACATTGTGAAAAACTGTATCGAGCATACGCCAGAAGGTGGAAGTGTTGCAATCCATGCAATGCAACACAACATTGCTACAGAGATTACCATTACAGATACCGGTGAGGGAATTGCAAAGGAGCATTTACCATACATTTTTAAGCGTTTTTACAAAGCGCCCGGGGTTTCTAATAGTAGCGTGGGAATTGGGTTGTCTATGTCGAAACAGATTATTATGAGACAGAATGGTAATATCACAGTGGAGAGTGAGGTTGGAAAGGGAAGCAAATTTTTAATGAAACTATATTGACACTACCTACATTGTGAAGAATATATGAATCTTATGAAAGCAAGGATTTGCAATGCAACTTTTTATGATATAATCTTGTTAATTACATGTGAGCTTGCAACAATTGTTGCGAAAATGAAGGAGGAAAATCATGGAAAACACAAAAATTACCCAACAGGAAATTGATAAAGCAAGAGAGATTTTTAATAAAATTACAACTTATTATTATGGAAAGATGGTAGGGCAGGAAAGACTTGGAATGTCATTGTTGGCAGCAATTCTTTGTAACGGACACATTTTGTTAGAGTCAGTTCCTGGACTTGCAAAAACTACGGCAGCTAAAACTATGACAGAGGCGGTAAACGGAACATTTTCACGTATCCAGTGTACCCCGGATTTACTTCCAAGTGATATTGTGGGAACCCAGATTTTGAATTATTCAACCAATTCTTTTGAGACAAAGTTAGGTCCTGTATGTGCGAACTTTGTGTTACTCGACGAGATTAACCGTTCTAGTGCAAAGACCCAGAGTGCCATGCTTGAGGTTATGCAGGAACAGCAGGTAACCATCGGTGGCGAAGTGTATAAAATGCCTGAGATTTTCACGGTAATTGCTACACAGAATCCAATTGAACAGGAGGGTACCTATCTTCTTGCGGAAGCACAGTTAGACCGTTTTATTTTGAAGGAAAAGCTTACTTATCCGAATCCGGATCAGGAGTTTGAAATCTTGAATCGTATGGAGAAGGATGTATTTAAAACACAGCAGGCAGTAGCTACATTAGAGGATGTAAAATACTTGCAAGATCTTACCAAACGTGTATACATCGATGATGCAATTAAGAAATATATTATTGCCATTATCAATGCAACCAGATATCCAGAAAAATTCATTGGATCAGAGCTTGCAGAGTACATTACCATGGGAGCTAGTACCCGTGGTGGTATTGCCTTGATGGAGGTTGCCAAAGCTGTTGCATTGATGCGTTGCAGAAACTATGTAACACCAGAGGATGTCAAGGTGTTGGCACATAGTGTATTGAGACATCGTATCACATTGAATTATGCCGCAGTGGCAGATGAAGTGACAGAGGAACAGATTATCGATGCGATTATAGGAGCGATTCAGACGCCTTAATAATAGACGAATTGATGACAAGACATTGTGGTAAATAGTTAGGAGCAATAGAACTACCATGACAATGAATTATGTAACGAAGATTAGAGCAAAAGTGAATATCTATGCTAGTAAGAAAACTAGCAATCTCTTCGATGGCTCTTACAAGTCCATTTTTCAGGGCAACGGGTTGGATTTCGAAAATCTCAGGGAATACATTCCTGGAGATAATATCCGTGACATTGACTGGAAAGCGTCCTCGCGTAGTGGCAAAATGTTAGTAAAGCGTTATGTTGCAGAAAAAAAACACAACATCATGCTTGTGTGGGACACAGGAAAGAAAATGACCGCCCACACCAGGGATTTGGATGTAAAGAGAGATATCGCCCTGGATGTTGGTGGTATTATCGGATATCTTGCTGCTCGTAATGGTGATAATGTAGGTGCGATTTATAATCGAAAGGGATTTATCCAGTATCATCAGTTGCGCACAGGAACGCATAATATCGAGCGAATTCTTACAACATACGACAGAGAATCTGTTGGCGACTATCAGGCAGAGTTGGAGAAAAGTCTGGAATACATTGTAAAAAATATTCGTCGACGAATGGTTATCTTTGTTATCACAGATGCCATGGGGATTCGAAGTATCAGTGAAAGCACTTTGAAAAAATTGACCCATCAGCACGACGTGTTGTTTATTAGAATTGGAGATGCAGACTATACGGATGGTGCTGCATTTAGTATGGAAAATGACCGTTATATTCCTACTTTTTTTACCTCCAACAAGAAGCTTGCAAAGATTGAGCAGGAAATGAAAGAGAAAATAGATGAAGAAAATGAAGACAAGCTTTTGCAGTATCGCATTATCAGTACGGAGATTGACTGCGATGAGGAGATGGTGGATAAATTAGTGGAATTGTTGACCAGTCATAGATATGCCAATGTCAGATAGGGTTCTGGTATGCACGAACATGGGCCAATGAATATGTGAGGCTGATTAGGAGGAAAATAATGCCAATTACAGTAAAGTTTCAGGGAATGTTATCTTACTCCGTCTGGATTGTAACAGTGGCGGTTGCAGTGGTTGTACTAATTGGTATTGTGGCGTTCATTTTGTTTTTGAGAGCAAAGAAAAAGCCGCCAGTACCAGTTAAGAGAGAACCGGCACCGGTACCTACACCAGTGGCAGGAGAGCAACTTAAAAATAAATATTGCATGATGATAGATGAGTTGGAACAGGCTTGTCGCAAAGGTAAGGTGAATAATCGAAAGGCGTACCAGAAGCTTAGTGTCGTCTTGCGTCGTTTTGTTCACGAGTTAACAGGGGTGAAGGTTCACAACTGTACTTTAGAAGAAATTAATCGCTTGAATATGCCGCAGCTTGCATCAGTGATAGCAGAATGCTATGCACCGGAATTTTCTGTGGATAAAGAGGGTGAAATATATAATACAATGAATAGAGCAAGGATGGTAATTAAGGAATGGCGTTCGTAAATCCGTGGGTGTTTTATATTGGTGTTCCAATGATACTTCTTTTGTGCCTGATTCCATTTAAGGCAAAGGGAATGTATAAGGAGGGTAAAAAGGTAGCCAACACCAATCTTCTTGAGGAGACGCCCTACTTCAAAAAATTGTATAAAGAATATAAAATTCTATCCATTGTGGGCATGGTGTGTCTTGTGATAGCCATGGCAATGGGATGGTTTTTGTTGGCAAGACCAGCAAAAATCGATACAGTGAGTCCTGAGATTCACAACCGGGATATTATGCTGTGTATGGATATTTCCAACTCCGTGGATGAGTTGAATTTGGATATGTGTGATGAGCTGAAAACAGTTGTGGAGGAATTAGATGGTGAGCGCTTTGGTATCACTATTTTTAATGGACAATCTGTTTTGCTGGTTCCGCTAACCAATGATTATCAATATGTTCTCAATTCCTTGGATGCGTTGGAAGCTTCCTTTGAGTCTAGTCTCGACGCGACGGAAGACCTTTTAATTGGTGTTTATGATGATTACAATGCGGAAACGTATCACTACAAATTTGAAGGCACACTAGCGGAGGAAGGAAGCTCATTTATTGGAGATGGACTTGCGTCGGCGCTCTACAACTTTCCGGATTTGGAGAAAAATAATGACCGTTCCAGAATGATTATCTTTACTACAGATAACGAACTAAATGGAGAGCCATACGTAACAGTAGAGGAGGCAGCAGCACTTTGCAAGAAGAATGACGTAAAGGTGTTTGCCCTTGCTCCGGAAAATATCGTGGACGAGAGCGTGTTTAGGAAGGCAATGAAAAGTACTGGTGGACAGTACTATCAAGCAACATCCGCCAAGGCCTATAAGCGGTTGGTGGAGGATATCAAAAAGACAGAAACCTCTTTGTCTGGTATTAAGCGGACAGAGACGAGAATTACAGACCAACCGGAACCCTTTTTTATATGGATTCTAATTTGTGTTGGTGTATACCTTGTGATTAGTAAAAAGATTAGGCTGTAGGAGGCATAACATGATAATCAATCCAATAATCCCGATATGGGTAATGGCGATCATATGCATTTTCCTTCTATGTATGAAGCGGAAGGGTGCATTTAATTACATAAGGCAGATTCTCATTGTTATACTTTTGTTTGCAATCAATATGAGAGTTATGGTTCGAGATGGCGACGTTCCTACAGTGATGCCAAAGGTAGATGTGTTGTTTGTGGTGGATAACACCCTATCTATGATAGCAGAGGACTATGGTGCGGATGATGGCAGACGAATTGATGCAGTCAAGGCTGATTGTCAGTACATTATGGAGCAATTGCCGGGGGCGTCATTTTCTGTGGCAAAGTTTGATAACCGTTTGGAAATGATGATTCCGTATACAGTGGATTCCAATGTGGTAACAGAGACCATTGGGTTGTTTAAAGGACCTTCGCAATATCGCGCCAAGGGTACATCACTAAATGATGTCATGGGCAATATGGAACGTATATTGAATGACAAGAGAAAAAATTTCAAAATTGTATTTTTTATCAGTGATGGAGAGATTGTAAGTAGTGATGCGTTAAAGTCTCATGGAGGACTTAGCAAGTATGTGGACGCAGGTGCAGTTCTTGGCTATGGAACGGAAAAAGGTGGTCCAATGTTGCCGGAGGAGGAATATGTTGATGAGAAAGAATGGACATACCTTTATTATTACGATGATAATTTTAATCAGAAATTGGCTATTTCCAAGATGGATGAGGGTAATTTGAAGACAATCGCGTCAGACTTGGGCGTGAAGTATGTACACATGACAAAGCAGTCGGAGATTAATGGTGTACTGAAAGATTTGCAGACAAAGATAGATAATTTGGAAATGCAGGAGGATACTGAGAGTAAAGAAGGATATAAGGATACCTATTATTGGCTCATTATCCCATTACTCCTTGTGTTTGCAATTGATTTCATTTGTTATCGAAAAAAGATATAGGTTGCTATGAAACTTGATGGAGAGGAATCACGGATATGAAAAAAGCGATTTTCATAACAATATATAGTATGTTGGTGTTAGGCTGTTTGGTCCTAGTATTCAATTATGGATATAATGCCTTTGTGACTTATTGTTACAACAAAGGGAATTATTCTGTGAGTGCAAAGCCGTTACAGATGTTTAATTGGACGGAAAAATATGTAGCTTACTACAACCAGGGAAATATAGCCTATCAAAATGGTGAATATTTGGATGCAATCGAAGCATATGAAAAGGCATTGGAGTTGGATCCACCAGAGAAGAAGGAATGTGTGGTGCGAATCAATCTTGCGCTTGCAATGCTTGCCACCATTGGTGATTTATACCAGGACCCTGTATATGTGGAGGAAGTTTTGACTATTCTGTATGGTGCCAAAGATGTATTGCTCGAGGATGGATGCGCTACAGAAGCCGGAGATGGTCACAGTGCCGAGGCTGAGCAGTTAAAGAAAGAAATCGATGAAATGATCAAAGAGCTAGAGAAGCAGCAACCACAGCAGTCTGAAAAAGAAAATTCTGATGATGCACAATCTTCCAATGAAGAAGAACAGAATTCCACGGAGGAATCATCTGAGGAGGATTCTTTTGAAAAAGATGTAAAGGAAAAAATGATAGAGCAGCGTGAAAAGGCAAACAAGGAACGACAGGAAGGTATGGAATTTTACAGAGATCACGATTATAACTTTGATTATGACGGAATGATTTGGTAGGAACTGTCAGACATAGGTATATCGAACGGAATAATATAAAAAAATCTCGCACTTTCAACAGTGCGAGATTTTTGTTTTTATCAATCTGTAAAATTATCAAAGTAACCCTGGATGTGAATGATAGGTGTACCTTTATCACCAGAACCACTTGTAAGGTCACAAAGGGAACCGATTAAATCAGTAAGCTGTCTTGGGGTTGTACCCTGTGAAGCCATGTTACCAACTAAGTTGGAATCCTTTTCCTGAATACTCTTTGCGATTGCTTCCTTGAGTTCTGCACCGCTCAAATCCTTAAAGTCGTTATCTGCAAGATACTTTAACTTCAACTCATTAGGTGTACCGATAAGCCCTTTTGTAAATGCAGGAGATACAACAGGGTCAGCCAACTCCCAAATCTTGCCCTGAGGATCCTTAAATGCACCATCTCCGTATACCATAACTTCAACGTGCTTTCCGGTTTTTTCAAGCAACTGAGATTGAATGTCCTCTACCAAATCCTGACACTCTCTTGGGAATAACTTCACCATGTCCTCTGTTGACTTGTTAGAACCAAGTAAACCATATTTGCTATTGTAGCCGCCACCGTTTACTGAGCTGGTAAGAATATCATCCATACCGCATACAGCTTTTGCACCAGCGTCTAGTAAAAGACGTTTTGTTCTCTTTCTTGTGTGAATATCGCAGGTAAGAACACAGTCTGTGTAGTTAAGAATTGTCTTAGCTTGGTTTGCAAAGATAACCTCAACCTCTGCACCAGCTTCTGTAATAATATCTGAATAGTACTGAACATAATCAACACCTGTGAATTCATGCTTGTTCTCGCCGAATAACTCACGGTACTTCTCTAAAGTTAACACGTCAGTGTAAGGATTGATTCCGGCATTATCTAACTGATCATAAGTTAAAAGTGCATTACCAACCTCATCACTTGGATAGCTTAACATCAAAATGACTTTCTTAGCACCCATTGCAATACCCTTTAAACAGATTGCAAAACGGTTACGAGAAAGGATAGGGAAGATAACACCAATTGTTTCTCCGCCTAGTTTTGCTTTGACATCATCAGCGATATCCTGAACGGATGCGTAGTTACCCTGCGCACGAGCAACGATAGACTCTGTCAATGCAACAACGTCTCTGTCTCGGAATGCATAGCCTTCACTTTCGGCAGCCTCCATAACGCTAGTTACAGCGATATCTACCAGATTGTCTCCTTCTCTGATGATTGGACAACGAATTCCACGTGATATTGTTCCTACTTTTCTTTCCATAAAATTGTACCTTCATTCTTAAAGTATAGTGCGTTATCTCATTGAAAAACGCAAAATACATTATACACGGAAGTTCTAAATGATGCAAGTCAATCCGTGGATATGTGAAAATATATATCGAAAAAAAGGTAAACATGAACAAAAATCAAGGATAACATGACGAAAAGTACAGTTTGAAAGGGTGGTATGGTAATATTTTTTCTGATGATGTACAATAGAAACAATGATTCTATCAAAAATGAAGCAGATGTAGCAAAATGGAATATAAACCAAAGATAAGGAAGATGCTCTTGCAAACGAAAAATGATAACATACAAGAAAAAAAGAATATAGCTGTCAAACGTTATGCTGGTTTGGATGGTCTGCGAGGCTGCATTTTAATTAGTATGATTTTGTACCACGGCACATGGGATATGGTTTACATTTTTGGCAAACAGTGGGCGTGGTTTGAATCAAGTGTTGCCCATGTATGGCAGCAAAGCATCTGTTGGGGGTTCATTCTGCTTTCTGGATTTTGTTGGAGTTTTAGCAAGAAACCATGGAAACGAGGGCTGATTACATTTGTTGCGGGAGCAATTGTCACAATTGTGACAAAGTTGTTTATGCCAGAAAGCATTATCATATTTGGTGTGCTGACATTCCTTGGAAGCAGTATGCTGTTGATGATTTTCTTGGACAAAGGTTTGCGTCGTTGTAATCCGGTGTTGGGTGTGTTACTTTTCTTTGTGTTGTTTGTAATTACACGCAATGTGAACTATGGATATCTTGGCTTTGAACAGTGGAACTGGGTGGCGTTGCCAAAGGAACTTTATGCCAATTGGTTTACCACTTATCTTGGGTTTATACAACCTGGTTTTTTTTCGACGGATTACTTTGGAATCTTTCCTTGGGTATTTTTATTTGTGACGGGATTTTTTTTGCAGGGTGTCTTTCGAAAATGGGATTGGTTGGAACCATTTACAGATTCGAGATGCAAATGGCTGGAGTGGTTAGGGAGACATTCACTGATTATTTATATGTTGCATCAACCGGTGGTGTATGGTTTGTTATACGTATTCTATATATTCTAAAAAGGAAGAGAAAAATAAATATATTGGAATATTGAGACCTCAACAAAAGAATGGTAATAATGCACAAATTGCTGTTCTTTTGTTGGTTTTTTTGCTGCGATTTATGGCAAAATGTCGAAATTGTGTTGTTTGTTGGAAAAAGTTCTTCAAATATAGTACAATAATGGCATATGAGTTTAGGTTTGATGGGAAATAGAGAAACCAGAACTATTAGGAGAATAATATATAATGTTAGGAGGAGTAGCATGGGTTTAGTTTTTACCAATGATCAATGTGCAGGATGTAACAAATGCGTTAGAACCTGTCCAGTATTAACATCCAATGTGGCAACTGAAGTTGGAAAAGTGACAGTAAGTGAAACGGATTGCATCGCCTGTGGTGCTTGTTTTGATTCCTGTGCACATGGTGCCAGAGACTTTTTGGATGACACAGAGAAGTTTTTTTCAGATCTTCGGAAGGGAAAGAAGATTTCTGTCATTATTGCACCGGCATTTCTTGCCAACTATCCAAAGGAGTATAAGAAGGTACTAGGCTATTTGAAAGCCATGGGTGTGAATCATTTTTACAGTGTATCCTTTGGTGCGGATATTACTACATGGGCGTATCTAAAGTACATCACAGAGAATAATTTTACAGGTGGTATTTCACAACCTTGTCCAGCTATCGTGAATTATGTGGAGAAATATCAACCGGAGTTAATAGACCGTTTAGTTCCAATTCACAGTCCGATGATGTGTACAGCTGTGTACGCGAAGAAGTATTTGCATTTGTCGGATGACCTCGCATTCTTAAGTCCTTGTATTGCGAAGAAATTCGAGATTGAGGATAAGAATACACATGGGTATGTTACATATAACGTAACTTACGAAAAGATGATGAAGTATATCGGTGATGCGTATCGTACGGCATCAGATTACAACGATGAATTAGAGTATGGCCTAGGAGCAATCTACCCAATGCCAGGTGGTCTCAAGGAGAATGTGGAACACTTCCTTGGCAAAGACTATGTCATTCGTCAGGTGGAGGGTGAGCGAGAAGCGTACCATTATTTGAAGGAGTATTCCAAGAGAATCGATGAGGGAAAAGAGCTTCCATTTATGGTGGATATTTTGAACTGTCAAAGAGGTTGTATCTATGGTACAGCCACAGAGCCAGAACGCAACACAGATGATGTATTGCTGACGTTGTCTAAGATGCGTACCATTGGTAGCAAGGATGCAACGGTTTCTAAGAAAAAGAAGAAATCAACTAGTCCTTGGGTAACAGAAGGCTTGGCACCGGAAGAGAGACTGGCAAACCTTATGAAAGGTTTTGAAAAGTTGAATCTCAATGATTTTGTTCGTCATTATGAAAGTAAGCAGATTGCGGTGAAACAGCCATCCAATGTTGAGTTGGAAAATATCTTTACCGAAATGAATAAGAATACACCTGCAAGCCGCGAGATTAACTGTGGTTGTTGCGGTTATGAGACTTGTAAGGAGATGGCATGTGCAATATACAATGATGTGAATATGAAGGAGAATTGTATTCACTACATCAAAGATTTGGCCGAGCAGGAGAGTATCAGCATCCGCGAGATGGCAGAGCATGAGCAGGAAATGCAGGAAGCAAAGAATGCGATTTTGGAGAATGTATTTGAGCAGTTTAGCTCTCTTCACGATACGGCGGTAGAGTTGAATGCTGCCAATGAGGCATCAGCTAATGAAACCACAGACTTAGCTGGAGAAGTACAGAACATCTCTATGGTTTGTGATGAATTGACAGAGTCCTTGAAGCTGATTGCAGATTTCATTGAGGTATATAAGCAGAGTAACTATGAGATTTCTGGAATTGCAACCAAGACGAACCTGCTATCCTTGAATGCTTCGATTGAGGCAGCAAGAGCTGGTGACCAGGGTAGAGGATTTGCAGTTGTTGCGGAGGAGATTCGTAACCTTTCAGATTCTACTAAGTCCTTGATTGATGCCAACAATCAAGAAGCACAGGATATCATTCCAAAGGTCAATAGAAGTATGGAGATTATCCGTAACTTGATTGAGAATATCGAGGAAATGACAGAGAAGGTTGCAACCATTGCTGCAAGCTCGGAAGAGATTTCTGCACAGACCCAGTGCTTACAGGATATGGCAGAGGATTTGAAACATGTAGTGGAAGAGTTGTAGTTTCTTAAAAAACACATATAACAGAATGATAGAATGAACAGTACCCCTGACAGTCGGAACACTGATTGTCGGGGGTTTTGTTATGTGAAAATACATTGTAAAGCTACAACACTACGCTGTTACCATAAAGTATAAATGTCAGCAATATAGTCCACACTATAGAAAATGATTTCAGGAGGAAAGCATATGTGTACAGCAATCTCATTTTCTACAGATGACCACTACTTTGGAAGAAATCTAGATTTGGAATATTCTTATCAGGAATCCATTACCATCACACCGAGAAATTATACGTTTCTATTACGAAATGGTGTAAGGCAAGGGAACCATTATGCCATGATTGGGATGGCTTATGTGGTGGATGACTATCCGCTATATTATGATGCTGTTAATGAAAAAGGACTAGGCATGGCAGGTTTAAGCTTCGAGGGAAATGCGCACTATTATACAAAGGTTGCGGGAAAAGAAAATGTGACACCCTTTGAGTTTATTCCCTATATTCTTGGAAGATGTGCCACAGTAGATGAGGTGGAAGAAAAATTAGCTGAGGTTAATATTGTAAATGAAGCGTTTAGCAAAGACCTACCGTTGTCTCAGTTACACTGGATGATATCTGATAAAAAAAGAAGTATCGTAGTGGAAACATTGTCTAATGGGATGCGGATATACGAGAATCCTACAGGAGTGCTCACCAATAATCCGCCATTTCGACAGCAGCTTTTTGGGTTAAATAACTACATGAGCTTGTCAAAGGAGATGCCTGTGAACACCTTTGCAGAAAATATTCCATTGAAGGTATATAGCAGAGGTATGGGTGCGTTGGGGTTACCTGGCGATTTGTCATCCATGTCTCGATTCGTGAGAGCGGTTTTTACCAAAGAGAATTCTGTTTGCGGAACTGGAGAGATGGAAAGTGTGGGACAGTTCTTCCACATCCTAGGTGCTGTGGAGCAGCAAAGAGGATTGGTGCGGCTTGATGACAACTATGAGATTACGGTGTATTCCTCTTGCTGTAATACTGACAAAGGAGTTTATTATTATAAGACCTATGATAATAGCCAGATTACCGCTGTGGACATGTACAAAGGAAATCTGGATAGTCAGCATTTGTTGTCTTATCCGTTGTTGACTGGCCAGCAGGTCAAGTGGCAGAACCGATGACAAAATATAAAAAAGGCGATAATGTTGAGAAATAAGTTGAAAATTTTACCATGATTTGGAAATAAAATTGGTTGGAAACATACATGGTTCATGGTAAAATAAATATAAGTTTTCACGAAGGATTCGGAGGTGTTCTATGGGCAGATTTCTGGTGGTTTCTAAAGTGGATAAGTTGTCAGAATACAAAGCAATTGCGGATCAATATGACGTTGGATTTGAAATCAATGATTTCTTTAATCCCAAGGTGTTAGATGATGAAGAAGAACAGAGTCGTCTGATTCAACAATATCAGGATGCTGGTATACCGGAGAGTAGTACTATGCACGGTGCCTTTTTTGATGTGGTGGTGTTTAGTAGTGATGAAAAGATTGTGGAGATATCAAAGCTTCGTATGCGCCAGAGTATGGGGATTGCAAAGCGGTTGGGGGTACAGGGCGTAGTATTTCACACCAATGGAAATCCAATGCTGTCAGGGGATGTATATGATGAAAATGTGATTGAGAGGACAGCAGAATATCTTGAGGAACTATTGCAGACATATCCAGATATCAACATTTATCTGGAGAATATGTTTGATGCTACACCGAAGATTCTTGCGAGGATTTCAGAACGACTTTGTAGATATGCGAACTACGGTGTGTGTTTAGATTACGCTCATGCCAGCATTTCCGATTTGCCCATGAGTGATTGGGTAGAAGCTTTGGCACCGTATCTTAAACACATACATATCAATGACAATGATTTGAAAAAAGATTTGCATATGCCAGTGGGTAGTGGTTCTATTAATTGGAACCAATTTGCAAAGTATTATCGTACGCATTTTGATCAGTGTTCGATCTTAGTGGAGACAACGAAACCAGAAGATCAAATACAGTCCTTGAACTATTTGAAAGAGAATTTTGTGGGATTATTTCGATATCAATAGATAAACAGAGTGGATGTACAGGAGGGTTATGTATGGAAGGTAAGAAGGCGTTAGAAGCAGAAGTATTGTTGGAGCAGATTTTTTATTATATGAGCCAGCTGGTAAATGAGAAGGATTTTAAGAAAACTTTGATGCTGTTGACAGACATGGGTAGAACCTTGGTCAATGCAGAGCGCGCATCCTTTTGGTACTGGGACAGAGAGAAGAAACAGTATTGGACCTTGGTTGCCTCAGACACAGAACAGTTGGTGGTTCCAGAAGGAAGCGGTATCGTTGGCGCATCCATTGAAAATAATGAGATCATTGTAATTAATAATCCCTATGAAGATCCAAGGTTTAATTCCAAAGTGGATAAGGAGACGGGATTTGTGACAAAATCTATTCTTTGTATGCCAGTTACCAACAACAATGGAGAAGTGATTGGTGCATATCAGGCAATCAACAAGATGGATGAGCATGGTGAGAGTAATTTTGGGGATATTGATGTGAAACGGTTAACTCTTGCAGCAGCTTATTCTGGTAAGGCACTGGAATCTCATTTATTATATCAGGCAGCCCATGTGGACACATTGACAGGACTTCGCAATAGAAGAGGATTTTACGAGTATTACAATGTGGAAATTGTACCGACCATGAAGGATGATGTGGCATCTGTTGTGATTTGCGATATTGATTTTTTTAAGAAAGTAAATGATACATATGGACACAACGCAGGTGATGAGGTGCTTAGGATGGTTGGCGGCATATTAGATGCAGGCGTTGAAAAAGGTGAAGTATTCCGTTGGGGTGGTGAGGAATTTATCATTCTGTTGCCGGAAAGTACAGTGGAGCAGGCGAAGGCTGTGGCAGAGCAACTTCGCAGTACCATAGAGCAGCAGGTTTGCCATTTTGAAGATTTGGAGATTAGAATCACCATGTCATTTGGTGTAAAAGAATTAGATGGAAATACAACGGTGGAAGCAAATATTGAAGAGGCGGATGCCAAGTTGTACGAAGCGAAGACATCAGGACGTAACCGTGTAATCGGTTAATTAGGGGGATGCCTATGGCAAATGTGAAAACGGTTTTTGTGAGTTATAGCTCAGAGGACCGCAAACTAGTGAATACAATTGTACAAATGATGAAGGATGAGCAGATTGCTTATTGGAAAGCACCCGAAATGATTCCGGCAGGGTCTAGCTATGCCAGAGAGATTCCGCGGGCAATTAAGGAGTGTGAGGTGTTTCTGTTGGTGCTGTCTTGCACATCCCAAAAATCTATTTGGGTGGAGAAGGAGATTGACAGTGCAATTTCTCATCGCAAAACGATTATTCCATTCCAGATTGATGATGGGCCACTGAATGATACCTTCAAGTTTTATCTCAACAATGTGCAGATGATTTCCTATGCCTTGGATAAGGATGAAGCCTATCAGGAGCTGAAGAGACAGTTAAAGCAGCTTTTGAAAAGGGATGAAGGAGACAAGATAGTATCTGATACAGATATTGTGGAGGAGGATGTACCTGTTAACGCAAGTGCAAAACAGATACTTCGCAGAAGTTCATCCCGTAGAGCGGATTCCAATGTACTACGTATGAATCGCATTCCTTTGGAGTGTGATCATTGCGGATGCAAGCTGTTAGAGAATATTACTATGGGAACTTATCGCTGCCATCAGTGTGGAAAGGATAGTTATGACGACTTTCAGACCATTCGCAATTATCTGGATGTGGTGGGAACTGCACCGGCTGCGGTGATTGAGCGAAACACAGGTGTGCCAAAGCGAATTATAGAATATTTCTTCCGGGATGAGTATCTAGAAATCCCTAAGAGTTCACCAATTAGGGTGCCATGTCAAAGGTGTGGTGCACCGATTCGAACGGGGACCTTGTGTGAAACATGTAAAAATCACAAGGGCAATGATGGGAAACAGAAGAATGACAGAAAAGGTTCCTGGCATTCATTGTATTAGATGGAGGAGTAGTTAATTGGAGAAGATTATCTGGGTGATTGGCAGTAATCGAAAAGAAATGATAGAGGCGCAACGCCAGATTAATTCTACTGGTAGTATGCGTGCATTTTGTATGCTGTCATTTGAGGCGGTGAAAAAGGCAGTAGAGAAAGCCGTTGCCTCGCAAAACACGCAGATGCGCTCTCAGATTAGTACCCCTTCTCTCGTTGTATTGGACTATGAAATGGGCTCCAAGGAGGATTATAAGCTGCTGCTTTTTTTGAAAAACCAGCAGGTGTTAGCAGGTGTTCCGTTGTTTTTTGCAGTGGAGAACCGAAGTAGCGAGTTAGATGAGGAATGCTATACAAGGGGTGCTACTGTTGTGCTTTCAAAACCATTTAGCGAGGTTGGTATTCTTCGTATGGAGCGTATTGCCTGGCAACATGAAGTGACCAAGAATTATGAGAAAATGTTGCAAAAGCAGGCGGGGGATCTGCAGTCAGCCAGAGAGATTATGCGGTTGAATCAACAGTTAGAGTCTCGCAATGAATTGTTATATCAGATCTTTGGTCGATACTTTTCTGACAAAGTGTTGGATATGATTTTGGAAAAGCCGCAGGGAGCAGCCATTGGTGGCGAAAAACGAGAATTGACGGTTATGATGTCTGACTTGCGAGGATTTACTTCTCTGTCGGAGGAGTTGGAACCGGAAGCAGTAACAACGCTGTTGAATTTCTATTTTGGAAAAATGGCAGAGGCCATAACAAAGTACGGAGGAACCATTATCGAGTTTTTAGGGGATGCAGTGCTGGCGGTATTTGGTGCGCCAATGCATGCCGAGCAGCAGACAGAATGTGCTATCGCAGCAGCGATATCCATGCAGAATAACATGGGTGAGGTGAATCGTTTTTGTGAAAAGAATGGATATCCATCCCTTGAGATGGGAATAGGCATTCATCGAGGGGAAGCATTTATTGGAAATGTTGGGTCAGAAAAAATGATGCGATACAATGTAATTGGTCGCATAGTCAACGAATGTTCTAGAATTGAAAACTACAGCGTAGGTGGACAGGTGTTAGTTTCACAAGAAGCTTTAGATAGCATTGTGTGTCCAGTGGAGGTACATAACCATATGGAAATTCTGGCAAAGGGTATTCCGAAACCAGTTCAGCTTTCAGAAGTAATTGGTATTGGTGGTGAGTATCAGTTACGCATTGCCAATGTAGAGTTTGATGTAATGAAACCAGTGGAAGAATGGGTGGTATTCAATATGTCACCCATTGAAGATAAGATGGTGAAGGAAGATACGATACCAGCCAAATTACTGGAGTTTTCCTACAAACGTGCCGTGGTGGAATTGTATGATTTTCAAGCTGAACTCAAGGTGTATTCCGATGTGGAGATTTTTGCAGCGGGACAGGATGGTAAGGCAGTATTCACTGGAGTATACGCCAAGGTGGTGGAGCGGCATCTGGATAGGGTAACATTGCATTTTACTCATGTTAGCAGAAGTTTCCAAAAATTCTCAGGAATGGAAATTGAAGGTGCAGTGAGAGTGAACGAAGAGACGATAGAGGAATAATTGACGGAGGACACGGATATGACACCAGAGCAATATGGATTTGCCTTGTGCGAGGTGAAAGAAGGTCAATTGCATATAGAGCGGTGTTACCGCTACCAAAAGGAAGACTTTGTTGTGGCAACCATTTCCTGTGAGGATGGAGATGTGTTGATGAACGGTGAGGTGGATGAAGAATTGTTGCAAACATTGGATTGTCATTTTCTTTTGTTGACTTGGAAGTCACAGGATGAGGATCGTTTGCTGTTTTTGAGTGATACCAGAAGGGTGCGGGCATTGGAGTTTTTGGATTATCTCATAGCGGAATTTGGTTTGGTGAGAGGAAATGCAGAATGTGCCAGTGGGCAGATTTCTTCGGCAATTTTGTCGGTGCAGATTTCCGGTATGGATCTTGCTGATACCATGGAATATTTTTTGAAAATGTCCATGTCCTATTTTGAGGAATGTGATTGGATTGATGCCAAGGAATATGGTGTCAACAATCAAGGAATCATTTTGGATATGACCAAGTATTACAAAAAGAAAATTGCATGGGCATATGTGCAGTCTACAGACGCAGTACCAAGTGGCTCTCAGATACGTATTAAATCATTAGAGAATGAGTCGGGAATGTTGATGACGGCTAGCGATGACAGGTATATTATGATTGGCTGTCGTGGTGAGGTGTATGATATGACTGCAGAAAAGTTTCAACGCACCTATGAAATTAGCGATGAGCCCTTGGATATATTTGAGCAAATGTTGGATTTTCTTCCAGCCATTGAAAAGGTGTCGGATGGAGATTATATCAGCTTGGATGATGTGGCGCATTTGTGTTATCCAAAGAGAGGGGCTGGAATCTATGCCTGTGAATTGAAGCGTAGAACCAAGGTTTTCCCGGCCGGTGAAGATACAGAGTATTTCCTCGGAAGACCAGGAGATTACATGGCGATTCGTCTAGATGATTTTACGGATATCTATGTGATTCAGCGGGAAATTTTCCTGCAAACTTATGAGGCATAAGTATATAGTGAAATGAAAATCGACTTACATTGGGAATATGGATTTCCAAGTGTGAGTCGATTTTTATATGATAATTTTTATATTATTTCCAATATTTTGAGTGAAAAAGTCGAAGAGAAAGTAATATTGTTATAGTTTAAAGTTCTAATGTTATATCACAAATGAAATGAAGATGATATGCTATCCTCATATCTGTGAAAAGGGTTTCATGGTTGAAACCATGGTTTGATAATAAGGGTGGAAGGAGTGTGTATTATGGAAAAAGCGAATGTTGTGGATATGACAAAAGGAAGCATAACAAAACTATTGTTACAATTTACCATTCCGTTATTGATTGGAAATTTGATACAGCAATTTTATAATATTGTAGATTCTATTGTGGTGGGTCAGTTTGTGGGACCAGAGGCCTTAGGTGCTGTGGGTGCTGTAGGTAATGTGATGTTTATTTTCTTTGCATTGTGCATGGGCTTGTCAGCAGGCGTTGGTATTATAGTATCTCAATACTTTGGCGCAGATGATTATGAGAAGGTAAAGAAAACCATTACAAATTGCGTGTATGTTGTGGGTGTGGCAGGTATATTGATGAGTGTGTTGTCTGTAGTGTTGGCACCGCAGATTTTGGTATGGATGAATACACCGGATGATACCTATGCATATGCGCTTGATTATATGCGTATTACAGGTGCAGCAACCATCGTAGTGGCAGCATACAATGCGATTTCTGCAATTCTTCGCGCCTTGGGAGATTCCAAGACACCATTGATTTTCTTAGTGGTTGCAAGTGTGCTCAATATCGTGTTGGATTTGGCTTTTGTACCAGGATTGGGTATGGGCGTACAGGGAGCTGCTTTGGCAACTGCCATTAGCCAATGTTTGGCAGCGGTAGGTTCGATTCTTGTTGCTACCAAGAAGAATCCATTCTTTGCTTTTGAAAAGCAGCATTTTAAGTTGGATCAGGAATTAGTAAAGGATATTTTGGGATTAGGTATTCCGGTGGCAGGACAGAATGCAATGATTTCCCTTTCCTGTGTATTATTACAGAGTGTAGTCAATGGTTATGGCTCTGCGGTTATGGCGGCATACACTGCTACAAGTAGAGTGGAACAGCTAGTGCATCAGCCATTTAACTCTCTTGGTATGGCTGCCTCTACATTTTCTGGACAAAATGTTGGTGCTAGACAGTACAACCGCGTGAAAGAGGGAAATCACAAGGCTATGAAAGTGATGATGTTATTTTCCATCGCAATGATGGTGGTAATGATGATTATGGGTGATTGGATTATTGGATTATTTGTGGATGAGCCAGCGATTATTGCCATGGGAGCAACAGGGCTTCGTATGACTAGCATCATGTATATAGCATTGGGTGTAATCTATGTATCCCGTGGTACACTGAACGGATTAGGTGATGCCAAGTATGCGTTGGTAAATGGTGTTTGTGAAGTGTTGGGACGTATAGTGTTTGTTGCCATCTTGACAAGTATTCCTTGGATTGGACATTGGAGCATTTGGCTTACCAATGGCTTTACATGGATATTGGCTGGTTCAGCTGGATTTATTCGCTTTAGACAGGGTAAATGGATGCAATATTCCATTGTGAAAAAGGAGGTTGCTGCGTGAGATTTGCGATATTAGCGCCAGGGAAGATTGCCCAAAGTATGGCGGTGGCAGTTCGTGGGATTCGAGATGAGAAGGTTGTGGATACATCGGATTTTGCTAGGAAACTTGGAGTGAATCCAAAAGACTTGGAACTATATGCTGTAGCGTCCCGGAGTTTGGAAAAGGCAGAGGATTTTGCAGACCAGTGGGGATTTGAAAAGGCATATGGCTCTTATGAAGAGATGCTAGAAGATGACTTGGTGGATTTGGTATATGTGGCATCACCTCATTCCCACCACTATCAACATGCAAGGATGTGTCTTGAACATGGTAAGCATGTTTTAGTGGAGAAAGCATTTACAGTGAATGCAAAGCAGGCGGAGGAACTCATTGCTATTTCCAGAGAAAAGGGATTATTGTTGGCAGAGGCAATCTGGACTAGATATATGCCTAGCCGTTTTATGATAGATGAGATGATTTCTTCTGGTATTATTGGAAAACCACATTCCTTAATGGCAAATCTTGGATATCCCATGCAGGGAAAGGAACGTTTGTGTAAACCTGAGCTGGCTGGTGGTGCTTTGTTGGATGTAGGGGTGTATCCCATCAATTTTGCCATGATGGTATTTCATAGCGGAATTGTAAAGGTACAAGCTACAGCACAGATGTCACCAGAGGGTGTGGATTGGACCAACAGTGTCACATTGACCTTTCGGGAAGGCGAAATGGCAGTACTGCATAGCACTATGTTGTCACCTACTGACAGAATGGGTATCATTTATGGTGAAAATGGATATATAGAAGTTCAAAATATCAATAATTGCGAGGAGATTCGTGTGTATGATAGCAATCATCAGTTGCGGGAAACACACAAGGTTCCTGCACAGATTAATGGATATGAATATGAAGTGCTTGCCTGTATGAAGGCGATACAGGAAGGAAAGGTAGAATGCGAAAAGATGTCTCACGGAGAAACGATGCGAGTAATGGGACTTTTAGACGACATCAGAGCAATGTGGGGCATGAAATATCCTGATACTATCACGGGTGTTTGAAATATGCTATAATAAGTAAGGTTACATTTAAAATGAATATATAATTATAATGTATGGAGGAAATGGAACATGGAGAATTTTAATTTTTACAGTCCAACAGAGTTTGTGTTTGGAAAAGGCAGAGAGACAGAATGTGGCGAATTGGTTAAAAAATACGGTGGAACCAAGGTGCTGATTCACTATGGGTCGGGTTCTGCAGTGCGTTCTGGTTTGTTGGATCGCGTGAAGAAATCATTGGATGAACAAGGGATTGCCTATGTGGAATTGGGGGGCGTACAACCAAATCCGAGAGATACCAAGATTTATGAAGGTATTGAATTATGCCGCAAGGAGAATGTGGATTTCATTCTTTCTGTGGGTGGCGGTTCTTGTATTGATAGCTCTAAAGGTATTGCATTGGGCGTTCCTTATGATGGGGATTTTTGGGACTTTTACGGAACGGGTAAGGCAGTAGAAAAGGCATTGCCAATTGGTACAGTTTTGACCATTGCAGCAGCAGGAAGTGAAGGCTCTGGTGCATCTGTGGTAACCAAGGAAGATGGTATGCTGAAGCGTGATGTTGGTTCTGATTTGTTGCGTCCAAGATTTTCTGTGTTGAATCCTGAACTGACTTGTACCTTGCCAGCATATCAGACTGCTTGCGGTGCAACAGATATTATGGCACATGTGTTTGAAAGATATTTTACCAATACAAAAGAAGTGGAGATCACAGATCGCTTATGTGAGGCTGTACTTTTAACAATGATTAAGGAGACACCTCGTGTGATTGAGGATCCGAATAATTATGAAGCGAGAGCCAATATTATGTGGGCTGGTACTGTAGCGCATAATGACATTGTGGGTGTTGGACGTAGTCAGGATTGGAATAGTCATGGATTGGAGCATGAGTTGTCCGGTTTGTATGATTGTGCCCATGGAGCAGGTCTTGCAGTGGTAATGCCAGCTTGGATGGAATATGTCATGCAGCATGATGTGATGCGTTTTGCGCAGATGGCAGTTCGTATATGGGGATGTGAGATGAATTTTGCAAATCCGGAAGCAACGGCAAAGGAAGGTATTGCAGCATTTAGAAAGTTCCTTGTATCCATTGGTATGCCAATTAATTTTGAACAGTTGGGAGCGAAGGAAGAAGATATTCCAACGCTTGTGAAGGTGCTTGGCATTGGTGATGGTGTCCGTGGCGGTTTTGTGGAACTTCGTGCAGAAGATGTGACAAATATCTATAAATTAGCTGCGAAAGCATCTGTATAACAATTGTATATTCCATATTATGAATCCATCGCAGAAACAGTTCTGTGGTGGATTTATTTTTGTGCAAATATTACGATGCAATGCGTACTATAACATCTAGCAACTTTTGATAATATCATAGCAAGAAAGGTAAAGTATTTTTCTCATATCTTGCTTAGAATGAAGAAAGCAAAGAAAATATTCATTTTAAGGAGGAGCTATTATGTGTAATAAAAAAATGCGGGCAATCATGTGCGTACTGCTTGCAACGATGTTATTCGTAATGACAACAGGTTGTGAAAAAACCAACGATAATACAGAGGAAACAAGTACGCAAGTGCAGGTGAATGCAGATTGGACGGAAGCGGATCAACAAACGTTGCGCTATGTATTTGATAGAGATTTTGGCGGAGAAGTTGGAGTGTGTCTCCCATCAGCCGCTTTTGCCAATACTACAAGAATAGAGATTGTAGAAACACATTTTAACAATGTGACAATGGAAAATGAAATGAAACCAGAAAGTTTGCTGGGTAAAAAACCAAATATTGGTGAGGATGGATATCCGATTTTGGATTTTACAGTATCAGATGAGATGTTGAGGAAGATCAAAGAATACAATGATACTTGTCAGAAGGATGAGAAGAAAATTCGTGTGAGAGGTCATGTTCTTGTATGGCATTCCCAAACACCGGAATGGTTTTTTTGTGAAGATTATGATGCGTCAAAGGAATATGTGGATTCTGAGACGATGCTTGCAAGAATGGAAAACTATATCAAGCAGGTAATGACCCATTATCATGGAGAAGACAGTGAGTTTGCAGGTATGATATACGCATGGGATGTTGTCAATGAGGCAATTAATGATACCGATGGAAAACTTAGAGCTGATTCGTCTTGGTTTAGAGTATTTTATGATGATGAATTTATCATACAGGCGTTTGTATATGCCAATCGATATGCACCGGAAGATGTGAAATTGTTCTACAATGACTATAATGATACCAATGCAAAGAAGTGCAAAGGAATCTGTGAATTAATTGAAACCATTAAGGAAAATCCTGATGCGCGAATTGATGGAATGGGTATGCAGGGACATTATGATATGAATGTGACACCGACTGAGTTTGAGGAAGCAATCCGTGCGTATGCGGAAGTGGTAGATGAGATTCAGATTACAGAGCTAGATATGAAGTCTAGCAGTGATTATACAGGGGCCGATGTCAATGCGGAATATCAAAAACAGGCGTATAAGTATAAGAGCTTGTATGAAGTGGTCGTTCGATTGGTACAGGAAGAGGAAATCCCAATTACAGCAATCATTTTCTGGGGTACTGATGATGGGAATTCATGGTTGCAGGATTCCAATTCTGTAGGTGGTTCCGCAGATGGTAGCAGACCACAGTGTCCGTTGTTGTTTGATGCAGCGTACCAACCGAAACCGGCATTTTGGGCGTTTGCAGATCCGTCGCAATTAGAACCTTTTGTGCAGGAAGAAGTAGCACTTCAAACAGATGATTATGAACTGGCAAAGACGGTGGAGTGCGAGTTGGATGATTTAAAAATGAACTTTACACCGGTCTGGGATGAAGGCGTGCTTAAGATTAAGGTGTTTGTGAATGATAAAACAGAAGATGTCAATGATGCAGTAACGGTATTTGCAGATTTGAAGGATAGTCGTGCCGACGGAGCGGATACAGTATCTTATACAGTGAAGAGAAGCGATACCGATTCCAAAGCAAATGGTTATGAGGCAGAATTTGTGTTTGAGTCAGAAACTGTGCAATTGTTTTCAACAATCGGTTTTGATATTCGTGTCAATGACAATGAACAGATTCGTTCTTGGAATGATACCGAAAATACACAGGAGAACAGTAGTAAGTTCTATGGAAAACTCATATTGAAACCTTATGCAATCATTCCGAAGGGGACGATTACGGTAGATGGAACCATAGATCAAGCTTGGGAAAATGTAGAACCGATGGAGCTTTGTGTGGCAACAGCAGAAAGTGCCGAACCAGAAGCGACTGCACAGGGAAGAGCATTGTGGGATGAGGATGCACTTTATGTGTTAATGGAAGTAAAAGATCCCAACTTAGATGTGGCAGGCGGAGAAGTGCACACACAGGATTCCGTGGAGATTTTCATTGATGAGTTGAATAACAAACTGTCCTCCTATGATGGAGATGATAAGCAATATCGTGTAAACTGCGAAAATAAGCAATCCTTTAATGGTACTACTTGTGTAGCAGATTTGATTACATCTGAAGTGGTAAAGACACAGGATGGTTACATGGTGGAAATGGCCATAGAATGGACGAGTCTTCAACCGGAAGCAGGAAAGATTATTGGATTTGAAATGCAAATCAATGATTGCAAGAATGGTGGAAGATTGGGAATGGTAAATTGGTATGATAACACAAATACCTGCTGGTCCATGTCCGCTTCTTTTGGAACTGCAGTACTTGTAGATTCGGTGAAGTAAACGTTTATAATATTGTATAAAAATATGGGGCATATCATTTGGATATGCCCCATATTTTTGTTTTATTTATCTGTAATTTCACCATGCAATGTCTGCAATGACTTAATTTCATTTTCATCATGAGTCTTCACATAGTGGATACCAGCTGCAGTTGCCTTTGCGGCTGCGATGGTTGTCATATAAGGAACCTTAGCCTTGATAGCAGCCTTTCTCAAGTAGCTGTCATCGTTCACGCTACCCTTACCGATTGGAGAGTTGATGATTAAATCAATCTTACCATTGGTGATTAAGTCGTATACATTCGGACGTCCTTCGTAAAGCTTCTTAACCTTCTCGGCAGGGATGCCAGCTTCTGTGATAGATTCGTATGTGTTACCAGTAGCTAGAATTTTAAATCCATCATTAGCCAAGCTTCTTGCAACTTCTACTACATCTGCCTTGTCCTTGCGGTTTACGGAAATCAATACAGTTCCTTCTAATGGAAGCTTAGAAGATACACCTTCCTGTGCTTTGTAGAAGGCTTCACCATAGGATGGTGCCAAACCTAACACCTCACCAGTAGAACGCATCTCAGGTCCAAGTACTGGGTCAACCTCCTGGAACATATTGAATGGGAAGGCAGCTTCCTTCACACCGAAATATGGAATATCCTGTTCCTTTAATGCTGGAACTGGAGATGGGTTACCTGTTAATTCGCTAGTGATAATCTCTGTTGCCAAAGGAACCATGCGGATGTTACATACCTTAGATACCAAAGGTACTGTACGGGATGCACGTGGGTTTGCTTCTAACACATATACTTTGCCATTCTCGATAGCATACTGCATATTCATAAGACCCTTTACATGCATTTCCTCTGCAATCTTTCTTGTGTATTCCTTGATGGTTGCCACATTCTCTTCTGTGATGTGTACAGAAGGAATGATACAAGCAGAGTCACCTGAGTGAACACCTGCAAGCTCGATATGCTCCATAACTGCAGGAACAAATGCGTGTGTTCCATCACTGATTGCATCTGACTCACACTCTAAAGCGTTGTTAAGGAAACGGTCAATTAAGATTGGACGGTCAGGTGTTACACCAACGGCAGCGTTCATGTAGTCTGTAAGGCTTTCATCGTCGTACACAACTTCCATACCACGTCCGCCTAATACATAGGAAGGACGAACCATTACAGGGTAACCAATCTTATGAGCGATTTCCAACGCCTCTTCTACGTCGACAGCCATTCCTGACTCTGGCATAGGAATCTCTAACTTATCCATCATTTCGCGGAACAAATCTCTATCCTCTGCTAAATCGATAACAGAAGGAGATGTACCAAGTATCTTAACACCATTCTTTTCAAGGTCAGCTGCTAAGTTAAGTGGAGTCTGACCACCAAATTGAGCAATCACACCCAATGGTTTTTCTCTGTTATAAATGCTTAATACGTCTTCCAAAGTAAGTGGCTCGAAATACAACTTATCTGAAGTGTCATAGTCTGTTGAAACAGTCTCAGGGTTACAGTTTACGATGATTGTCTCAAATCCTAACTTCTTAAGAGCAAGTGATGCGTGTACACAACAGTAGTCGAATTCGATACCCTGACCGATACGGTTCGGGCCACCACCAAGAATCATAATCTTCTTATTATCAGATACTGGGTTTTTGTCCTCGGCGTTGTAGGTTGAGTAGTAGTATGCACTGTTCTCAGTACCACTTACGTGAACACCTTCCCAAGCTTCTTCTACACCCAAGCTGATACGCTTATTACGGATGTCATCTTCAGAAACCTCAAGGATTTGACTCAAATATTTATCAGAGAAACCATTCTTTTTCGCAGAAATTAACTGTTCATCAGTTGGAAGAGAACCCTTGGATTTTATAAGTGCTTCTTCTTCCTCAACCAATTCTCTCATCTGGTCGATGAAGTAGTTTTTAACCTTGGTTAACTCGTGGATTTCCTCATTGGTAGCACCCTTACGGATTGCTTCGTACATGATGAAATGACGCTCGCTAGAAGGAGTGATTAACATTTGTAATAATTCTTCCTTTGATAAAGAATCAAAGTTCTTAGCATGTCCGAGTCCGTAACGACCTGTCTCTAAGCTTCGGATTGCCTTTTGGAATGCTTCCTTGTAGGTTTTACCGATACTCATTACCTCACCTACAGCACGCATTTGTGTACCAAGTTTATCTTCAACACCTTTGAACTTTTCGAATGCCCAACGAGCAAATTTGATTACAATATAATCTCCGTCTGGAACATATTTATCTAAAGTACCGTACTTACCACAAGGGATATCCTTTAAAGTAAGTCCAGTTGCCAACATTGCAGATACTAAAGCAATTGGGAAACCAGTAGCCTTAGAAGCCAATGCAGAAGAACGAGATGTACGAGGGTTAATCTCAATTACAATGATACGGTCTGAAACTGGATCATGTGCAAACTGTACGTTGGTACCACCAATAACCTGTACAGAGTCTACAATCTTGTATGCCTGTTCCTGTAAGCGTTTCTGACATTCCTCAGAGATTGTAAGCATTGGGGCAGAACAGAATGAGTCACCGGTGTGAACACCCAATGGGTCGATGTTCTCGATAAAGCAAACGGTAATCATGTTACCTTCGCAGTCTCGAACAACCTCTAACTCTAATTCTTCCCATCCGAGAATAGATTCCTCAACTAATACCTGTCCAACTAAACTTGCCTGTAAACCTCTTGCACATACAGTCTTTAATTCTTCTTTGTTGTAAACAAGACCGCCGCCGGCACCACCCATGGTGTATGCTGGACGAAGTACAACAGGGTAATTCAGTCTTTCGGCAATCTCAAGTGCTTCTTCTACAGAATAAGCAACCTCGCTTCGTGCCATCTCAATGCCTAAAGAGTCCATAGTCTTCTTGAACTCAATACGGTCTTCACCACGTTCAATAGCATCAACCTGAACACCGATAACCTTAACGTTGTATTTGTCTAAAATGCCTGCCTGATTAAGCTCTGAACAAAGATTAAGTCCAGACTGTCCTCCTAGATTTGGAAGTAATGCATCTGGACGCTCCTTAGCAATAATCTGCTCTAATCGCTCCACATTTAATGGTTCGATGTATGTTACATCTGCTGTTTCCGGATCTGTCATAATGGTAGCAGGGTTTGAGTTCACCAATACAATTTCATAGCCAAGCTGTTTTAAAGCTTTACATGCCTGTGTACCGGAATAGTCAAACTCACAAGCCTGTCCAATAACAATAGGACCGGAACCAATAATGAGTACCTTGTTAATATCTGTTCTTTTTGGCATATTAAATTCCTCCTAATAAATCTATAGAGTATTATATAGGAAATGACAAAAATCACAAGTCTTTTTTATCGAACATTTCTATTTTTTTCGATTTTTTTCGTTGGAAAAAGAGAAATGTACAGTAGTGTAAAAGTAAAAATTGCATTATAATAAGGAAATGTAAGATAATAATTGATAATTATGATGATTTTCTATAATTGTCTGAAAAAAATAATAGGTAGAAAGTTCCAATAGAATGAGAGCTGTAGGTGCTCGAAAGATAATACTATGAATAGATTTGGAGAGAGTGACATGTCCCGTATTGGAGAACGCAACTTAGAAAACAGAATTTATATATGTATCGACTTGAAATCATTTTATGCATCAGTGGAATGTGTGGAGCGTGGCCTGGATCCCATGACCACGAATCTCGTAGTCGCAGATCCGGAACGAACAGAAAAAACAATCTGTTTGGCTATTTCTCCTTCCATGAAAAAATTGGGTATTCAGAATCGTTGCAGAGTCTTTCAAATACCATCTAATGTAGAATATATCATGGCGCCGCCAAGGATGCAGTTGTATATTGATTATTCTGCCAACATTTATTCTGTTTATCTGAAGTATATTGCCAAAGAGGATATCCATGTCTATTCCATTGATGAAGCGTTTATGGATGTGACGGAGTATCTTACGATGTACCAAATGAGCGCGAAAGAGCTTGGGATGCGGATTATGCAGGATGTGTTAGAGACTACTGGAATTACGGCAACTTGTGGTATTGGTACGAATCTGTATCTGGCAAAGGTTGCATTGGATATTACGGCGAAGCATTCAGAGGACCATGTCGGTGTGCTAAGTGAAGAATTATATCAAAAGACATTGTGGAATCATAGACCAATGACGGATTTTTGGCGTGTTGGAGCGGGTACGGCGAAGCGCCTGGATAGCATTGGGATTCATACAATGGGGGAAGTGGCACAGGCGGATGAACAAATGTTACATCGCTTATTTGGAATCGATGCAGAATTGCTTATCGACCATGCCTGGGGACGGGAAACCACTACCATGGCAGATATCAAGAATTATAAGCCGAAGACCAATTCCATATCTAGCGGACAGGTACTAGCTTGCGACTATTCCTATGAAGATGGGAGACTTGTGGTACGGGAAATGGCAGATTTGTTAGCACTTGATTTGGTGGATAAAGGGTTGGTGACGGATTCGATTACGCTACACATCGGTTACAACAATGCCATTAACGAAAAACCAGCACATGGGACTACCACTATGACAGTGACAACCAGTTCAGCCAAGACAATTATGGATTATACAGAAAAGTTGTATGAGCGAATTGTGCTGCCAAACACATCTGTTCGACGAATTAATCTCACATTCAATAATGTGGTAGATGAGATGTACAAGCAGTATGACTTGTTTACGGACCCTGCGGAATTGGAGCGAGAAAACAAGATGCAAAAAGCCATGTTAGATATTAAAAAGAAGTTTGGTAAAAATGCAATTCTAAGGGGGATGAACTTAGAGGAGCATGCAACCGCTAAGGAGCGGAACCGACAGATAGGAGGGCATAAAAGTGGTGAATAGAATGACGCGGGAAGAACGTGCAAAACAGTTTATGCCATTTGCTGCGTTGAAAGGTTATGAGTTGGCGTTGAGGGAGAAGGAGAAGATTGTTGTTCCTAAGATAGAACTATCGGAGGATTACAAGGAACAGTTGGACTATCGAATGCATCAGGTGGAGAAAAACAATATTGTATCCGTGGTATATTTTTGCAAAGGAGAATATCTAAAGGTGACGGGTATGGTTGCAAAAAAGGACGAATCCGCCAGAATGCTAAAGATTGTTAATATGAATATCCCCTTTGCAGATATTTATGAAATTGAACTGATGGAAAAACCAAGAAATATATAGGTAAAATGATTGCCAAAAGCTATGTTTTATTGGTAAAATATAGATTAGAAATGTTACGCAGAAGATTTCTTGTACAATTGGATTTTGCAGGTGATAAATTGGGGGGAGTACAATGGAAAAGATAACGTATTTTGATTATTGTGCGTTAATTATGTTCGGAATTGTATTAGTGGCGACCGTAACCCGTAAGATGACTCGGGGGAGATTGAACCGCTTCTTTTTGTGCATGGTTTTCCTGTGTGTTTTTACAACAGTGGCGGATATGTGTGCGGTACACTTAGATAATATGGGAAGCGGAAATGTGATTGGAAAACATATATCCCATACAGCGTATTTGTACTTACATAGCTTGCTGACACCAATGTATATTATGTATCTTGCGATTCAGACGGATACGGTACACAAATTAAAGAAAAGTAGAGTGCGTCAAGTTCTCCTCGTTTTGCCGATGGTGATTGTTACAGTACTCATGTTAGTGAATGGTTTTTCTCCGATTGTGTATTACTTGGATGAACAAGCTACCTATACCCGTGGTAGTGCATTTTGGGTGCTGTATGTTATTGCAGCATTTTACATAGCATATGGTACTTACTATTTGTTTTTGTATAGAAAAACAGTCAACGTGAGGCGATTTTGGGCGTTGCTATCTGTGTTCCCATTGATGATGATTGCAGTCGTAATACAGATGATTTATAAGAACGTGGTGGTGGAAATGTTTGCCAATGCCTGTGGAATCTTGTTTATTACAATGATGATTCAAAGGGCGGAGGAACGTATTGACTCTGAAACCGGCCTGGAAAAATTGAGCGCTTATGTATCAGATATGAAGCGTGCATTTCTAAATGAAAAAGATGTGCAAATCATCATGATCAATTTGGTGAATTATAAGCCGTTGCAGGAAATGCTCGGATACGACGCATCTGTCGATGTGAAGAAAATGATAGCACACAAGATGGTGTCGTTGAATAAGCAATATGGCTTGGATGCGAATTTGTATTATCTCGGCGATGGAAAATACCGATTTGTGGTGGATGGTAGACATTTTGAAAATGTGGAAGAAGTTGCCCAAACCATGAACAAATTTATGAAAGAGCAATTACAGTTCAATCAGATGGATTTGAACTTGATATCCTGTGTATGTATTACTAGATGTCCAGAAGATATTGCGGATGTAGATTCTCTTATGGCATTTGGTAGTGACTTTAACGCAAAGCACTATAGTGGGGATGTGTTGTATGCAGCAGACCACTACAGAAAAGAATACTATGATATTATGAAGGATATTGATCGAATTATCGAATCCGCATTGGCAAATCATAAGTTCTCCGTTTATTATCAACCGATTTATTCGGTAAAAGAGGAACGATTTCGTTCTGCAGAAGCCTTGCTTCGGTTACAGGATGAAAAGTATGGGTTTATTTCGCCAGATATATTTATTGGTGCAGCAGAGAAGAGTGGTGCCATACATAAGATTGGAGAATTTGTATTAGAAGAAGTGTGCAAGTTTATATCCGATGATAGATTTGCTCAACTGGGATTGGATTATATAGAAATCAATGTTTCGGTAGCCCAATGCATGCAGAATAATTTGGCAAATCAGGTGCTTGAAACCATTCGGAAATATAATGTGAAACCGGAACAGATTAATTTGGAAATTACGGAGACTGCTGCGTCGTTTTCTCAGAAGACTATGATGGAGAATTTGCTTGCATTAAATGAAGCTGGTGTTCGCTTCTCGTTGGATGATTTCGGAACAGGATATTCGAATATGAAACGAATCGCATCTTTGCCGTTGTACCTAGTGAAGTTAGATAAGAGCTTTACAGATATAGAAGGTAATCCGAGAGTCTTGATTGTCTTAGAGAATACAATTCAGATGATTAAAGCGATGAATATGGAGATTGTGGTTGAAGGTGTAGAAACGGAGAATTTGGTGAAACAGTTTTCTGATTTGCAGTGTGAATACATACAAGGTTATTACTATTCGAGACCAGTTCCACAGGACGAGTTTGTAAAATTTATTGAGGAGAATATGTAATTATGAAAAGAAAAGGCTTTGTTTATTTTTGCTAATGAACAAAGCTTTCTTTATATATTTTAAAGAATTTATAAAAAATGGTTGACATTTCCAATTGAAAGTATTACACTCCTAATGAAAGTTAGCGACGCCTAACTTGTGAATTGTTGGATGCTAATAATGATGAAAGAAGATGAGTGGTATGACATTAGTAGAAGCAAATATTGGTGAAGAATATATAATTAAAGATATTGTGACAGATGATGAAGAGTTGAATTCGTTTTTGTTTTCACTAGGATGTTATAGTGGTGAACCGATTACAGTGGTATCTCGCAAGAAGAGAAATAGTGTCGTTGCCATTAAGGATGCTAGATATAACATTGATAATGAATTAGCTGGAGCTATTTCAATATAAAAATAGTAGTGATATTTTATCACTATTTTTTATACAATATAGTTAGTTGTTGCTAACGAAAGGTAGATGCAACTAAAAAGGTTGTGGTAATAGGAGGAAGAATAATGAGAATCGCCTTAACGGGTAATCCCAACAGTGGAAAGACTACGATGTACAATGCCTTGACTGGTAGAAGTGAGAAAGTCGGGAACTGGGCTGGTGTAACAGTAGAGAAAAAAGAAAGTGCAATGAAGAAGAGCTTTTGTGATGGTGGAGAAGATTTGATTGTAGTGGACTTGCCAGGTGCTTACTCTATGTCTCCATTTACTTCAGAAGAAAGTATTACAAGTGCATATGTTAAAAATGAGAACCCGGATGTGATTATCAACATCGTAGACGCAACGAATCTTAGCCGTAGCTTGTTCTTTACAACACAGTTATTAGAGCTTGGTATTCCTGTTGTGGTTGCTTTGAATAAGAGCGATATCAATGAGAAGAAGGATACAGAAATTAATGTAAATGTATTGTCAGAGAAGTTGGGTTGTCCAGTGATTGAGACGGTCTCTATTTCATCAGGTGATAACGGTTTGAAGGCAGTTGTGAAAAAGACTGTAGAGTTAAAAGGTGCTTCCCAGAATGCTCCATTTGTACAGGATGACATTGATTTACAGGATAAGGCGCAGGTTGAAGCAGCAGATAGAAAGCGTTTTGATTTTGTAAATGGTATTGTAAAGAATGTTGAGAAGCGTAAGGTTTTTACAAAGGATTCCAATGTGCAGGATAAAATTGATCAAGTGATTACCAATCCAATTCTTGGTTTGCTGATCTTTGCAGGTGTCATGTGGGTAGTGTTCTATGTTTCACAGACAACGGTTGGTACATGGATTGCCGACTGGTTAGTAGGCTGGATTGAGACATTCCAGGAGTGGGTTGCTGGTAAGGTAGAAAATGCTTCTCCAGTACTACAGGCACTTTTAGTTGATGGTATTATTGGTGGTGTTGGTGCCGTTGTTGGTTTCCTTCCGCTTGTTATGATCATGTATTTCTTGATTGCTTTGTTAGAGGATTGTGGTTACATGGCACGTGCTACAGTCGTACTTGACCCGATTTTTAAAAAAGTTGGTCTTTCAGGAAAATCAGCGATTCCGATGGTAATCGGTACAGGTTGTGCCATTCCAGGTGTTATGGCTTGTCGTACTATTCGTAATGAGAGGGAACGTAGAGCGACAGCAATGTTGACTCCATTTATGCCATGTGGTGCAAAATTACCGGTTATCGCATTGTTTGCAGGTGCATTCTTCGCGGATGCTAGTTGGGTAACTGTATTAATGTACTTTGTAGGAATTGCATTAATTTTGTTAGGTGCATTATTAGTTAACAAGGTTACAGGTTACAAGTATAGAAAATCATTCTTCATTATTGAGCTTCCAGAGTATAAGCTTCCAAGCCTTAAGAGAGCAACACTTTCTATGCTTTCACGTGGTAAGGCATACATTGTGAAGGCTGGTACAATCATCCTTGTATGTAACACAGTGGTTCAGATTATGCAGACATTTAACTGGCGGTTCCAGGTTGTAGAAGAGGGAATGGAGGATACATCAATCCTTGCTTCTATTGCTTCTCCGTTTGCAGTATTGTTGGTTCCTTTGGGATTTGGTGCTTGGCAGTTGGCTGCAGCAGCAATCACCGGTTTCATCGCAAAAGAGAACGTGGTAGGAACACTTGCAGTATGTTATGCTGTTACAAACTTTATCGATACAGAAGAATTAGCATTGGTTAGCGGTTCTAGTGAGGTTGCAGCAGTTATGGGACTTACAAAGGTTGCAGCACTTGCATACCTTATGTTTAACTTATACACACCTCCGTGTTTTGCTGCTATGGGTGCCATGAACTCAGAAATACAGGATAAAAAGTGGTTCTGGGGTGGTATTGGATTGCAGTTTGCGACTGGTTATGTAATTGCATTCCTTGTATACCAGATTGGTACATTAATCACAACTGGTGCACTTGGTACTGGTTTTGTTTCGGGGCTTATCGCAGTAATCGCTATCGTAGCTATTATTGTTGGTATTATTGTAAGAAATGAAAAGAAGTTTGCGGGGGAGTATAAGCTTGGTGCAAACTAGTGTAAAAGGAGTATTAGTATGGCAAACTTTATAGTAGTAGTGATTATATTACTCATTGTAGGAGCAGCACTTGCATACATAGTGAAGGAAAAGAAAAAAGGTACAAAGTGTATCGGTTGTCCTGCGGCAGCCACTTGTCCAAGTGCTCATGTAGGTAAATGCAGTGGAGGATGTTAGCCTGATACACATAACTGAGTAGGTATATTTGAAGTGCTTAATAGAATGTAGGAGATTGGGAAAATGATTTTACTTATAGAATGTGTTGTTTTATGCATTGTATTCACGTTGATAATATTACCAGCGCAATATAGAAATCCAATAAAAATGATTATGTCATATCCGCCGAATGTTATTAAACGGGTGGAAGGATTACCACAGTACAAAGATGTAATTAAGCAAGAGGAAAAGAAACATGTAGGGGAAAAAATATTTGGTGTTTTTTTCTTTGCATTGGTATTGGCTGTTGTGGCATATTTATCAGGATGTCGAGATTTTGCTGCGACATTTATACACGTGTTTGTCTTATTCGCTGTAGTAAACCTATATGATTTGATTGTTTTGGACTGGGGTGTGTTTTGCCACAGCCAGAAATTGAGAATTTCGGGAACAGAAGATATGGATGCGGATTATAAAGATTATCTGTTTCATGTGAAGGGTGCGTTAATTGGAATGTTGCTTGGTATGGTTGTCGCTGTGCTAGCGGGAATGTTTATGTGGTGTTACGGGAGATGTTTTTAACGTAATGATTGATAAATTGAGATGATTAATTAAAAAATCGGCGCCAACTATTGTTAGAGCCGATTTTTTATTGGTTTGTTCGTATTTTTTATGGTCGATACTCTGTGTGATATCCAGGATTTACTTCTGGTCGTAATGCATTTGGATAATGGATGTCCGTCTGCATATCCATTACAGTTTTTTGTACAATACTCATTACATAATCAGGATTTTCCACATCTAATATGCTGGTTGTGTTGATTGGATTCCCTTTTTTCGTTGTACCCAGTGAGATATTGGTGGCGATACGAATATCGCCTACCCCCAACATACGGTCAAGGGCTCCAACCTGTAAAGAAACATTGGCAATATCAGTGTAGTAGATGCTGTTATATTGATAACCGATAAATCCGTTACGAATAATAATTCTTCGGTTTGTTACTGCGTACGCCGTGTTCTTCCAACGGCTATAGGCAGTAAGTACGTTGTATAACCAAATCCAAACGGGCATAAGATGAAAGGCGAAGAATCCAATAAAAAAGAATCCCATACCTTCAATTCCATCAGTTGCGATAATGGTTGAAATAAAGAAACCGTCAAAGGCTAGCCATAACAAGGCAAAGGGCATCATCGTAAGAGAAGAATTGATGATAAATGCACTTTTCTTTGGAGTCCCCTTCCAGATAATGGATTCGTCAGGCATTAGCTGTCCCTCTATATCGTTATAAGAAATATTAGCATTTCCGTAGTATTTGTTCATTGTATGCCTCCTGTCATTTATTTATCGGGACATGTGATCTCAATAAAGGTTTCAATCATCTCATGTAGCTTCTGTGCCTCTACAGTTTCAGCAGCGGTATAGTACACTTCTTTGCCATCCCGGCGGCTTACAATTAAACCTGCAGATTTCAATAATTTTAAATGATGCGACACAGCGGGACTGCTCATATCCATCAAAGCGGATATGTTCATGACACATTCCTCGCAGTGACAGAGAATCCAGAAAATGCGGATTCTAGTAACATCGCTTAATTGGCGAAATAACTCTGATATGATTTGAAAATCTTCTACCTTTGGTAGGGCAGAAGCGATATGTTCTAAATCATGACCGTGATCATGGGGTAGATGTGTATGTGACATAGTTTATCTCCTTCATCCAAATGATTTCACCCTTGCAAGCAAGTGAAATTATATCGTCATTGTAACATAAAGTAGGGAAAAGGAAAAGTTGTATTCACGTTTGTAAATAATATGAAAATAGGTGTTGACAAACAATTAAACATGTGTTTAAATGTAACCACACAAACAATTAAAAGGTTGTTTAATTGTTGTTGAGAAAAAATACCATTTATACATATTTGAAAGGAGATTATATTATGAAGAAAACTTATAATATTGAAGTGGATTGTGCAAACTGTGCCAACAAGATGGAGGATGTTGCAAAGAACACCGCAGGTGTGAAGAATGCAAGCGTGAACTTTATGATGCTTAAGATGGAAGTAGAGTTCGAAGATGGTGCGGATGCAAAGAAGGTCATGAAAGAGGTTTTGAAGGGCTGCCGTAAGGTAGAGCCGGACTGTGAGATCGAGTTTTAAAATGTAGTAAGATTTTTGAAGAAGACAGAGAATACATAAGAAGCATTCGTATTGAAGCATAAGATAGGAATAAGATTGATCTAGAAGATGTTGATTAGAGTCATATGTAAGGAGCGGAGATTATGAACAGAAAGCAGAAAAAAATGTTAATTCGAATTATATGTGCGACAGTGATGTTGATTGCATTGTCATTTATTCCGGTGGAAGGAATGGTAAGATTTTTCTTATATATGATTCCGTATCTTACAGTTGGTTATGACATTTTGAAAAAAGCAGCATTGGGAATCTATAACAAGCAGGTTTTTGATGAGAATTTCCTGATGGCCATTGCTACTGTGGGTGCAATCATCATTGGGCTTGCTGGTGAAGGTGATTATACAGATGCTGTTGCGGTTATGCTACTTTATCAAATTGGTGAACTGTTCCAGAGTTATGCGGTGGGAAGGAGTCGTAGGAATATTACAGATTTGATGGATATCCGTCCAGACTATGCCAATATCGAGAGAGATGGAGATATTGTACAGGTAGATCCGGATGAGGTTGCAATCGGAAGTGTGATTATCGTTCGTCCTGGCGAGAAGGTTCCAATTGACGGTATGGTAATCGAAGGAGAATCTACATTGGACACCAGTGCTTTGACTGGTGAGAGTGTTCCAAGAGATATTGCGGCTGGTGCAGAAGTGACTAGTGGATGCATTAATTTGACAGGTGTTTTGAAGATTGAAACAAAGAAGGAATTTGGTGAGTCTACTGTTTCTAAGATTTTGGATTTGGTGGGAAGTGCAAGCTCTAGAAAGTCCCGTTCTGAAGATTTTATTTCGAAATTTGCAAAAGTGTACACACCGATTGTATGTTACTCAGCTCTTGCGTTAGCAGTGTTGCCACCACTTGTCAGCATGCTGGTTCTGGGCGTGGATGCCAACTGGATGAATTGGATTTATCGAGCACTCACATTCCTTGTTATCAGTTGTCCTTGTGCGTTAGTAATCAGTATTCCGTTAAGCTTCTTCGCAGGAATTGGTGGAGCTAGCAAGGAAGGCGTATTGATTAAGGGTTCTAACTATCTAGAAGCGTTATCACAGGTGGACACCATTGTTTTTGATAAGACTGGAACCTTGACACAAGGTGTCTTTGAAGTAAATGAAGTCCATCACAGTAACATGGATCGTGAACAATTGCTAGACTATGTGGCGCATGCTGAAAGTGCCTCATCCCATCCAATTAGCCAGAGTTTACAGCGTGCTTATGGAAAGGCCCTTGACCTTAACAGAGTATCAGATATTCAGGAGATTAGTGGTCACGGTATTGTGGCAAAGGTAGATGGTAAACATGTTGCAGTAGGTAATCATAAGATGATGCTTGCACAGCAGGTGTCTTTTAAAGAGTGCCATTATGTGGGAACCGTTATTCATGTTGCAATCGACGGTGAATATGCAGGACATATTGTGATTTCGGATGTGGTGAAGAAGGATTCGGAACAGGCAATCAAACAACTTAAGAAAAATGGTGTGAAGAAGACCGTTATGCTTACCGGTGATGCCAGGGAAGTGGCTAAGCAGGTTGCGGTGAAACTTCATTTAGATGAAGTATATAGTGAATTGCTTCCACAGGATAAGGTGGAAAAGGTGGAAGCTCTTTTGGAAGGTAGAAATGCAAAAGAAAAGCTTGCATTTGTTGGTGATGGTATTAATGATGCACCAGTATTGTCTCGTGTCGATATCGGTATCGCCATGGGTGCTATGGGTTCCGATGCAGCGATAGAAGCTGCAGATATTGTGTTGATGGATGACAATCCACTTAAGATTGTGAAAGCTATTAAGATTTCAAGAAAATGTATGAAGATTGTATATCAGAATATCATTTTCTCTATTGGAATCAAGGTGATTTGCCTGATATTAGGAGCGCTTGGTATTGCAAATATGTGGCTTGCTATTTTTGCAGATGTCGGTGTGATGGTGTTAGCTGTATTGAATGCAATTAGGGTGTTGTTTACGAAGAAGTTGTAGGAGTGCTGAGAGTTCGAAAGAAATAATGTTGATAGAAATAGGATGTCCACATTTGGATAACGTGATTGGAGGTGTTTACAATGGTTTGGGATAAGCTGTCCCCTTTTTATGATTTTTTTGAAAATGTATATAACGGAAAATGCTATAAGGGTATTGCCGAAAAGATAAGGGATTATGTAACAGAAGATGACATTGTATTAGAGTGTGCTTGTGGAACCGGTTTGCTTACCTTACCTATGGCACAAAAATGCAAGAAACTGATGGCAACAGATTATTCCGTGGGAATGTTGCGCCAGACCAAGAAAAAGGTTGCAAAGTATTCTAATACAAAAGTGAGAAAAGCAAGTATTTTGGAATTACCATTTCAGGATGATAGATTTGATGTTGTAGTAGCAGCCAATGTAATTCATCTGCTTGATGAACCAGAGAAGGCAATTTCTGAACTGAAACGAGTGTGTAAACCAGGTGGTAAGATTATCTTGCCCACCTATATCAATAATGAAAAAAAGAATGCGGTTATTGCAGCCAAGTTATTGTCTATATTTGGTGTGAATTTTAAAAGACAATTTAGCTTAGCTACTTACAAGGAGTTTATCGCATCACATGGTATATCACAGGTTGAATATAGTGTTGTGGAAGGACATATGCCTTGTGCTTTTGCAATCATAACCAATTGTAATTAAATGAATATTTTTAAAGACCTAATGCTATCAAATATGTTACAATAGTAATCGAACTGTTGTAACATTTTTATTTTGTAAGAGAATGTCCATTGTTCGAAATATTTTTACAGATTATTATGAGGTACCTATGAAATTACAATTACGAAAAGATAATTTAGCAAAAGATATATTGGCAGGAATTATTGTCGCACTGGTGTCGATTCCGATTTCTATGGGATATGCACAGGTTGCAGGTTTGCCTGCAGTGTATGGCTTATATGGCTCGGTATTGCCAATTCTATTGTATAGTTTGAGCACATCTTCACCACAGTTAATATTTGGTGTGGATGCAACACCGGCAGCTTTGGTTGGTGGCGCGTTAGCAAGCTTTGGCGTGGCCGCAGGAACGCAAGGAGCCATGGAGCTTGTTCCAGTTATTACATTAGTAACTGCAATTTGGCTTTTGATATTTTATTTTATTAAAGCTGGAAGACTTGTGAACTATATTTCAAAACCTGTTATGGGTGGTTTCATTTCCGGTATTGGTTGTACTATCATTTTGATGCAGTTACCAAAGTTGTTTGGTGGTAGTGCAGGTACTGGTGAATTGGTGGTGTTAATTATTAATATATGTGAGCAATCACAGCACTTTAATGGGTTGTCTGCCATTCTAGGTGTTGGGACGGTAGTATTGATACTATTGGCAAAAAAATGGGCGCCGAAGTTTCCGATGTCAGTGGTAATGATGGTAGTGGGTGCATGTCTTGGTATTTTTGGCAAGGTGGAGAATTATGGTGTTGCATTACTTCCAAAAGTGGAAGCTGGGCTACCATCACTTCATGTTCCAAACCTTGCAGTATTATTAGACCATGGTGATGATATTGTAATGTTATCTTTTTCTATTGCATTGGTAATTGTAGCACAGACATTGCTCACAGCTAGCAATTATGCAATGAAGTATAATTATAAGATTGAGAACAATCGAGAAGTGCTTGCCTATGCGGTGGGAAATGTGGCAGGTGCAATGGTTGGATGTTGTCCGATTAACGGTAGTGTTTCTAGAACAGGAATTGGTGACCAGTATGGCGGTAAATCTCAAGTGATGTCATTGACTGCTGCTGTCACAATGGTAATTGTATTGTTATTTGGAACAGAATTGCTTTCTTATCTTCCGGTTCCGGTGCTTACTGGAATTGTAATTGCTGCATTGATTGGGATTGTAGAAGTAGGTGTGGCTAAGAAAACCTGGAAGTCAGATAAGCAGGAATTCTTAATTTTCATGGCTGCATTTTGGGGTGTACTTTTGTTGGGAACTGTGTACGGTGTAATCATAGGTGTGATGCTATCTTTCGTGGCGGTTATTATTCGTGCGATCGTGCCACCGAAAGCATATCTTGGTGTGATACCAGGACATGAGGATTTCTATACACTGAAACGTAATCGCAGTGCGAAACCAATTCGGCATACAGTCATTTATCGTTTTAGTGGAAATCTGTTTTTTGGTAATTTGAATACCTTCCAACAGGACATTGAAAATGCAATCGAAGAGGATACAAAACAGGTAATTGTGGATGCTCGAGGTATCGGTAATATTGATATGACGGCAGCAGAGCGTCTTGTGCTTCTATATGATAATCTGAAAAAAAGAGGGATTCATTTCTATATTACAGAGCACGTGGGTTCGGTGAATGACCAGTTTCGTCTTTATGGAGCAGGTAGATTGATTGATGAAGGTGCTGTGAGACGAACCATTACCTTGGCACTACGTGCAGCGGGAGTGGAAAAACCATATCCGCTAGTTGGTGTGGAGGCAGATGCGCCTTATGAATATGTGGAAGCAAATGAACGATTAGCAGAGTTTGAGTGGGCGTTTGGCGACAATGCGGAAGAAAGAATGGAACAGCTTGCAACGCAGATGGCAGATGAGCTTGTACATTCGCATGACCATAGTATGCAAGGTATTATGGAAGCAGAACAGCATGTGCCATGGGGACGTATGGGCTTGTTTGATGAGGATGAGCTTTTGGAACGTTTGGAATTCCATTTGACCGAATTAGAGGAACAGGGATTTGATGACGTAGAGGAAATTGAACAGCGCATCGAACAGAGACGTCAGATTATCGAGAAGAAGATTAACAATCTAAGTCCTGAGGCACTTCAGTTATTAAAACGTCATCGAGAAGAGATAGAGGAACACTTGAAGGAACAGCATCCGGAGTATTATCAGAGGATGGAAGAGATTCGAAAGCATATGAAAATCGATTAAATGTAATTGTGAGGGGTAACAGTTTCCAAGAAAAGGTAAGGTGTTATCCCTTTTTTATGTCTATAATTTATCTGCAAATAGCAAATAATAATGTGCATCATGGAGAAAGCAAGGGAATATGAGATGCCGATACAGGAGATTATGAAATTGCAGGCGATTACAGACGCTGAACTGCGGTTATCGTTGTTGCTAGCGATTCATTGCGCCCCAACACTTTTTGGGATAAAAGCAGCTAACATTGTGACAGTGACAGAGCGAGAGTTCTTTTGTATTGAAGATTTGCTTCAAGGAACTGACATTTCATATTGTTTCTTGAAGACGAAAGGTGATAAAGGTATTCTTTATCTTTATCGGGAATGGAAGATTATGAAGTATTTGTATTCAGAAAATATCCAATCTTTTTTGAAAGGATATGGATACAAAACTGAAGAATTGCAAGAAATGTTAGAATGCTTGGCTAACCGAATTCGTTTTTATAGTGATGGTAAGATACCATTTCCTCATGAAATTGGGATTTTTTTGGAATATCCTCTTATGGATGTGAAGGGTTTCTTGGAAAATGAGGGAGAGAACTTCCTTTATTCAGGGTATTGGAAGGTGTATGCAGACGTGCATAACACGCTGAAAAAGTTTAAGGAGTATGATTTGGTGCGAGAGCTTGCTGTTCAGGGGGTAGTTTCTGGAAAGAAGATAAGAGATATTGCTGTATGAAGAAAGCGTCTCCAAGAATTAGTTCTGTCAATTGAAGACGCTTTTTACTATCCTTATTCAGTTTGCAATCTATCTCCAACGTAATTATACAGCTTTGTGCTATACACATAGACTGGGGTGCCGCGATAGTTGAAAATGATATAAGCATTTTTATCTTGCTCTAGTGCATCAATCATTGCATCGTCGAAGATTTTAATCCTTTTCTTCTTTCCGTCCCCATATGGTACATAGGTATAATAGTATTCAGAATATTGAGTGTAATCACGGTGTTTCTCATAGTGTTGAATTTCACCGACTTGGTCTTCTACGACGTACCAGTCATCGATATGTTCTCTGTTTTGCTCTTCCATGTATCTAATACCGAACAGACCGGCAATATCCATTACTTTTTCTGATATACTTGTGTCGGTGAGTAATTGTCTTACGGAATTTGTGTCTAATATGATGCCCTCCCTTAGTGTAAATGATATTATGGAAATGTACTTTGTTGTAATCACTATCCGTAGTATACCATGTATTGGAGAAAAAGTAATGTATATTGTAGTTGCGATGTTGCTAGTCTAAGTTGCGTTTGAAGAAATGACATGATAAAATGGCGACAGAGTGTAAAGTTGTTTGTTTTGGAGACACATTTTCAGAATAATTAATCGTATAATGGGAGGTATTTACAATGACGTATGAGCAGGTATTTGAGAAGTTTAAGGACATGTTTAAGGATACAGATGTGAGCCATGTACAGGAGCATTTGGCATATCAGTTTAATATCACTGGTGAGGGTGAAGGTGCATTTTATGCAGAGGTAAAGGATGGCAAATTATCCATTGAACCATATGAGTATCATGACAGAGATGCTGCATTTACTTGTTCTGCCGAGAATCTTTTCAAGATTATCAAAGGTGAGTTGGATCCAGTGGTAGCATTTACGTTTGGTAAGCTCAAGGTAGATGGTAATATTGATAAAGCATTGAAGATTAAAGAGTTGTTATAATTTTGGTAGATATTTTTATGATGAAAGAGGTAAGGTTTTGTGTGGAAACCTTACCTTTTTTGTGTTAACAATGAGTCGGATTGAAACGCATGCTTGCATGGAGCTGGCTGTTTCGTAATTCGACAAAATAAAAACTCCAGGTATGAGAATATGTGTAACGACCTATGAATATAACTTTCCGTGTGAGGGATTATAAACATATCATGCAAGGAGTTGAAATATATGAGAAATGAAAAGAAATCAAGTTGCACCAAGACTAGTTTAATCATAAATGCCCTGAAAGGATTATGGGTTGGCTCCACTATGACTGTGCCTGGTGTGTCAGGTGGCACTATGGCTGTGGTGGTTGGGATTTATGAAGACTTAATACATGCAATCAATGGTTTGAAAAAGGAACCCAAAGCGCACCTTTTTTTTCTGTTGCAATTTGCAATTGGAGCAGTTACGGGTTTTCTTGTGTTTGCAAAAATGATTACGGCATTGTTGGAAAATGCTGCGACAAGTTCGTTTACAAAATTGTTTTTCTGTGGTGTAGTGGTAGGTGGAATTCCGCTGTTAGTTCAAAAGTCAGAAATGGAGAAAATTGAAGGAAGACACATTGTTTGTCTGGTGGCGGGAGCAGCAGTTGTGCTTGCTATGACCATGTTACCTGCTGGCTTGTTTGCAACAGGTAGTGGTATTACTTTTTGGATTCTGCAGTTTGTGGCTGGTGTGATTATCGCTATTGCACTCATTTTGCCAGGAATCAGTGTGACGCATATTCTCTACATTATGGGACTATACGAAGTGGTGTTGCAAAAGGTCTATGAGTTGGAATTTCTATCTTTGGTACCATTGGCAATTGGTGTGTTTGTGGGAACATTTATGACCACAGATTTATTGGAAAAGGGGATAAATCGCTATCCTCAGGAGGTTTACATGGCGATTATCGGATTTGTGGCAGGCTCGCTGATTCAGTTGATACCTAGCGAACCAATTGAAATGCCAGTTGTGGGTATTTTTATCGCGATAATTGGATTTGTGGGGATGTATTTGATTACAAGACGTGTTGCGATGCGTTTTTGAATGAAGTATAATGATTTACGACAATTCTGATGGAAAAGGAGAGTAGTTATGGCGGTAGGAAGTATAGGAAGTGGTTTGTTTTTAGCATTCGCAATTATCGGTTTCGTCTTACTCATTGTGGGGATTATCTTTCTTGTTAAAAATATCAAGTGGAAAAAGGAAAAGGATGCACAGGGGATTAGTTCAATCATTAATGTGCTTGCGATTGTGATATTTGGGTTGATGATTTTTTTTGGACTTATGTGGCTGATCTGTTTCGGAATCGGAGCAATCGCCTTTTGGTTAGCGTTTTAGTCAAAAGAGGACATGAATTATGCGTATTGTGAATTTGATTGAAAATACACCTGGAGTAGAAGGGTGTTTGTATGAACATGGTTTAAGTTTTTACATAGAAACAAAGAAGCACAAGTTGCTAGTGGACATCGGTGCAAGTGATGCATTGATACATAATGCTAAGGTGCTAGGAATTGATTTGACCGCAGTAGACACAGTGATATTGAGTCACGGTCATTATGACCATTCTGGGGGAATCCTTGCCTTTGCAAAGATGAATCCTACAGCCAAGATTTATATGCAGAAAAATGCAGTGGGAGAGTACTATCACAAGGATGAAGTAGTGGAAAAATATATTGGTATTGATAGGGAGATTAAGGATCTATCCCAAGTTGTGTGGGTGGATGGAAATCTTGTCATTGACGATGAATTGGAACTGTTCAGTAATGTAACAGGCAGAAGACTTTGGCCTCAGGGTAATTTAGAATTGAAAGAGTTGGTGGATAAAGAATTCTTACAGGATGAGTTTTCTCATGAGCAGTACTTAGTGATTACAGATGGAGACAAGAAACTTTTAATATCTGGATGCGCCCACAATGGGGTATTGAACATTTTAGAAAAATACTGCACATTGTATGGCGAGAATCCATATGCCATGATTAGTGGATTTCATATGAGAAAGAAAACAGGTTACACAGACGAAGATATTGCAGTGATGGAAGAGACTGCAAGAGAGCTTTGTAATACGGATACGATATTCTACACAGGTCATTGCACTGGTGAGTATCCGTTTGAGGTAATGAAGAAGATTCTTGGTGAACAGTTGATATATGTTCATAGTGGGGAAGAAATTGTCTGGGGAGAATAATGATAAAAAGAGACATGTTCTAAGTGCTGAGGAATAACTCAAATGGGATATGTATAAAGCATTTCTTGTTGGCAATACTCTAGCTGAGGTGATGAGTATGAGCAAGAAAAAACCTGAACATATCGGTATCATTCCCGATGGAAACCGTCGTTGGGCAGTAGAACAGGGAATGAGCAAGAAGGATGGTTATGAGTATGGTCTAATGCCAGGACTTAGACTGTTACAAATGGCAAAAGAGCATGGGATTAAGGAAATCACATATTATGGTTTTACAGTGGACAATTGCAAGCGTCCAAAGGAGCAATTTCAAGCATTTCAAAAGGCTTGCGTAGATGCAGTGGAAATGTTGACAAAAGAAGGAGCAGATTTGCTAGTGATAGGTGACAGTACATCCCAATGTTTCCCAAAGGAATTATTGCCCTACACAACCAGGACTCCGGTTCACGGTGGAGGAATTAAAGTCAACTTCTTGGTGAACTATGGCTGGCAGTGGGACTTATCCCGTATGCAAGAAGAGGGGAAACCTTATTCCGAGGATATCTCTAGAATTGATTTGATTATTCGTTGGGGCGGGATGCGTAGACTATCTGGATTCTTACCGATTCAGTCGGTGTATGCGGACTTCTATGTGGAGGACCATTTATGGCCGGATTATACAGATGAGGATTTTACCAATGCATTGGAGTGGTATAGCAAACAGGATGTCACCCTTGGAGGGTGAAAGTGTATCAAAGAATCCATTTTTTGATAAATGTACAATAAGATGAAGGTTCAAAGGAGGAACTTATGGCACAAAATGTAATGATAACAGGGACAGGAAGAAGCTATGCATTAGGGTATAATATGGTACTCCGTTATTTGGAAAACGGAGATTGTGTGATAGCGACTGTGAGAAAAGAATCACAAGAGTTGAATCAATTGAAGGAGTCTTATGGTGATCGGTTGTGTATTGTCATAATGGATATAGGCAGTACAGAATCTGTGTGTAAAGCAAAAGAAATGGTGGAAGAACAGTTTGACCATATTGATTTGTTGATCAATAATGCAGTGACCGTTTCCCAGGATTGTGATAAAGAGTTCTTTGATACGAATCTCGACTATATTGCACACACAGTGGATGTGTCCGCGGTAGGACCATTAAGGGTGATTCAAGCATTTTATCCATTGCTTGCAAAGAGTATGCAAACCGCACTAATCATTAATATATCTTCGGAAGCAGGAAGTATTGGGAAATGCTATCGTACGAATCTTATCGAGTATGGTATGGCGAAAGCAGCACTGAATATGGGGACAATGAATTTGGTCAACGTGTTTAAAGACGATGAAAAGATTAATATCTTTTGCGTACATCCAGGATGGATTCGCACAGACGGAAAGCCTGATAACCAGGCACCATTGTCGTCTTATGATGCTGCAGAGATTTTGCGAAAATTGTTTGAAGAAAAGAGAAATGATAAAATGGGACCTAGATTTATTACGAATGAAGGGAAAGAGTATCCGTTTTAGTTCATAGACGATAGTTTTTGTCTGTCCAATCATGTCGACATCTTACGAAGAAAGACGTGATACAATATTTCTGGTAATAATATGTATCAATAATGTACACACTAACACAGTAAACATAACGTATTGCATGATAGGATATGTGGTATTCGAAACCATGTGCAATATTGGTTGATGGAATATAAAATATGTGAGGTGTTGTGTATGAAGTTCAAAATTGTAGGAGATAGCTGTACCGACTTTTTACCAGAGGATAGAGCGAAGGAATACACGGTCACTGTTCCGCTTACGATAGAGGTCGGTGAAGATGAAATTATAGATGATGATACCTTTAATCAAGATGAGTTTTTGAAGAAGATATCCGCGTATGAGGGCTGTCCGAAGTCGGCATGTCCGTCGCCGGAAGCTTATATGAAGAGCTTCGAAGGAGCAGAGGAAGTATACGTAGTAACCATATCGTCTGGTCTGAGCGGTTCCTACAATAGTGCAGAAGTAGCAAGAAGCATGTATTTGGAGGAGCATCCGGATGCCAAAGTTCATGTGTTTGATTCTAAGTCTGCTTCTAGTGGACAATTTTTAATTGCACACTTAATTGAAAAGTATGCGCTAAGTGGAATGTCCTTTGAAGAAATTGTAGATAAGGTGAGTGCGTTTCGTGATAATTTGCAGACCACATTTGTATTAGAGAGCCTTGAGACCTTGCGTAAAAATGGTCGTCTTACCGGAGTGAAAGCGATGGTGGCGAATGCATTAAATATCAAGCCTTATATGACAGCAACAGGTGGAACGATTCAACAGGTGGGACAGGCAAGAGGAATTCGAAAAGCCCTTGACAAAATGATTGATTATATCGGAGAGGTGGGAACCAATCTTTCTGATAAGGTTGTTGTAATTGCACATTGTAATTGTATGGAACGTGCCAAGAGTGTGGAGAAGAAGTTGCGTGAGAAATATGGTTTTAAAGATTCACTCATAATTGACACCAAGGGAATTAGTTCTATGTATGCCAATGATGGTGGTGTGATTGTTTCATTTTAATAAGAGTCTATAAAAAAGACAGCCTGATGATATTTGTCAGGCTGTTTTGCTTGTGGTGCGAATATGTATGCTTAGTTTTATAGGCAATTTTATAACAACATACTTTGCATCACATACAGAACCACTAAGAATCCCACATTAATTGCGGTAAACTGTACCATGTATTTCTTCAGTCCTGAGGGGTTGTGAAGTCTGTATTCTGAAATGGTAATCAAGCTTGCCAAGGAAGCGATAATGGTACCAAGTCCGCCAATATTAACCGCAGGTAATAATGCGGCATAATCGTTGGTAAAGTGTGATAATAACACTGCACTTGGAACATTGCTGATGACCTGGCAGGAAAGGATTCCGAATAGCAAGGTATTCTTTGGTAGCAACCAGGAGAAGAAATCATTGACTGCAGGTATTCTTGCAAGGTTTCCGCTGAATACAAAGAATACACAAAATGTTAGTAATAGCGGATAGTTCACCTGCTTCAAAGCTTTCTTATCTAAGAAGAAAAGTGCAGTAGCAATCACTATGGTACCTAATCCATAAGGAACTACACGGAATACAATCAAAATACTTGTAATAAACAATATGGAATATATTACAGTGAGGCGTACATTTAAGGGGTACGTCTTTTCTTGTTGCAGGGTAAGGGATGTGTTTTTTACAAAAAGACAACAGATAATAATCAAAGTTGTTGCCACAAGAAAGCTTGGCAACATAATCTTTACAAATTCTCCGGTTTCAATGTTGTAATAGGCATATAGATATAAGTTTTGTGGATTGCCAAAGGGCGTCACCATACCACCTAGGTTCGCTGCAATATTTTGCATGATAAAAGTAAATGCCATGGCATCCTTGTTGTCAGTACTTTTCAACACATAGTAACCCAAAGGCAAAAATGTGAGAAGTGCCATATCATTTGCAAGAATCATGGAACCCACAAAGGTGATAAACACAATTCCAATGGTTGCATTTCTAAGTGTATGTAGCTTCAGTACAATGTTCCGGCTGATAATCTCAAACACATGAATATGGGCAAATGCACACACCACTGCTAAGGTACAAAACAACGTGGCAAGGGTTTGCCAATTAAAGTAACCAAGATATTCCTTGTCAACAGGTACAAAGATACAGGTGATTAACATGGCAACGACCGCAATGGTCAGGATGAACTGACTAGCCATAAAGTGTAAGATTCTATATAAAATTCTTCGTGGATGAATTCGTTTCATGGTGATTTCCTTTTCTATCATATATCTTGTAATACATTCAATATCGTGTAATTCATTCAATATTTTATGCTTCATTCAGTTCTTTGCCTGGATGATTAGTTCTTCAATTGTTGTAAATTCCAAGAATTGATTTTAGCAGAAGACATGAAAAATGCAATCATTTATTCGTACTTCAAGCTGTATGTAAAAAATTTTTTTTGAAAAATACCTCTTGACATATAATACTATGCGAAGTATAGTATTGTGCAAAGGAGGGTATTGAAATGGATATTCAATTAAAAAGAGGCTTGTTGGATGTATGTGTCCTTGCAGCAATCAAAAATGAAGATTCTTATGGTTATCAAATTATCAAAGACATGAAGCCATATGTAGAGATTTCTGAATCAACACTGTATCCAATTTTGCGTAGATTGGAAAAGGCGGAGATGCTTACTGTTCGTTCAGCAGAGCATAATGGAAGATTGAGAAAGTATTACCATATTGAAGATGCAGGAATGAAACGCATAGAAGATTTTAAGGAAGAATGGAAAGAGATTATGTCCATATATAGTTTTGTGGCAAGGGAGGAGCATAAAGATGAATAAGAGTGAATTTTTGGCAGCACTTCGAGAAAAGCTGAATGGTGTGCCAGAAGAGGATATTAATAAATCTTTGGATTTTTACGGGGAAATGATTGATGACCGAGTAGAAGATGGAATGAGTGAAGAAGAAGCTGTAGAAGCGTTAGGCAGTATGGAAGAAATCATTAACCAGATTTTATCAGAGGTATCATTACCGAAGTTGGTAAAAGAAAAAGTAAAACCAAAGCAGGCATTAAAGGTTTGGGAAGTTGTTCTCCTGGTTTTGGGAGCACCGATTTGGGTTCCGATTGTATTGTCCCTTTGTAGTGTAGTGCTATCTGCTTATTTGGCAGTGTGGATGATGATTATATCACTATATGTATTAGATTTGTCTGTAGCCTTAAGCGGTTTGGCATTGATAGGGCTAGCATTTGGTGCTTTGATTCAGAGTAACCTTGCAGTATTTGGAATGATGTTCGGATGTGGTCTCATATTGATGGGACTTTCCATTCTATTATTCTTTGGTTTCAATCTGGTGACAAAGGGTATCTTATGGTTGAGTAAGAAGATATTGATTGGAATTAAAGGATTATTTATTAAGAAGTAAAGGAGTTTGAAATATGAAAAAAGCAAAAAAGATTGCCATTATTGTGGCTGTATGTATGATTGTGGTTGGATGCATTAGTGCATTTACATCCTTTGCATCTGTGGGATTTGATGTGGCAAAGGTAGATACGGTAGAATGGAAAACCAATACATATGAAATTAAGGAATCATTTGAAAATATATCCATTGATGGATTGGAGGCAGCAATTACTCTTGTTCCATCTGCAGATGGTGCTTGCAAGGTAGTGTGTACGGAGAATGATAATGTATATGATGATGTTAAGGTCGAGAATAATACATTAACCATCAAACGTATAAGCAAGGGAAAGTGGCAGTTCAATTTCGGCGTGTCGTTAGAGGAAACGAAGATTACTGTATATTTGCCTCAGAAGGAATATAAAAAACTTGTTCTTGATAACACAAGTGGAAGGTTAGAAGTACCAACAGATTTTACTTTTGAAGAGGCAAAGGTTGCCAACAGCAGTGGTAAAATTTCTTTCAAGGCAGATGTGACAGGTGCATTGTCCGTAGAAAATACCAGTGGTGGAATTGATGTCGGTGAGAACCAGGTAGGTAGCCTGACTGTGGCAGGGAGCAGTGGTGGAATTCAAGTAGCTTCTGTTTGTGTAGAAAATGATGTTCAGGCTAGTAGTACCAGCGGTGGAATTCATATTTCGGATGTGGAATGTAAGAATATGGTTGCAAAAGGTTCTAGCGGAAGTATTCGATTATCTTCTATTGTTGCAAAAGAAAATCTTGATGTAGATGGTAGTAGTGGAAGTATTCAGCTGACTGATGTGGAGTGCGCGAATGTAACAGGCGATAATTCCAGTGGAAGTATCAAATGTAGCAATGTGATTGCTTCTGGTAATATGGAACTTAAAAATTCTAGTGGCGGAATTAACTTTGATGCTTGCGATGCTGCAAATCTAAAACTTTCAGCAACCAGTGGAAGTATTCGTGGCAACTTGTTGACACCAAAGAATTTCGCTGCAGATGCAACCAGTGGAAGTGTGGATGTGCCCCAATCAGCAAGTGGTGGTTTGTGTGAAGTATCTACAACCAGTGGTAGTATTCACATTCGTGTGGGCGAGTAAAAGGATGTTATATGATGTTGGCATGTTTGATTGGAAGAAGCATTTGGTAGTACAGTAACTTTGAAGTTTAGGAGAATCCATAAAATGAAAACAAGAAAGATGATTTTGAGTATTATACTGAGTCTGTTGGGATTGGTGGCTGCTCAGATTTTATCGCAACTAATTGCAAGTATTGTGATACTTGTAAAAGTGCCATCTTTTGTCGCAAATATAATAGCAGGAATTTTTTATGTTGTGTTTGCCTATTTCTTACTCAAACTCTTATGTGAAAAATATATAAAAGTCGATATGAGTGATTATAATATACCGATATTTAAGATAGAACTAAAATGGGTTGTTGTTGCTTTTCTTTTACCTCTAATAATAACTGCATTTTACATATTATTTGTACCGGGTTCTTTTGAGCAGAATGTGCTCGACGTTAAGTCAAAGTTGGATTTGTTATCGGCGGGCATTTTCTTTACCGGACTTGGTGCAGGTATTGTTGAGGAAATGGTCTTTCGTGGTATTATGATGTGTGTGATAGAAAAAAGATTCAGCAAAAAGGTTGCGATCATTGTACCATCTGTATTATTTGGTTTCGTACATATTATCGGCATGGGATTTAACCTTTTGAGTTGTGCATTGGTTCTTATTGCGGGAACGATGGTAGGAATCATGTTTTCGGTGATCGCTTCTGAAACGAAATCTATTTGGAACAGTGCCATTGTGCATGCAATCTGGAATATGGTTATCTGTAGCGGTGTTTTAAGTGTAACAACGAAGATAGATGAGTATTCGTTGTACACATACGTGTTGGAGAGCAATTCGGTTATTCTCACAGGAGGTGACTTTGGTATTGAGTCATCAATTATTGCGATGGTTGGATATGCTTTGGTGTGTGTCATTGCATGGATAGGGCGTAAAGAAATATAATGGATAAAATCTATAGTAATAAACAAATCGACTTTAATCATTTCATTAGAGTCGATTTTTTGTGCGAAAAATAAAAAATACATTACGTATTATATTTACATGGATAATATATGTGATATAATAAATGTATCAAAAGTGATACGTGAATAGGGAGGGAATATGGACTATTTTGTTAAAGATAATGTAGGAGATTTATCTTGTGTCGAAGTGGAAAAGAACATAATAAAAGAAAAAATATTACTTGAGTATGTTTCTTTGCGCAAGGAGAAGAAATTATCTCAAGAGGATATAGCATCACTCACAGGAATTGCCAGACCTAACATTTCAAGAATAGAAAATGGTAAATATGATCCAACATTAGAAATCCTTACAAAACTTGCATTGGCTTTAGATATGAGGTTAGAGATACATTTTGTGAATAAGGGGGAATAATATGGCGATGAACAAATACAAGTTAAGGATACAGAAATTTCTTTATACCATACAGGGACTATTGAAGATTATATATTGCTTTTGAATTTGCTTCCTGGATATCTGTGGAATTTAAACTTTATTTGAGAATGTAAAATTAGTACACATGAAACAATAAAGGATATTTTGACAGATATTGTTTATTTAATAATGGATAAAAACAGTGACCGAGAGATGAATTTGAAGCTTCCTGAGCGAATACAAATTGAAAGGAATGAATTGATGGCTGAAAACAATATTTCTTTTGACATTTTAATGAACAGTATTAAAGAGATTAACAATAGGGCTGGAGGTATGGCGAAAAGCGCGGTTAATCAATTAATGACACTAAGAAATTGGGCAATCGGATATTATATTGTTGAATATGAACAAGGTGGTAAAGATAAAGCGGAATATGGAACAAATTTATTGAAAAATCTGGAAAAACAGATTTCTGAAAAGGGTTTAAATGAAACGCTTTTTCGTGTATGCAGGCAGTTCTACTTAACTTATCCGCAAATTCATTCGACAGTGTCGAATGAATTTGTGACAAAGCCTGATGTATTAGTTTCAAATTTGTCGTTTTCCCACATAAGGGAAATTATGGTAATTGATGATGCGTTTGAAAGATTTTTTTATGAAACAGAGTGTATTAAGTGCAATTGGAGTGTTAGAGAATTACGAAGACAAATAAAAACTAATTTACATGTGCGAGCCGGCATCAGTAAGAAACCAGAATTGTTGAGACAATCGTCAATTGATAACTGCACAAATACAATGCTTGCAATAAAGGATCCGTTCACATTTGAATTCTTAGGGTTAGAGGCAAAAGAGACTGTTTCCGAATCGGATTTGGAGCAAGCACTTATGGATCATCTGCAAGAGTTTATGCTAGAATTGGGCGAGGGATTTTGTTTCGAGGCAAGACAGAAAAGAATTATTATAGATGATAAATATTATTTTGTGGATTTAGTGTTTTATAATAGATTACTGCACTGCAATGTGATAATTGAGTTGAAAAATGATGAATTCAAGCATGAGGATTTAGGTCAGCTCAATGCATATGTAGGATATTATAAGAAAAACGAAATGCTGCCGGGAGATAATCCGCCTGTAGGGATTTTGCTTTGTACGGATAAAGGTTCACAAATGGTAGAGTATGCGTTGTCAGGTATGGATAATCAGCTATTCGTTTCAACATATATGTTGCATTTACCAGATAAGAAGAAATTAGAAGAGTTTATGTTGAAAGAAATGGAAGAAATGGGAATGTAACAATCCTTAATGCGCCTTAATTTAAAACGCGAAGATTTGAATGTTCAGAATGAATACGAGAGGAGTATAAGGTTAATGGAAAAGTTTTTTAATAAGATGGGTAAGAAGATATACAAAGCAATCAAAAAGGATGCAAAAAGAGTTTTGAAAGAGATAGATGGGGAGGAATTGTATTCAGTAGCACTGGTTACAGATAGTGATTGCATTACTTTGTTTATGGCTTTAAATACATATGAATTCTTGGAAACGGCAGACGAAGAATATTTGGAAATGGTTAAAGATGATTTGTCGGAAGAAGATATGAGGCAGGTAGAAGAAGGAGAGGTATGTTTGACGAAGTGGCTACCAGATGAGTGGGGATATTCAGACGATGAAAGCGGTGAACTAAGTAAAATCAGTCAAGTATTGTATAAAAAAGAAGCTTCTAACCCTGAAGAATACGCGAAATATAAGGCTTTATTTTTTGACACAGTAACTTCCGCGTTTAAAAAAGTAATTGAAGAAAAGACATTTGGAGAGAATTCTGAAGAAGTAACATATTTTATCTCTACGTCAGATGGTGATGAGATTTATGAGATAGAAAATTGTTCTGCTAAGAAACTTAATTCTGAAAAAGTATATGAACAGTTTTTGAGTCGTAAGGAACTTGAAGAAGGTTCAAATTGAATTGCAGTAAATGATATTTGTGTTTAGATTTAGTAGATTTATAGGTACGCCAAAATTTCAGCTTTCACGAGCTTTCGCAAATATAAGATTATTGGATTTCAGTTTAAGCTGTCTGTTCATTTCACATTGAACGGATGGCTTAACTTATGTTATTGTAAATGGTAGTGAGATTGCTTTAGGAGGAATGGACATGCGACGAGTTGTATTATTTGACTTAGATGGAACCTTGACAGACCCTGGACTTGGAATTACCAATTCTGTAATGTATGCTTTAGAGAAATTCAGTATTCTTGTAGAAGATAGAAGTGAATTATATAAGTTTATCGGTCCACCATTGCTGAATTCTTTTATGGAATTTTATGGATTTGATGAGGAACAGGCGGAACAAGCAATCGCATACTATCGGGAATATTTTAAAGAAAAAGGTATCTTTGAAAATAAAGTGTATGATGGTATTCCACAACTGTTAGAGCATATGAAAACACAAAAGATCGTTTTAGCCGTTGCAACTTCCAAACCGGAACAATTTGCTGTGCGGATTTTAGAACATTTTAACTTGAGTCAATATTTTGATGTGATTGCAGGCAGTGATTTTGAAAATGTAAGAAATACAAAGGCGAAGGTCATTGCCTATGCGTTGGAGCAATTGGCAGAGCAATTAGAAGAAGACGTTTCTGCATTAAAGCAATCAGCCATTATGGTAGGTGATCGTTTTCACGACATTGTGGGTGCAAAGGAAAATGATATCCAATCCATAGGAGTACTGTTTGGTTATGGGGATAGAAAGGAACTAGAAGACGCAGGTGCAGATTTTATCGTGGAACAACCAAGTAATATTTGGGATAGCATAGCTGATATGATAGAGTGATTCTGTAATAACATAGATACAATAAGAAATCCATTTGTTATAAACAACAAAATCTTGAGAAATCCAGTAAAATCAAGTATGATAAGGGATGGTCGTGGGTTATGAATTGCCCTAATAATTCAAATACAAAAGTGAGGAGTGCAGAACATTCTGCGAAAGAGAACTAATGCATGTATTAAAGCAGAACGCAAGTAATAAAAAACGATATATATTATTTGCAATGATGATGTTGTTGATTTGTTCATTCGGTCTTGGATGTAACAAAGAAGAGGCACAGGAAAGCAATGTGAATGTTGTTACTTGTGTAGACGATTTGGAGGGTAAAAACATCGGTGTTCAGATGGGAACCACTGGTGATATCTATGCTTCTGACTATGAAGGTGATGAAGCAGGAACAAAGATTACTCGCTTTAATAAGGGTACAGATGCAGTTCAGGCATTGAAGCAGGGAAAGGTTGACTGTGTCATTATTGATGAGCAACCAGCGAAAGCATTTGTTGAGAAGAATCCAGAGTTATCTATTCTGAAAGAGGAGTTTGCAATTGAGGATTATGCAATCTGTGTTGCAAAGGATAACACAAAGTTAAGAGACCAGATTAATGTAGCATTAGGTGAGTTACAGACAGAGGGTGTGATTGCGGATATTATTAAGAATTATATTGGTGATGATACAAAGGGCAAGACACCTTATGTTTCACCAGAAGATGTGGACAGAAGCATTGGAACTCTTACTATGGCGACCAATGTAGCATTTCCACCTTATGAGTTCTATGAAAATGGTGAACCAACTGGTATCGATGTGGACATGGCTCGTGCTATAGCAGATAAGCTTGGTATGGAATTGGTTGTAAGCGATATGGAATTTGATTCGATTATCATTGCTGTACAGTCAGGTAAGGCAGATGTTGGTGTTGCAGGTATGACGGTTACGGAGGATCGTTTGAAAAATATTGATTTTACAGATTCGTATACCACTGCAAAGCAGGTTATTATTGTTAAGACCAAAGAGGCAGCGTCAACACAGACATTTAAGGACAAATTGTACCAGACATTTGTGGAAGATGATCGTTGGGAATACATTCCAAAGGGATTATTGAATACGGTTATTATCACTGTGTTTGCAGGATTGATTGGTATTGTATTAGGTTTCTTGATTGCAATTATCCGTGTTGCATATGACAGAAGTGGAGAGGGCGGAGTGCTTCTTGCAATCTTCAATACATTGGCAAAGGTTTACTTAACTGTGTTCCGTGGAACACCGGTTGTAGTTCAGCTCTTGATTATGTACTATGTTGTATTTGCAAATGTGAAGGTGAATCCAGTGATTGCTGCGGTGATTGCATTTGGATTAAACTCTGCAGCTTATGTGGCAGAAGCGATTCGTGCAGGTATTGTTGCAATTGAAATTGGGCAGTTTGAAGCTGGTCGAAGCCTTGGATTTACCTATGGACAGACTATGTGGAATATTATCTTGCCACAGGCGATTAAGAATGCGTTGCCAGCAATGTGTAACGAGTTTATCTCTTTGTTAAAGGAAAGTTCAATCGTAGGTTACATTGGTTTGATGGATTTAACCAAAGCCGGAGATATTATTCGAAGCAATACCTATGAGGCGATGATTCCACTGCTTTCTGTAGCATTGGTATACTTGGTGATTGTTATGCTTATGACAGCCGGAGTCACACATTTGGAAAGGAGATTGAAGAAAGATGCTAGATAGAGAAGTATTGATTGAAGTAAAAGGCTTGTGCAAGTCTTACGGTGAGAATACAGTATTAGAAAATCTCAACACCAACATTTATAAAGGCGAAGTGATTGCTATCGTTGGTCCTTCTGGTTGTGGTAAGTCTACATTTTTGCGTTCCTTGAATCTCTTGGAGCGTCCGGAGTCTGGCGAAATCCTTTTCAATGGTGTGGATATTACAGATAAGAAAGTGAATATCAATAAGGTTCGTGAGAAGATTGGAATGGTGTTCCAGCAGTTTAATCTCTTCCCTAACATGACAGTGAAGGAAAACATTATGTTGGCACCAGTGAAATTAAAGGTAATGGGTAAAGAACAGGCATCTAAGAAAGCGGATGAATTACTTGCCCGTGTTGGATTGAGCGATAAGGCGGATGCATACCCAGGTAATCTTTCCGGTGGTCAGAAGCAGCGTATTGCCATTGCAAGAACTATGGCGATGAATCCGGATGTGATTCTGTTTGATGAGCCAACTTCAGCACTTGACCCGGAGATGGTTGGTGAGGTTTTGGAGATTATGAAGGAGCTTGCAGCAGATGGAATGACTATGGTTGTGGTAACTCACGAGATGGGATTTGCGAAAGAGGTTGCAAGCCGTGTTATCTTTATCGATGAGAAGAATATTATGGAAGACACAAACCCACAGGAATTCTTTGAGAATCCAAAGAATCAGAGATTGAAGGATTTCTTGTCAAAGGTGAAATAGGGAGGAGTTACAATATGAATTGTATACATGTACCACAGATTTTAATGCCTAACACAGATACAGATTTGTATAAGTGGTCCGTAGTAGCTTGTGACCAGTTTACATCCCAGCCAGAGTACTGGAAGGAGACAGAAGCCAATGTAGGCGGCGCACCGTCTACCCTGAAGCTTACTTTGCCAGAGGTATATCTCGAAGCTGAGGATGAGCAGGCAAGAGTGGATGCAATCCATGCAACGATGCAACAGTATCTTG
>JAZSPZ010000046.1:0-81924 GCA_045537735.1 Lachnospiraceae bacterium
TACGACAACTCTTGCTATTTTGAACCTACATTTATTTTTATGGGATACCGATATTTATGAGCGGATGTCATGCCTGCTTTGACTGGACGGCAGATTCTCATGTGAGGTCACCCACCTAGCTAGGCTAGGACTCAAAATGCAGGAACCGGCATTTCCGGTTGTTCTACTAATGGTGAAAGAAGAATGAAGCAGCATTAGATGACAAGAGGCGTTGGCTTAAGTCGGAATGCTGCTTTCTTTACGGATAGAGTCAGTTGAATCATATAGATGTGTGAAAATGATATGAGAAAGGAGTATGTGTTGTATTTGATGTATGCAGCATGCTAGAGAGGAATGAAAAAGCAGGGAAAAACAAGAAGAAAGCTTTTTTGGATTATAATAACATTTTTTGTGTTATTAGGAATCGTTGGTGGTCTTCTAATTAAGTTTGTTTTTTATGATAAAGTGGGACATGGAACTATGAATAACGAAGAGGCTAATCGTTTGATTAGTTATCTAGGTATTAGTGATTATAATTATAGCGACCGGTTAGCGTCTCCATTTACTATGGAAGATGCAAGAAAATTGCTACGGGACGCAGGGGTTAATTATGATCAGGTTGATGTGCAGTTAGAACATGTTCCTGGATTTGTTCCAATGACGAAGAAGCAATTTGAAAGCTTATATTCGTCTATGATTGTTGCCTTGGAGCTAGACCGTTTGAGCAGTCAAAGTCTTTACATATATGATATTGATAGTGCCAATGAACAAGAAATCGACGGAATTGTGTATGAGGTAATCAATACCAATGCTGGTGACTTTTATATGGAAAAAGACTATGGCATGGAACACTCTTATATTGGTAAAGTGGTAAAGGTTTATGTATCTAATAATGAGATTATTCTATGCCAAGGAACAAGCGAGGAGGCTGTTACAGTTCGAAATGCTTATGTTTCTAAGAAAATTGAAAATGAAGAAGGACAATCAGCGTTACTGGTTGCTGTCAATAGTGAAACTTATGAGTTTTTGCTTGCCGATGAATTTAAAAATGAAGGAGAACTGGAACAGTGTCTATGTGACATTATTGTATCAAATGCTGGTATCACAGAAATTAAAAGCTATTCAAAGAATTTAGTGGAAGCAAAAGTTCTCTCATATAAAGATGGTATATTGACAGTAGAAGGATATGAGGAAGACCTTTATCTTTCAGAATATTTTAATGTGTATAAGACGAAGGGCTCTTTTAAGGCAATGCAGTCTGCTGGGACTTTGATTGGATATGATAAGGTTTCCTTATACATCAAAGAAGGAATGATAGAAGCAGCGTTGATTACAGAAGATATTTATGCAAAAAACATTAGAGTCCTTATCAATAACAGTGCTTATGATAGCTACTACCACAGTGAAGTTACAGTTACCTCAGATGTGGCATTTACGGTAACGGTAGGTGAGGCTGTACAGAAATATGCAGCAAAGGAAAAGGTGCAATTTCGTAATGGTAGTGAGGAGTTAAAGAACGGTATTGCAATTGTGGAATCTACAGTGGAGGATGGTAAGATTGAGGTCACAACTATTGATCGACAAGGTGGTCATCCACAATATCGTGGAAAACTGGAACTTTCCAGAGATGACAAAGGTGTTATGGTGGTGAATGAGTTATCTGTGGAAGAGTATTTGTACGGTGTGGTTCCTAGTGAAATGCCGGTTTCCTATGAGATGGAAGCACTAAAGGCACAAGCTATCTGTGCTAGAGCTTATGCCTATCGTCAGATGGAGAGTGAGAAGTTTGCTGGCTATGGTGCCCATTTAGATGATAGTGTTTCAAGTCAGGTTTATAATAATGTGTCAGAAGATAAGCGGGCTATTTATGCTGTGGATGATACATATGGTGTGGTTCCGTGTTTTGATGGAGAAGTGATTGAGGCCTTTTTCTTTTCCACATCCTGTGGAACAACCAGTAACAATAGTTCAGTATGGGGTGGCTACCAAAAGCCGTATTTGTTGGATTCTATGCAAACAGAATATAATGATTTGGCAGACATGAGTGTAGAAGCCAGCTTCCGTTCCTTCATTGACGGAGAACTAGGGACAGACTTTTTGGAGGAAGAGGAACCATTTTTCCGTTGGACTGTTGAGTTTACCCAGGAACAGATAACAGAAACAATCAATACAAATCTGTATAATCGTATTCAGGCAATGCCGGAATATATTTTGGTGAAGGATGCAAGTGGTGACTACAACAAAAAAGATATTGCCACTGTTGGAGATGTGGTTAGCATTGAGGTAACAAAACGTGGAGATAGTGGAATTATTGAGGAAATGATTATCACAGGAACACAGGAAACAATATTGGTGCAAGGGCAGACCAATGCAAGAGCATTGTTGAATCCTAGTAATGTTTTAATTCGAAAACAGGATGGCTCCACAGTGAGTGGATGGCAAAGTTTGCCAAGTGCGTATTATTATATTGATTTTGATGCAAATGAAACTGAAACCGCAGAGGAAGCAGATGCAAAAACGGAAGAAAGTGGCGGAATGTTCGTGTTATATGGTGGCGGTTTTGGACATGGTGTTGGTATGAGCCAGAATGGTGCGAATAATATGGCGAAACTTGGTTATACTGCAAGTGATATTATTGCACATTACTATACAGCAGTGGAATTGAAGGATATGTATGAACTGATGGGAAGATAAAACAATGAAAAAGCAAAAACTGACAAGGGTAGAAAAGTTAAAAATGTTAGTACATTTCGGCCAAAAATTTGCTGAAAAGGTTAGTGATAGATACACGGCAGCATGTGCGGCCCAAGCAGCATTTTTTATCATGTTATCCATTGTGCCTATTATATCCTTAGTGTTAGCAGCTGCAACCTATCTGCCATTTACACAGCAGGATGTATTGCATTTGACTATGAGTGTTATACCAAATGAATTTAGTGTGTATGTAGCAGATGTGATTAATGATTTGTATGCAGGGGCAGGACGTGTTGTGATTTCTGTTTCTGTAATTGCAACCTTGTGGTCTGCATCTACAGGCATTTCTGCTTTGATTGACGGATTTAATAGTATGTATCAGGTGAGACAGGATATTGGTTATGTGAAATCCAGGTTGCTTGCATTGTGGTATACTGTGATTGTTATTATTTTGTTGGCAGTTACGATATCAGCATATGTGCTTGTGAGTCATTACTATGGTGCTTATATTCATGAAATAGTAGACCGTGGGTCAGCTGTGGGCAATGTCTTGTGGTTTATCCGTTATATCTTAGGCTGGCTATTGTTTTATACATTTATTCTAATGCTTTATGTGATTTTACCTGGGGGATTTGGACTTCCGAAGGATAAGGAAGAACACCTGAATCTCGGAAAGAGAATTAAGTCGCAAATGCCAGGGGCGGCATTCTGCTCAGTGGCGTGGTTAGTGATTTCTCGATTGGTAATTGTATATATTCAGCATTTTTCTAATTTTTCGTTGATGTATGGTTCTTTAGCAGGAATTGTGATTCTCATGTTATGGTTGTATTTTTGCATGTTCTTTTTGTTTATTGGGGCAATTGTTAACTATTTATTGTCAAATGGATACTTGACACGCGTTAAAAAAATGTTACAATAAGCTTGTTATAAGAATAAGACAATGATGGTGCAAAAGAACGATATGTTCTGTCAGAGAGAGGAAGTCACTGGCTGGAAGCTTCCTTCAGTTCACGTAGCGTTTGAATTTCACACCGGAGTTTCGAAGTTGAAGTTTCGTTTATACATAAACATGGAATGGTAGATTTTGACGGGTCATGAACGTTAACACATGATGAGAGCTAGGATGATGTAAGTATTATGGAATCATTTATGGTATGCATCATACTAGAATTAGGGTGGTATCGCGAGCAAGTCGTCCCTTTGGGGTGACTTGCTTTTTGTGTTATACAACTTGTCAAGCGATTGCGCAACGAGCAAGCGAAGCTTGAGAAGAGGCGCAAGCATTTGACAAGTTAAGCATCATGAGCATGAAGACTGATAAGTCGGAATGCGAATGATGAGGAACGATTGCAAGAGCACGAAGTGCGAGCAATCGTTGTATAACACAAAAATATGATTATAGAAGCGATTGCGCAACGAGCAAGCGATTTGTTAACAAAAAAAACAAAATAAAGGAGATAAATCATGAAAGAAAAGTTAGAAGCAATTAAAGCAGAAGCACTAGCGAAGATTGAGAATGCAAGTGATCTTGATGCCTTGAATGAGATTAAGGTAGCAGTGCTTGGTAAGAAGGGCGAGTTGACAGCCGTGTTAAAGTCCATGAAGGATGTTCCGGCTGAAGAAAGACCAATGGTAGGTCAGATGGTAAATGATGCCAGAACTGCCATTGAAGAGAAGTTAGAGGAGAAGAAGACAAGTATTGCAAGACTTCTTCGTACAGAGAAAATGAAGAGAGAGACCATTGATGTAACTCTCCCTGGAAAGAAAAATCTTCGTGGTCACAGACATCCAAACCAGATTGCATTAGAGGATTTGGAACGTGTATTCATCGGTATGGGCTACGAGGTTGTGGAAGGTCCGGAAGTTGAGTATGACCGTTACAACTTTGAGTTGTTAAATATTCCTGCAAACCACCCAGCAAAGGATGAGCAGGATACATTCTATATCAACAAGGAGATTTTGCTTCGTACACAGACTTCACCGGTACAGGCTAGAATTATGGAAAAGGGTAATCTTCCAATCCGTATTCTTTCTGCTGGTAGAGTATTCCGTTCAGATGAAGTGGATGCAACCCATTCACCATCTTTCCATCAGGTAGAGGGATTGGTTGTAGATAAGAATATTACATTTGCAGACCTTAAGGGTACTCTAGAACAGTTTGCAAAAGAGTTCTTTGGCGAGAAGACAAAGGTTAAGTTCCGTCCACATCACTTCCCATTTACAGAGCCATCGGCAGAAGTGGACATCACATGTTTTAAGTGTGGCGGAAAAGGCTGTCGTATGTGTAAGGGAAGCGGTTGGATTGAGATTCTTGGTTGTGGTATGGTACATCCAAATGTATTGGAAATGTGTGGTATTGATTCAAAAGAATATCAGGGCTTCGCATTTGGTATTGGTTTGGAACGTGTAACCTTACTTAAGTATGAGATTGATGACATGAGACTCTTGTATGAGAATGATGTCAGATTTTTGAACCAGTTCTAAGGAGGATAAAATGTCAATGATAGGAATTACATTCTTAATCACAAGTATTGCAGTTTTGGTATTCCTTTCTCTTTCTGTGTTTTTCATTATTTTTGGTATTATGAAGAAAAGGAAAGGATTTGTGATTACCGGTGCAACATTACTCGTATTATTTGTGGCATGTTTTATGATGATGTTTTTGATGAATTTTGCAACGATGTAAAAGAAAGGAAAGAAAAATATGAATACACCGATTTCATGGATTAAAGCGTATGTCCCAGATTTGGATGTGGATATACAGGAATTTGTAGATAAAATGACGTTATCTGGTTCTCATGTAGAAAACTATGAGAAGAAGGATAAGAACTTAGAGAAGATTGTAGTAGGTAAGATTGAGACCATGGAGCAGCATCCAGATGCTGATAAGCTTGTGGTTTGTCAGGTAAATGTAGGTTCTGAGAACTTGCAGATTGTAACTGGTGCAAAGAATGTGAAGGTTGGCGATATGATACCACTTGTATTAGATGGTGGTAAGGTAGCTGCTGCCCATGGTGACGACACAGAATACCCAGAAGGAATTAAGATTAAGAAGGGTAAGCTTCGTGGTATCGAGAGTAACGGTATGATGTGTGGTATTGAGGAGTTGGGTTCATCGAGAGACTTCTATCCGGAAGCTCCGGAAGATGGCGTATATGTATTCCCTGTTGATTCTGGCGTGAAGCCAGGTGATGATGCGGTGAAGGCATTGGGCTTGGATGATACGGTTGTAGAGTATGAAATTACATCCAACCGTGTAGATTGTTTCTCTATGATTGGTATGGCGAGAGAAGTGGCTGCAACATTTAATAAGCCATTCTATCCACCAGTTGTTGAGGTAAAGGCGAATGATAAGGATGTTAATGATTTTATTAAGGTTACCGTAGAGGATACAGATCTTTGTACTCGTTACTGTGCAAGAGTAGTGGAGAACATTAAGATTGGGCCTTCGCCAAAGTGGATGCAGGATCGTTTGAAAGCTATGGGAATTCGTTCTATCAACAATCTTGTAGATATCACAAACTATATTATGGAAGAGTACGGACAGCCAATGCATGCATTTGATTTGGATACCATTGCAAATCGTGAGATTATTGTAAAGCGCGCAAAGGATGGAGAGACATTTGTTACTTTAGATGGCCAGGAGAGAAAATTGGATTCTGGAGTACTTATGATTTGCGACGGTGAGAAGGAAGTTGCTATCGCAGGTATCATGGGTGGCGAGAACTCCATGATTACAGATAATGTTAAGACAGTATTGTTTGAGGCAGCTTGTTTTGATGGAACAAATACGCGTCTTGCATCCAAGAGAATTGGTTTGCAGACAGATTCGTCATTTAAGTTTACAAAGGGCTTGGATCCTAACAATGCCATCGAGGCAATTAATAGAGCATGTCAGCTTGTAGAGGAAATGGGCTGTGGTGATGTCGTTGGTGGCGTTGTGGATGTGTATCCAAATCCAGTAGAGCCTAAAGTGTTACCATTTGAGCCAGAGCGTTACAATGCATTACTTGGAACAGACATTTCTAAAGAGGATATGTTAGAGTATTTCAAGAGATTAGACTTGGTATATAACGAGGCAGATAATACATTAACGATTCCTACATTCCGTCAGGATCTTGGATGTATGGCTGATCTAGCAGAGGAAGTTGCAAGATTCTATGGCTATGACAACATTCCAGTTTCTTTACCAAAGGGTGAGGCAACAGTTGGTAAGAAGCCATTTAACCAGAGAGTAGAGGATATTGCAAGAGAGATTTGTGAAAGAAATGGTTTCTCAGGTGGTATGTCTTATTCTTTCGAGAGTCCTAAGGTGTTTGATAAGTTGTTGTTACCAGAGGATGCAAAGGAACGTGAGGCAATTGTAATTTCCAACCCACTTGGAGAGGATTTCTCTATTATGAGAACGGTATCCTTGAACGGTGTATTGACATCTCTTGCAACCAACTACAATAGAAGAAACAAGGTTGCCAGACTATACGAGTTCGGTAACATTTATTTACCAAAGGCATTGCCGCTTACAGAACTTCCTGAGGAGAAAATGAGACTTACCATGGGTATGTATGGTGAGGGTGATTTCTTCACTATGAAGGGTGTTGTAGAAGAATTGTTTGATAAGCTTGGTGTTGTTGGCATCGAGTGCGAGCCAACTAGCGAAATTCCATATTTACATCCAGGTCGTCAGGCATACCTTAAGAAGGGTAAGCTAGACATCGGTGTAATTGGTCAGATTCATCCGGAGGTTGGTGATAACTATAATTTGAAGGCTGAGGCTTATGTGGCAGTACTTAATATGGAGGTACTTACTATGTTGGCCAGCTTTGACCGCAAGTACGAGGGAATTGCAAAGTTCCCAGCTAGTACCCGTGATCTTAGTATGGTGATGGATAAGAGCATGTTCGTAGGTCAGATTGCGCATGTAATCCAGAAGAATGCAGGCAAGATTTTAGAAAGCTGTGAGTTGTTCGATGTATACGAAGGTGAGCAGGTTGGCGAAGGTAAGAAGTCTGTAGCATTCTCATTAATCTTCCGAGCAAAGGATAGAAACTTAGAGTCTGCTGAAGTAGATAAGGCAGTTGATAAGGTTCTTGGTGCATTGAAGGAAATGGGAATTGAGCTTAGAGCTTAGAGCGTAAAAATAGATAATATGAATATAAGAGAACATTTCTAGGAAAAAGATGAACATCCCAATACTTACGTACATAGTAGGTGTTGGGATGTTTTTCATAGAAAAAATAATAAGCTGTATTTTTCCAGAGTCAATAAAATATGAAAAAGAGAGATGGAGTTTGACAATAGAAAAATAATGGTATACATTGGTATGGGGGATATATCTACAAGGAAAGGAATAAAAATGGAATGGAGGTATTATTTAATGAAAACGAAAAAAAGATTCATTTCTTTCATTGTTGGTGCGATTTTTGCAATCTGCATATGTAGCTTTTCTCCGATTATGAGCATGCAAGCTTATGCAACCAGTCTTGTTTATGGAGACTTTAATTATGTAATTGAGGAGAATGATGAAATTACCATTATAGGGTATAATGGAACAGGAACTTCTGTAGATATTCCACAGACAATTGATGGAAAAAAGGTTACGCAAATTGGAGCATGTGCATTTGAAGAAACGGATATTGTGCATGTCAAACTTCCGGATTCAATAACCACAATCGGGTATAAAGCTTTTTCACGCTGTAAAAAGCTTGAAACAATCAATTTTCCTGACAGTCTTAAAGTGATTGGTGAATATGCATTTACAACATGTCATTCGCTGGAAGCAATTGAACTTGGTAATCAGGTTGAAAGTATAGGAACCTGTGCATTCCAACTATGTATATCACTTGCTGAGATTACTGTTCCGGGGACTGTAAAAACTATTAATGGCAATACGTTTCATGGATGTTATGCGTTAGAAGAATTGATTTTTGAAGAAGGCGTTACAACTATCAAGGAAACAGCTGCACTCAATCTGTATTCGATTAAAAAAATTGTTATACCAAAATCTGTTACAGAGATAGGTGAACATGCGTTAGGATATGCATATTATTATCCTGAGTATACAAGGATTGACACGACAATGTATGGATATTCAGGTTCAGTGGCTGAAACTTATGCAACTGCGAATGGATTTGATTTCATACCATTGGATAAAGTGATAGTAACAGGAGTTGCTTTGGACAAAACATCAGCAATGCTGAATGTGGGAGAGAATCTTGTGTTAACAGCAACTGTTGTGCCCGATAATGCAGATAATAAAAAGGTGATTTGGAGTAGTAATAACGAAAATGTTGCAAAGGTAGAAAACGGAGTTGTTACTGCTGTGGCAGAAGGTAGTGCTACAATTACAGTTACGACGGAAGATCGTAAAAAAACAGCAACTTGTACGGTTAGTGTCACTTGCGACCACAAGATTGAGATTCGTGATAAGAAAGAAGCGACTGAAACAGAGGCGGGATATACAGGTGATGAATACTGTACTATCTGTAAAAAAGTAATTAAGAAGGGTAGTGTGATTCCGAAGGTTCAGCCAAGCACACCGGAGACACCGGAAACACCAGAGGCATCGGAAACACCGGTTGTAAAACCGGCACCTAAGGGAGAGAATATCGTTGATCCCGTTACAAGCGTTACATACATTGTTACAAAATCAGATGTTAAGAATGGAACAGTAGCATTTTCAAAGCCTAAGAATAAGAAAATCAAATCCGTGACGATTCCGGATACTGTTACAATTGACGGTGTAACATACAAAGTTACAAGTATTCAGAAGAATGCATTTAGCGGATGTACGAAGTTAACAAAAGTAACAATTGGAAAGAATGTTATAACAATTGACGATAAGGCATTTTATAAATGTACAAAGCTTAGCAAGATTACCATTCCTGCAAAGGTTAGTAAGATTGGTAAGCAGGCCTTTTATGGTTGTAAGAAATTAAAGAGTATTACAATTAAAACAAAAAAACTTACCAGCAAGAAAGTAGGTAGCAAAGCATTTACCGGAACACCAAAGAATGCAAAGGTGAAAGTTCCAAGTAAGTCCTTGAAATCATACAAGAAATTCTTTTACAAAAAGGGATTGAATAAGAAGGCAAAGATTAAAAAGTAAGGCACAATTGTATATTATATGCTTAAGAGAGGTCCCCGTTTGTTAGTTTTTTAGAAGGTTAACAAATGGGGATTTTTTGGTTCATTTATTTTCAAACTATATGTATCGGCGATTTTAAGAGCAGTAGAAGAAAAAAATGTAAGGAAAAAGTTGTGATTTTGTGTATAATAGGTATATACTATGATAAAGAGTCGATGTGGGAGGATTAGATATGAACTTACATAAGAACATAATGAGAAAAGAAATAATGGCCATTATGGCACTTCTGCTCATGAATGTTTTCTTGGTTGGATGTGATGGACTCGATTCAAAATCAGCTAGTTTATCTGTTGTATATGGAATCACTACAGTTGTGGCACTATTACTGTTAGTTGTATATTGCACATTGGTACATAAGAAAGAACTATGGTTTCTACTGCTATTTTCTAGTGTGTTTATTGTAAATATAGGATATTTTGCACTTTCGATATCTAAGAATCTGGAGGAAGCATTACTGGCAAATCGAATCGCATACCTCGGTTCGGTGTTTTTGCCCATGTCTATGTTGATGATTATTATGAATGTTTGTTGGATACAGTACAATAGAATTGTTCCGGGCTTTTTATTGTTAGTCAGCGTTATTGTTTTTTTAGTGGCTGCGAGTCCCGGATATTTGGATATCTATTATAAAGAGGTTTCGTTTCGTGTGAATGCAGGTGTAGGAGTGCTCGATAAGACTTATGGGGATTGGCATTGTCTATATTTGTTTTATCTAATAGTTTACTTCGTAATTATGGTAATCACAATTATTCATGCATCCGTTTTGAGAAAGGTAGAATCTAAGCTATATGCGATTATGCTTGCAGGAGCCGTTCTGGTGAACATAGGAGTCTGGATGTTAGGGCAATTGCTGGATGTTACCTTTGAGTTTTTATCGGTTTCTTATATTATTAGTGAATTTTTTATGTTGAGCTTATGTCTGATAAGGCAAGAACAAGCTTTGTGTGAAGAAAGTGCATCTGTAGATGTGAGTCATGAAACGGAGAAAGAGATAGCAATACAAGAACAATTGTCAGAAATGACATCAAATCAGACGCAATTGGACGACTTGGAAACAGCACCAGATTCTGTGAAGTTGGAAGATGGGAATGTAGTAAATGATGAACAGATGAAACTGTTTTTAGAGGGAGTAGACAATCTTACCCCTACAGAGAAAAAGATATATCATTGTTATCTTGATGGAAAAACTACAAAAGAAATACTAGAGCAATTGCATATTACAGAGAATACCTTGAAGTATCATAATAAGAATATTTATAGTAAATTGGGAGTGTCTTCAAGAAAACAATTAAAAGAAATTGCAAGGAATTTGTAATGTTGAATTTGCATGAGATGTAATTGTGAAATTCAATAAAAACAACACCAATCCCCACACTTTTATCATAAAAGTGTGGGGACTTTTTTCGTTTGTTCTGTATAATATATTTTGTGAGTGTTTTGTGATTTATTCACAGTAATTGTATGATCAATTGAGAAATACATATACATGTTTATCACAGAATTCATTCAAAAAAAATTAAATGGGAGGGTACCATATGAAGAGAAGGGTATTAAGTATGATTTTGACAATTGTTATGGTCTGGAGCTTGTTGCCGGTTACAGCTTATGCAGCAACAACAATTTCGACAGTTGCCATAACTGGTGTCGATGTGCCGGTGGCAGGAGCAACACCAGATTATACGGCTATTACTGGGCTTGGATACAACCCAACAAATGAGTTTGACGAAGCTGGAAAGAAGGTGTCTGGTGTATCCTGGTACAATGTAACAGATGGTGACAAGTTAATGTCAACAACAGATACATTTGTTCAAGGCAAGACCTATGAAGTTGCCATTGCATTACAGGTGACAGATGGGTATGAGTTTGCAGCAACTAATAATGACACATCGATAACTACTGCAACGGTCAATGGAAACAGTGCAGGTAACGCAAAGATTATTAGCGGTTATAGTGCAAAAAATATTATTACGGTGAATTACACATTCGATGCATGTGATTACGCAAGAATAGACGAGGTTGCAGTAACCGGTATTGATGTGCCAGTAGTTGGGGAAGAGCCTGATGTTACTGGAGTAGTAGATGAAAATGCAAATTATAAGTTGCATCCAGATAACGCATTTACATGGTATAACGTGACAACTGGAACGGATTGTCTTATGTATGCTGGTGATACATTTTCTGCAGGGGACGAATATGCAGTAGATGTTTGTTTCGTGGTGAAGGACAGCGATACATATAGATTCAAGCTAGATGGGGATGACTGTCCGGATGTGACAGGAACAATCAATGGATTAAGTGCGGAGAATGTGTCTGCTATAGCGGATAACATTGCAACAATACGATATGTATTTACCTGTAATGGAGAAGATATCACATCGGTTGTAGTTGCAGATATTGATGAACCAGTCGCTGGTGAATTACCAGATTTTACAGCGTTAACGGGGTCAGCAGGTTACACATTTCAAACAGGTGGTTATTATCCAAATGGTGTGGAGTGGTATGACGAGACGGCAGGTGAAAGCTTGTTTCCAGGAGAAGATACGTTTGTAGCTGGACATGAGTATACAGTGTATGTTTATTTGAAAACAAAGGATGGATATACATTTAAAGCGGAGACAGGTACATTGAATGGACAACTGGTGACCATTGAAGGAAGTGATTCCGCAGAGGTTGTGCTGAGCACTACATTCGTATGTTATGGGTATATTGATAATGTAGATTTAACCATTCCGGAACCAGTGGATGGTAATACGCCTGATACGACACAGATTGTAGCAGATAAGTATTGCAGTCTCGGAACCAAGGGGACTACATTAAAGAATGGATTCAAGTGGCATGATGACAAAGCAGATAAGGATATGGACTTAACAGGTACAAGTACCTTCAAAGAGGGTAATAAATATACAGTGTCGATCACCTTGGATACGAATGACGGATTCAAATTTTTAGAGAGTACGACTGCAATAGTCAATGGAAAAACTGCAAATTGTACATATGGAAGTTCATCAAATGTAACGGTTCAATATACCTTTACAGCAGCCCATGCATGCAAGACAACATCGATTGCAAAGGTAGATGCAACCTGTACTACTGATGGTAAACAGGCATATTATCACTGTGACGGATGTGATAAGAATTACGAAGATGAAGCAGGAACAAAAGAAATAGCAGATATTACTAACTGGGGTGTTATCAAAGCAACTGGTCATACCATTGAGATTCAGAATAAGAAGGATGCAACGGAGACAGAAGCAGGATATACTGGAGATGAATATTGTACAGTTTGTAAAAAGGTGATTACACCTGGTAAAACGATTGAGAAATTACCTGCGAAGGAGCCAGAAGTAAAACCAGCAGCTAAGGGCGAAACTGTTACAGATACGAAGACGAAGGCAAAGTATGTTGTGACAAAGTCAGATGCAACCAATGGTACAGTAGCTTTCTCAAAGCCAAAGAATAAAAATATTTCATCTGTAACGATTCCAAGTACAGTTACAATCGAAGGTGTTACATATAAAGTTACTAGTATTCAAAAGAATGCATTTAATGGATGTAAGAAATTGAAATCTGTAACAATAGGAAGCAATATTACTACCATCGGAGACAAGGCATTTTATAAATGTACGAAGCTTAGCAAGATTACCATTCCTGCAAAGGTTAGCAAGATTGGAAAGCAAGCCTTTTATGGTTGTAAGAAATTAGCAACTATTACAATCAAAACCAAAAAGCTTACTAGCAAGAAGGTTGGTTCAAAAGCATTTACAGGAACACCAAAGAATGCAAAAGTAAAAGTTCCAAGCAAGTCCTTGAAATCATATAAGAAATTCCTTTACAAGAAGGGGTTGAATAAGAAAGCAAAGATTAAAAAATAAAGCATTCAAATATAATAAAGGGATATAACCTTGAATAGGAGCGGTTCGTATGAGTCGCTCTTGTTTTGTGTAGGGGAAAAGAGTATAATGCAAAAGATATCTTTTAATGTGTGTTGTTTGTATAGATTCAGAGATATGGAGTGAGGAATAGTGAAGAAAGGAAAGACAACATTGTTGAGCAATATTCTAATGATAATCGGACTACTGAGTTTATTGTACTTTGTTATGTATGCAGTCTTTGTAGATTTGACAAATGTCTTTACCTATTTTTGGTTGATTCTTGGACTGCTTCTTGTGTTATGTAAACCGGTGTTGACATTTATGGAAATAAAGCAAATGATAATACCTGCGGGACTGAGATGGATGGGTGGTATCGTAATTACAATTTTACTCTTGATATTCATTGTGACAGAATCTGTCATCATTGGTTATGGAAGCAAAGAACCGCAACCCAATGCGGACTATGTTCTTGTATTAGGCGCACAAGTAAAAGGAACCCGACTTACTTATGCATTGCAAACTAGACTAGATAAAGCTTACGAATATGCAATGGATAATCCCAAAACGATGGTGCTTGTGTCAGGAGGACAAGGTCCAGGAGAGGATGTGACTGAAGCCTATGCCATGGCGGAGTATCTAAAAGCGAAAGGCTTAGAGGAAGAGAGAATCTTACAGGAAAATCAATCTACCAGTACCTTTGAAAATATAGAATTCAGTAAAAAATTAATAGATAGCACAGACGCTCATATTGTTTTAGTAACCAATCATTTTCATGTGTATCGTGGTGTCGGGGTAGCGAAGAAACAAGAGCTTACCAATGTGGAAGGATTGGGCGCACCAACGAAATGGTACACCATACCGAATCAATATGTGAGAGAAGCCTTTGCGGTTATCAAGTATAAGCTGTGTGGACAGATATAATATGAAATAAAAGATATAAGATAAGTATAAAGAGATGAGAATAGAAAATAAGGATAAGGTGGAGAACGTATGAAGTTAAGTGATTTTTATTATGATTTACCGGAAGAATTAATTGCACAGGACCCATTGGAGCAGAGAAGTGATTCGAAACTTATGGTGATTGGAAGAGAAGATGGAAGTATAGAACACAAACATTTTTATGATATCTTAGATTATGTAAACCCAGGTGACTGTTTGGTAATCAATGATACAAAAGTAATTCCTGCAAGACTTATGGGTGTGAAAGAGGATACGGGAGCATCTATTGAGGTACTTTTATTAAAGCGCAAAGAAGAGAAAGTTTGGGAAACTTTGGTAAAACCCGGTAAGAAGATGAAACCTGGTGCACGAGTATCCTTTGGAGACGGACTGATTGTAGGAGAAGTCATTGATGTTGTAGAGGAAGGTAATCGTTTGATTCGTTTTGAGTACGAAGGCATTTGGGAAGAACTTCTAGATCAGCTAGGTCAGATGCCGCTGCCACCGTATATTACCCATCAGTTACAGGATAGAACTCGTTATCAGACTGTATATGCGAAACACGATGGTTCTGCGGCAGCTCCAACGGCAGGCTTGCATTTTACGAAGGAGTTATTACAGAAGTTAGAGGATAAGGGCGTGGAGATTGCCCATGTGTGTCTTCATGTGGGACTTGGTACATTCCGTCCGGTGAAAGTAGATAACATTTTAGAGCATCACATGCATTCGGAATTCTATATGGTAGAAGAGGAAGAGGCTGCAAAGATTAATGCAGCCAAAGCAAGAGGCAATCAAGTCATTTCGGTTGGTACGACCAGTACGAGAACCTTAGAATCTGTTGCGGATGAGAATGGAATTGTGCATGCAGGAAGTGGTTGGACGGAGATTTTTATTTATCCGGGATACGAATTTAAAGTGGTTGATTCTTTGATTACCAATTTCCATTTGCCGGAATCCACACTACTGATGTTAGTATCTGCATTTTCTACAAGAGAGAAGATGTTACATGCATATGAAGTGGCTGTGAAGGAGAAATATCGCTTCTTTTCTTTTGGAGATGCGATGATTATTAAGAAAAATAGTTGACATAATCTTAGTGGCTGAAAACTGTGTATCGAAAGATTGTAAAAAGTTTGAATGGAATAATATGAAAAAAAGCTAGTAAAATCAATGGCTGCAACTGTTGGTTGACAAATTTCAAGGTAGACTTGGTGGAAGAAAATGGAGGTGAAACTGTAGTATGGGAAAAAAACAAAAGGAGATGTTAAACATGAAGTTAGCAGAAAAGATTTATCAGGAAAGAAGAAAGTTAGGTTTATCCCAAGAGCAGTTCGCCGAACAGATGGACATCAGCCGACAGGCGGTTTCAAAATGGGAGTCAGGACAGTCTATGCCGGATTTGGATAAGATTGTTGTTATGAGTCAGATTTTCGGAGTTTCTACAGATTATCTATTAAAAGAAGATGATAACGTACAAGAAGAGACGTATCATACCGAATATACGGAAGATATGTCTGATGTTTTTAATAGTAACAAAGAATATGAAAGTAATACACCATATGAGCCTCAAGAGTCACATATACCGTTACAGAAATTATCAATAGAAGAAGTTACGTCATATCAGAAGACGCATATAGCATCTACAAAGCAGATTGCATTGGGTGTTTTTCTTTGTATTATAGGAATTGTGTTGACAGAGTTGACACAAATTTTGTCACTTACTTTATTTTCAGTAAATGGAGATGCATTGGAAGGATTTCCGATGTTGATTTGCGTGACAATTGCAGTTGCGCTATTCGTACCTGCAGGTATGGCACTTAGTAAGTATGAATATATAGAAAAGATTCCGTTTGTATTGCCACAGGGTGAAAAAGAGAGACTTGAAGTGGAAATGGAAAGTTTTCAGCGCAGATTTGCAACAGGTATTACAAGTGGCATTGTATGTATTCTGCTTGGTGTACTTTCCGGCACGTTTATGGAATATCTAACAGAAGTTACCGGTAATAAGATGTGGGATGATTCTATTTCATCTATATCAGTATTGGCTTTTGTAGCTGTTGGTGTATATGTGCTTGTTCGTTGCGGCATGAAGATGGGAATGTACAATGTTTTATTACAACAAGAGGATTATTCGGTTTCAAAGAAAGAAAATCTCGGAAATAAGGACAGTGTGATGGGACTAGTGGCAGGTGTATATTGGTGTTTGATTACAGCAGTATTTCTTGGTTATAGTTTTATTACAAAAGATTGGGAAAGAAGCTGGATTGTGTGGCCGGTAGCAGGATGTGTGTTCGGCGCGATTGCAACATTTATTGTCTTGTCGGAATCTAAGACGAAGAAATAGCTATTCTTACGCAAAAAGTGCCTATTTTTACGCAAGGTGCGTTATATCAAAATAAATATGTTATCTTATATCTCGGCAAGAATCAACAAAAAGAAGTGATTTTTAAGGAGGATATGGATAAGATGAAGAAAAGAATGTATTTTCTGCTTGTGACATTGTTGCTGTTTGGAACAACAGCCTGTGGGAAGAATGCAGATTCCAAACAAGAGGCTATCACGCAGGAACAGACGAGAGTAACTACAGCTGAGACGACAGAAATGGAGACTACAGAAGCAACTGCAAATGAAACAGTTGCTACCGAGATAGAGATAACAGAGGTTACTACTGAGATAGAAACGGAGGAAACGGTCACTGAAGAATCTACTATGGAAGTAACAACGGAAACAGCACAGTCAACAAGTGCGATTACACCAGAGGAAGCAGAAGCATTGCTTGTAAAGGTTTTGGGAACAGAAGATGCGGAAACCGGTAATGTGTATTCCTTTGGGTATGTGAACACCATGATAGTGAATGGTGTGGAATATCACTTATTTACGTGGGGATGGCTTATAGATAATCATGTATCAAAGCTTACAGATTTGCTTGTGGCAACGGATGGTAGTGCAATTCATGAAGGGCTCGTTGTGGGAGATGATGTAACTGTATACACCGAAACGAATTATGTTGAGTAATCCGTTAAGAATAGTGGAACGACTGTGGTGTTTCGTTTTACCGCAAGTGTCTTAATAAGAGTGTGGATTTAAGTGAATGTCACTTTACATAGGAACTGGACTTTAAAATAAACAGGCAGCTATGAACAGCTGCCTGTTTTATTGGTTGTAATTCGTCCATGCAGTACGGATTTCGTTACAGCTTTTTTTGCTGAAATATGCCTTTTCATTATTCGTAAACGTGACGTCTTCATTCGTCACGGTAGATATTGTGGAGATATTAACGACAAGACCTGCTCCACATTGTATGAAGTTCTTGTCCAATAGAATATCTTGCATAGCATCAGCAAATGGTATTCGAAGATATAAACTTTCTAAGGCAGACCCGTCGTCAAGGTGGTATACCAAAATTCGTTTGCTAAGTTCTACGTAGAGTAGATTATGCAAAGAAATGCGCGTGCTGCCTTCTTTTGTTTTTATTATGATATATCTGTCTGTTTTATTAGAAATACCTTTACATGCATCATCTAAGGTTGCATATAAGTCTGCAGGTACAATTGGTTTTAGTATATAGTTAAAGGCTTTTGTTTTATAAGAGTCTAAGGCATAATCTTTGCTTGCGGTAAGATAAATAATAATACCTTCGTAATTCTCATCTCGAAGCTTAATGCCTAAGTCAATGCCACTCATATCAGGCATCATAATATCGAGTATACAGATGTCAAAGTGTTCGTCATCTTGAACAGCATCTATAAGATCATCAGCGTGGCTGTAAATATATACAGTAAAATCTTTCAGATTATGCTTTTGTGAATATTCATTAAGCATTACATCAAGCATACCGGCACATTGCAAGTCGTCATCGCATATTGCTATATTCATCAGCTCACCTCCCCATTTGATATCATCAATATACCACAAATTATGACAAAATTCATCTTAAAAATGAAATTATCATACTGTTTTTCGGCTTTTTTACGCAAAAACCCACTTTTTATACGCAAAAATATAATATTTGCAACTAGTATGCTATTATTTTGCTTAATGAAAATTGATAGATGAAAAAATGGAGGTATTTCATATGTATTTCTCGTTTGATATCAAAGACTTGGCGAATCCTAAGAAAAGATTATTGCTAGGATTGTTATTGATTGTGTTGGCTGTTTTTTGCATAATAGGAAAGAATTGGTATGTTAGTGTTGATAGAGAGGATTGTACATCAGTAGAGGCAATCTTTGATGATTGCAAATATCGGTCTGGTAATCATGGAATAGAAGTCAACAGTATATATTTAACGTTCGATGATTATGGTTCAGATTTGGATATTCATCCTAGTTGTGCAAGTAACGAGCTTACAGAACAGTTGATGAACCTAAAGTCGGGAACCAAGATGGAGCTTATGGTTTATGAAAAGACGTTGACTGTTTATGAAATTAAGGTTGCTGATAAAATCTGGCTTGCGTTTGATGATGCATGTAAAAAAATAGAAAACAATTATAGCATAATAAGATATGTTGCATATGTGTTCTTAGTGGCAGGTATTGTATTGCTTATTTCATGCATTGTGTCTTTGTTTTTAAACACAGAAAAAGAATCAATTGATTGTTAAAAACTTTTTATAAATGGGAATTCGTGTTATAATTCCAATTTAGGAGAAAAATAGTGACACAAAAGAGGTAGAGTATGAAGAAGATTGCTATCATAACATTCATTATATTATTTATTACTATAGTAGGAATATTCTATATTACCAATAGTTATCTTGGAGAAGAAACAAAGAAAGAAAAGACCAAGGTGGGAATTCTCTATAATGGAAAGATAGATGACAAGGGTTGGGGTCAATCGCACTATGAGGGGATTAATGAAAGTGCAAGACTCTTGGACTTTGATGTATTGTACAAAGAAAGTGTACCTTATGATGAAAGTTGTATGGAAACAATGGAAGATATGATAGAACAAGGTTGTGAAGTGATTATCTGTAATTCCTTTAATTATGGAGAGTGGATAGTGAAGGTTGCAAAAAAAAATCCCAATATTGTATTTCTTCATGCTACCGGAACGGAAAAGGGAGACAATATTACTACATATTTTGGTCGCATGTATCAGATGAGATACTTAAGTGGTATCGTTGCAGGCATGCAGACTGAAACGAATGAGATTGGATATGTGGCTGCATTTCCTATATCTGAAGTGAATAGAGGAATTAACGCATTTACATTAGGTGTGAAGGCTGTTAATTCGAAAGCAAATGTACATGTAATATGGACTGAAAGTTGGACTGATTATGATATGAATAAGCTAGGTGCCGAAAAGCTTATTGAAAATTGCAATGTTGATGTTATTACTATGCATTGCGACAGTGTGGCGCCTCTTGATGTGGCGGAAGAAAAAGGTGTATGGTCCATAGGATATAACATGGATAACACGGCACTTTACCCTAGTAGTTTTCTTACGGCACCGATATGGGATTGGTCTTCATTTTATACACCACAGATAGAGAAATATATGCAAGGGAAATACTACTCCGGTAATTACTGGCAGGGTTCTGAAACGGGGTTAATCAAGCTAGCACCGCTTTCTGCTAATGTGAAACCACAAATAGCGAGTGTTGTTGCAGAGAAAAAAGCGATGTTGGATGCAGGAATCTATGATGTATTTTACGGACCTGTCAAAGATAACACGGGTGTTATACGAATTCCAGATGGAGAGAATATGCCTGATGAGGTAATGCTTAATTCATTTGACTGGTATGTGGAGGGCGTAGAGATATATGGCGAGTATTAAAAAGAGAATACATTTTAGAACGGTATTTAGTGTTGCCATACTATTTGGTGTAATGGCAATAGTAGGTAGCCTTCTTGGTATGAAATTAAATCAGATGCTGATAGAGCATATGGAAAAGCAGGTTACGGAACAGTCTTTATTGTTATCTGAACAAATTGAACAAGTTATAGAGATGCAGTTTACGCAGCTTAATAACATGGCAAGAGCTATTCAGAATAATCCAAAGAATCCAGAGAAGGTACTTACGGCAGTCAAAATGGAAGAAGAAGGAATTACAGTAGGTGTTCTGGAGTTAGATGGTAGTGTTCGTGCGGGAACTTCTATAGATATTAATGGATATGAGGGAATTAAGAGTTCATTTAGAGGAGAAGAGGCGGTTTCTTACGCTGAAGGAATGGGAATAACCTTTTCTGTACCTGTGTATCATGGTGAGAATGTAAAGTATGTACTATACAAGAAATATGATGAAGCAGTGCTGGCTAATACCTTTGGAAGGGAATGTTACGATGGTGAAGGACAGATACTTTGGGCAGATAACAATTATCAGATTGTGATTCCTTTTGTGGACATGGTTTTTGGGGATGATTTTTTATATCAAAAAAAGGTGCAGGCGGGATTCGAGACTATCAAGAAGAAAATGGAGACCAACAAAGCAGCTAGTACGTATGTAAAGGCTGATAACGGTCGATATTTTATGTTTGTATCTGAAGTAAAAGATTATGGGATATATGCGGTAGGTGTTGTACCGGAGAATACTTTGTCAGACGGAATCACATATATTACGTCATTGGTGCTTTGGGTGTTTGGTCTTTTGCTTGTGTTATTCGTGATTATAACAGTCTATTTATTTATAACAGCTGAAAAAGCAAAGGAAAGTGATGAATTAAGAGAAGCAAAATCTGAGGCGGAAAATGCCAATAAGGCAAAGAGTCGGTTTCTTGCAAACATGTCTCATGAAATTAGGACCCCAATACACGGAATAATGGGTATGAATGAAATGGTTTTGCGAGAGACACAAGATGAAAATATACGCGGATATGCGAAGAATATTAAAAATGCTAGCGAAAATCTTTTAGAAATTATCAATGGAATTCTTGATTTTTCCAAGATAGAGGCTGGAAAAATCGAAATGGAAGAAACAGCATATTCACTAAGAGCTCTGCTCAATGACATAGTAAACATGATAGCACCATTGGCTGGGAAGAAAGGGCTGGATTTTCAGGTTAAAGTGGATGAAAATTTGCCAAGCGAACTTTATGGAGATGTAGCCAAGATTAGACAAGTGATTGTTAACCTTTTGAATAATGCAGTAAAATATACCAAGCAGGGAAAGGTGACATTACATATAAGAGGTGCATTGGTTGGAGACAACCTTAACCTTAAGGCGAAGATAGAAGATACCGGAATAGGTATTAAGGAAGAAAATATAGATAAGCTTTTTGCTGACTTTGAAAGAGCGGAGATGGATAAAAACTGGGAAATAGAGGGAACAGGTCTTGGTCTTGCTATAGTGAACAAATTAGTACAGTATATGAAGGGTAAGATAAAAGTCAATAGTGTATACGGAGAAGGTTCTACATTTACAGTTACAATTCCACAAAGGATTATAGACAGAAGATGTATCGGTGACTTCCAAGTTGAAAGAGAAGATTCAGCAAATGAAACATATTCCACAAGATTTATAGCACCGAGCGCTAAGTTATTGGTTGTGGATGACCATGAAATGAATCTTATGGTATTGAAGAATTTATTAAAAGAGAGCCGGGTGCAGGTTACAACCTGTAGTAGTGGTAAGGAATGCATAGAGCTTATGATTCATAATACGTATGATGTGGTCTTTTTGGATCATATGATGCCTGAGATGAATGGTATAGAAACATTAGAAGAAATTATAAAGAAGAATGTAAAGAGAGAAAGTAAAATCGTTGCGCTTACTGCCAATGCGATAGTAGGTGTGAAAGAAATGTATCTATCAAAGGGATTCGACGACTATCTGAGTAAACCTATAGATATGGGGAAATTAGAGAAGCTTCTGCTAAGCTTTATTCCGAAGAAAAAGATAAAACTGATAGAACCTTCGGTTGGTGTAAAAATGCAGAACGCGCAGGCAAATGAAATAATAAATGATAGATGGCAATATATAGATACAACCATCGGTATGAAATATAGTTCTGATAATAAGGATATGTACAAATCTTTGGTGCAGGTATACTGTGATTTTGCAGAGAACAAGATAGAACAGCTAACGGATTGTTTCCAAAATAAGAATTGGGAAGATTATGTTACTTATGTACATGCTGTCAAATCAACTTCACTTAATATAGGTGCAAAAAAGCTTTCTGTACTAGCAGCTGATATAGAGGAGAATGGTTTAAGATATCTGGATGGATCGGATGAAAAGTTGAGTTTTCTCATGGAAACACATGAGGAGTTAATACAGTTATATCGTGTAACCTATGAAGAGACGTTAGAGTTAATAAACACATTGTAAATTTATTGACAAAACAAAGATATTGTTTATTATATATGTAAAAGATTCTAATGATATGGAAGAGATTTTTTTGGAGGAGAACAGTATGAAATGCGCATTTGGGGCGAAAGGCCTATCTTATTTCGTGAGTATAGTTATAATGGTATTATTTATAGCAGGGATAACGTTTGGTGTGTTCGGCACTAGTATGACTGCATATGCTGCAGCAACAACACTTGATGTTTCGAGCTTTGATTATAATACAACCACTAGTGGCTCGGGGTGGTACTATAATAGTAGTAACGGTACACTTTCTGTTGATTTCGGTTATGAATTGACGGTGACAGGCGGTACATTTACAAAGAAAGTGATAAACCGTGGTACCATATTGGGAGGTGTATTCAGTGGTGCGGTGACAAATGCGGAAGATGCAACAATCGCAAGTGGAACATTTAGTGCAACGGTTACAAACGAGACATTTGCATCTATCACAGGTGGGACATTTACAAACACCAGTACAGTCAACAATGCTCCAAAGGCATCTATTACAGGCGGTAGTTTTAGTGGTACGATTAATAATCGCTCCCATAATGGTGGTGATCCACGTGGCACAATTTCCGGTGGTACTTTTAAAGATGGTGCAAAAATATATAACGATGGAGAGCTTACAGGCGGTACATTCGAAGAAGGTTCCAAAGTATATAACAACGGCATAATAGATAGTAATGTTAGTTTACCTGCAGGGACGCTCGAATGTGCAGGAGCGCATACGGAAAAGACGCCGGCAACTTGTAGCAAGCAGGCAGTGTGTAGCGTTTGTGGTCAGTCTTACGGGGAACTGAAACCGCACACTTTTACAAGCAGTCTATGTACAGTTTGTTCTACCCCTGCAAAGATAACATATACTTTCGGTAGTTCAACATATTATACCGATGATATTTCTGAAGCAGTGGATGATATCAATACTTTTGGCAGTGGAACAATTACCCTTAACGATCACGTTACTTATGGCGGTAATAGTGATCTTGTAGTGGAAGCAGACCTTCAACTGAATCTTGGTTCGTATAAGATGGATTTGGGTACGCAGACGCTTGTTTTCAATGGTCACCTTACTGCAGCTATAGTCGGAACCGGTACAATCAAAAGTAGTTATGATACGATGATTAGTGGAAGTGGGGAAGCACTTTATGTAGCAAATGGTGCCACCCTTACAATCGGATCGCAGAATGGAATTGGTCCAACAATCGATGCCGGTGTCAATGCAATCACAAGCTCCAATAATGCAGCCAACAAACTTACAATATATGCCGGAACATTTCATGGTAATTGCCACCTGAGTACCGAGGGAGATTTTAATGTCAATATCAAAGGAGGAACCTTTAAGGGGACAGTTTATGCTAACCGATGTATCATAGACGGTGGACGATTTGAAGATAATATACACTGTACGATAGGTTCCTATTTGATTATTAATGACTGTGAATGTGAAAAGCAACTTCAGGTAGGAGAGAATAATAATTCATCAAAAAAGGTGACGCTCAATGGTGGTGTATTTAAATTGGGTATAGAGAATATGACGCAGGATGGCAAGACAACAAGCTATCTCGGAACAGACAGATATTATATATCCCAAGATGGTCAGGTAATAGAGATTGATACTGCTTCTGATGTGGGTTGTGATTTGAATCAGTATGTCATAGTTGCCCCAATACGTACAGTGACATTTGAAACCAATAATTACGGTGGTGAAGATTTTACAAAGAAGGTGGCAAGTGGATTCTGTGTCGACAAGCCTTCCTCACTTACTGATAAAAAAGCCATTTTTAATGGTTGGTACAAGGATGCAGCTTTTACAACTGAATGGAATTTTGAGAATGATAAGGTGACAGATAATATTACACTTTATGCAAAATGGACTCCAATCCCACAGGTTGCTGCTCCTGTATTTGACCCTGTGAGTGGTACAAAGTTTGAGGATAAACTTGCGGTGTCTATCACTTGCGAAACAGATGGAGCAACGATTTACTACACTTTAGATGGGACAGAGCCTACAACTTCAAGCGTGAAGTACACAGGCGCCATAGAAGTTTTACAAACCCAGACAATCAAGGCCATTGCAGTTAAGGATGGTATGCTTGACAGTATTGTTTCGACTGCAAACTATACGAAGGAAAATAAAGAAACAACTCCTTCAGATTCTGATGAAGACGTTGAAGATGATGCAGATGATGAGACTTCGGATGAAGAAGATGAAGAGGATGCAACATCAGATGACAAAGAATCAAAAAAGGATTCAACTCCGGGTACAGGAGATGTCAGAATATACTATATTTGGATGAGTATGCTTGGTGCTCTGGTTATTATGGCAGGTGTGGCTACTTCTGAGAAAAGAGCAAAGAAGAAATCGTAATATAATCTAATGAAATATAATAATTGCATAATATTTCTTGTCCAAAGAATGAGACAGAATGGGGCAACCGATAGCGAAAGGCAGATGGAATTAAACCATCTGTCTTTTTTCTTGTAATGGAATGAATTTAACTGCATTTTCTATGGCTTTTCTCAAAAGAAGAACGAATTATACGCAAAAAGTATCGTTTTATACGCAGAAACATCACAACTTGAAAATATGTGATATATTTCAGTCCAGGATAGCATGTGTAATGTTTATGGATTTTTGAAGCTTACAAAAATAAGGAGAAGAAAATAAAGGAAATACAAAAACAAATGTTTTGTAGAGTACTATTATTATAGATATGCATATAGGAGGAATAAGAAAATGAAAAGACAAAAACGAATGGTTAGTATTGTACTTGTATTGTGTATGATTATTTCATTATTGTCTAATGTAGGTATGACTGCTCAAGCGACAGAGTATCAAGTTTCAGAAGTGCCTAAGCTGAATGATACAAATGTGAAAGCAAGTACCACAAGTGCAAATAACAATGAAAACGAAGATGCAGAGATTACGAAACAGACATATGAAGCTTTGGGGCTGAATTTGAATGAGAATATAGGAAAAGATTCTCCGGAACCAATTAATACGAATGGACGTAAACGAGCTACTGTTGTGAATTCAGCAAGAGAGATATATGCTGCAGCTAACGGAAGTGAGGGAAATCGATATACTATTCGTGATGGATTCAATAAGATGGGAGAAGATCGCGTATGGGATACCACTGATATTTCCAATGGTAATGGTACAATGTATGGTGCGTATAATTATTGGGATATTAATAAGAATAGCGATTTAGAGGGTAAAAGTGGAAATACCAAGTACAGCCAGCTGAGTGAAAATGATAATGTGGGTACCTTCGGTGTCAATTCAATGTATAAGGGCAATAATAATTTTTCGGGTATCTACGCAACCTCTACAGCATTCGATGCCGGTGAAGGAAAAGATAATTATATTGCAGAACTTCGTGCATATGGTAATGATGTAACCACAACTGCAAATGGTGAGACAATCAAGGGAAAACTTGGCGTACAGATTTATAAAGTGCAAGATGCTACGGGACAAAGAAGCGAAGTTAAATTTTTAGACGCAGGTACAGGTGATAATCTGATTGTAAAAGAAGATAGCAATTTTTTGTATTTACATCGTAGATATGTGCAGGAATTAGATGCCATTTTTGAAGTAGAAGCAGCAGATGTGGATGGAGATGGCGTAGATGAACTTTTTGTATATTATGGTAGATATCAAGACCAAGATAATGAACGTTTCGCATGTGTGGATTATTATAAAAAATCTGGTTCCGGTTATGTGCATGCAGGTCTTTTGAAAATTTATGCAGGTAATAAAACTACATTTGGCACAGGGTGGAGTGGCTTTAATGGTCAGCCTGTTGTTACTCTTGCAGGTGGGGATTTGTCCGGTGATGGCAAAGATGAAATATGTCTTACAGTATCCGCACCTACAGAAGCATCAGTAGTAACAGACAAAGCGCGTGCGACAGTTTATACATGGAATAATAATCAATTGGATCCAATTAATGCTCTTGAGAATATCTCTTTAGCAAATGGCAATGTAGCTATGGTATCTGCAAACTGTGCTTTTGGTGACTATACGTTGCCGGGAGAAGGCTATCAGGGTAATGTGTTGTTTTTGGCAGGTTATCAAAGCAATGGAAATAACGCAAATGACAATGTGAGATATACAAAGTCTGCGTATAGATGTGTATATTTTAGTACAAGTAAGAATAAGTACATAATATCTGATTATAAAGAAAAGGATTTGGGAACTCGTGGTAATCTATTAACAAGTTTCCATAACGAAAATGGACGATGTCGTCCGGTTCATGCACCGATACCGTTGGCGTGTGCGAATTTAGAGGGTGCGACAGCAGAGAATCAGGAAGATGAGATTTGTTTAGGTGGAGATGTCTATACATTTGACTTAGAAAATAATGAATTTGTTAGACAGATTGGGTCTCTCAGTGTGTGTACTGCTATGGAAAATCATAATGAAAATGACAAAGAAGAGGATCAGGTCTGGGTTAGTGATTTACAGGTAGGATGTATTGATACCAATCCACAAGAAAATAACTGGAGAGAATCCTTTATCTATGTGACCGGTGTCCATAGAGCTGACAAGCCAAATGGAGATGACGATTATTACTGGATGAATATTGGAGCCTTTTATTTGAAAAAGGAAAGAGGTGCCGAGAATGCCAGTATCAGTCATGAAGAGGGTGTCATTATGGAATCCAATCGAAGAGGGGATAGATATGGTACCTTCATTAGTTTGTGTTTGCCAGACATCCAGCAGGATTCTATTAGAATGGAGTATGTTGACAAGATTACAACCTTTACAAATCCACAGGTGTATGCCGTTCTACAGGCAAGTCCGTATTTTGGAGATTTAAATGCTGAGTATGAGTATGTAAGCAATGGTGGAACAGCCTATTCTACCAATAAGGGTGAAGGATCCGGTAAGGGTGTTACTGTAGGAGCTTCTGCCGGTGTATATACTGCTGCAGAAATATCCTTAGGTGGTGTAGGTGAGTATGAAGCAGAGCTTGGTGTTGAATATAATTATAGTTACATGAAATCCAAAGATTTGGATTATTCCATAGAGTATAATAACCAGGGTGGTAATACGGATAAAGTTGTATTGTATTCGATTCCGTTGGTTTGTTATGAGTATTTATTATATCAGCCAGGAAACTCGAAGCCTGAACAAGTATATTATACCTGTCCGTTACAACCTACAACTTCAATTGTAGATTTGGAAGTATATGATAAGGTGGCAAGCCAGACAGCCGGATTAGAAGTGATTGGTGGCAATTTGATTACCAGCACGCCGGGTAGACCAGAGACATATAGTAACAGTTTGAAGGGTGAAAATGTTTATCAGTATAATGGCGATTACAGTTCAGTTACAGCCTTGGGATTCGGAGCAGATGTTAGCCAGTCTATTTCTTATACGGAAACAGAGGAGAATAATCATGAAGTAAAAGCTTATATTAATGGTAAAGTAGGTGCCGGTGTTGGTGTCTTTGGTACCGAGATGAAGAGTGGTGTTACAGCATCCGTCAATGCAGGTGCTGCATTTGCAAAAAGTTCCTCTGAAGGAATTTCCTATACAGGTGTTGTTGATAATTTACCATCTAATGCAAGCAATTTTAGATTTGATTGGAAATTATTGGTAAATAGAGCATATATCAATGGTGAAGACAATCCAGTATGGATTATAGGTTATGACGTGAAAAATGTAACCAGACCACCGGAGGCACCACAAAATCTTTCTGTAACAGGTGTGACAGAGAATTCTGTTAGTTTGGAATGGGAAGCAGCTAGTGGAGCAACATACTATGAACTATATATGATTGACGCATTAGGAGATTACAATTTATTGGCAATGCTTCCAGCGTCTAATTTAGATTATACAGTGGAAGAGTTAGACTCTAATACAACATATGAATTTGTGATTCGTGCAGGAAATGAAGCAAAGGGAGAAAGTGTTTATTCACCTAGTGTAACTGCCACGACATTAAATGGAGGAACTTTTGAAGTAATAGAAAATCCACAAGAACAAAGCACCTATATTGGTGGTTCGGCAACATTTACAGCAGTTGGTAAATTTACAAATGCATCAGGTAAAACGAATGCGGTTTCTTATGCATGGCAGGTATCTAAGGACAATGGAATTACTTGGACAAATTTGACTGCCGGAACTTATGTAAGTGGTGTGAATACCAATTCCTTGAAACTTACAAATGTGAATGCTGATATGCATAATTGTATGTATCGTGCAAAGATATACTATCTAAATCGTTCCTTATTTACGGAAGGTGCAAAACTTGTTATAGACAAGGCGAAAAGTACCAGTGAATTGATTACCGACGATATCGTATATGATAAAGCAATTATTAATTCATCAGGAAGTATACGTACCTCACATACAGAAACGATATACAAGGTGAAAAGTTTATCTATTGATAATGCCGACGATGATAGCAAGTATGTATTGTATACCAACGATGATTATACCGAATTCTATTGGGGTGATGGAACAAGCTTTTATCCGTGTGCTGATAGTGCAAACATTAATACAGATACATATACAATTGACGGAAAAGAACAGATAGTGATTGATGAAGATTGTACTTTAGACATAGATGATGTTGGGTCACCGGCATATGCAGAGACAAAAAGCGATTACAAGGCAAGAATTATAGAAGATGTAGAAGGTTCAACGAATAGTAAACAGGTAAGAGATGAAGCGTTGACAGTTGCTGATGTGACAGAGAATGAAACACTTATAATTGATACGACAACCTATAATGTTCTTGAAAAATGGAAAATGGGTGATGATAAGTATGTGTATCATGTCACAGAACAGGATTCAACCGATGGCGATACATATTATTATTATGAATCTAGTGATGGAGAAGGTAATACGGTTTACAAGTCATGTACCGTATCTTCAACCACATATGTGAAGGATGGTGTGCCAAAAAGTAGTTTACAAGTAGCATGCCAAGCTGTAGAGGCAGAAATTGTTACTTACACTGATACTGAAAAAGATGGTGATGTAGTCACATTAAGAGCTAAGGCAAAAGGCTTAGGAGAAGATTTACATGAGGGAGTAATGAGATTTGTTATTTCCGGTGCTGCATCTCAACATATAACGGCAACTTATGATGAAAATCAGAAGTGTTATGTAGCACAATGGGCACCACAATCAGAAGGAACATTTTATATTGAAGCCCAATATACAGGGGATTCGAGGTACTATGAGAGTACATCTCAAAAGATTGAAGTGCACACAGTTATGAAGGATAACAGTAAGATTTCTATTACAGCACCAAGCAATATGACTTATGGAAAGAATACAAAGCTTTCGGTCGTTCAGTTGAATGGTGGTGATGAGAATAATCAGGAAAACGTAACCAATACAGTGGATTATTTTGTTCAGAAGTTATCTAATACAACCAATAAATACGAGACAGCTACAGATGATCAATATACAATGGAAGCAGGAGTATTTACACCTAAGACTACCGGACAATTTAACATTATAGCAAAGAAAAATAATGTATCAGATAGTGCGGTTATTCATGTAGATAAGGGACTTCTTACGATTGTAGCAGATAATCAAACTTCTTCTGTAAATAAACAGAGAAATGATCTTACTGCATCTATTACAGGTTACGCTTTCTTTGATGAGAGTAAGATTAATAATTTGACACCTGGTACTGACTATGCAATGCAATCAGAGGCAATCTCTGCAGATAGTGCAGGTGAGTATATTGTATATCCAATCTTGCAAAATACGGATAATATGAAATCCCTTCAGGATGTATATAGCATTATTTTGAAGAATGGGTTGTATACATTGACATCTTCTTCGTATGAAGTAAATGTAGAAACAGGTACAAAGGGATCGGCAGATGTCAAATATGAAATCAAAGGTCGTGCCTTTAAGCTTAAAAAAGGTGAATTAGTGCCGGAAGGTTCCAGAGTTACAATTCAGGCTACACCAGGAGAGGGTTACCGTGTTGCAGGATGGCAAGTGGATGGTAGTCCTGTAGAAGAAGGTGGAAATGCTGTAAAGACATCGATGTACACGATTGATAGTTTGGATTCAGATATGGGTGTAAAAATTCTGTTTGAGGATGTTACAGCTAAGGTTTCATACAAGGTGCATGCAGATGAACAGGGCAATGCAAATGGAGCTTTGCAAGCTACTTACGATGCTACAAATGGTTATGAATTTTCAAGTGGCAGCCAGTTGGCATATAAGCAAAGTGTTGTATTACAGGCACAGCCAGATGAAGGGTATGTTGTTGATCATTGGACTGTTCAAACTGGCGATAAGGAAGCAACTGTAATTAAGGCTGAAGATGGAGTGAATTCTTACACAGGCAATACTTATACATTTACAAAACTGGCAGAAGATACAGAGATTGAGGTGTATTTTGCTAGACAGTCAGCTATACCGGTTTCTTTGAAGTTTATGGATGCTGAAGGTAATGTGATGAAAGATAAGGTATCGGTTAATATTAATGGAACAGACATTACTGATGATGATTCCGGTGTATTCCGTTATGACGGTACGAATGGTGAGAATTTGTGTATTCAGGTCAACGTTCCGGAAAATCTTTTGGTGAATGCATGGAAGATTGCAGATGGACAAACCACAGGAATCCTTAGCAATAATAATAAGACTATGAATATTTATAATCTTCAGGGACAAACAGATTTTGTTGTTGAAGCAAATGCATTTAATATGTATGACGTATTCTTCATAAATAAAATGGATGATGATAGTGATGCGACAAAAGCAGGTAAGCTTGTTGCAACAAAGAAAAGTACTTCAGAAGAAATCACTAGCGGAACTTCTCATATTCAAGGTTCTACAATTGAGCTGAAGGCTACTCCGAATTTGGGATATGAGGTAAAAGAGTGGATTGTGAATGGTAGAACAGTTCAAGGTGAAGCAGAAGAAGATGGAACGCAGAGTTATGTGATTTCTACACTTTCAGATAACACAACTGTAGTGGTGGTATATAAGAAGACTGCAGAGTTTGTTCTTCTTGAGGTTCAAAACGGACAACATGGTACAGTTGTTACTAAGATAGGTTCAGAAAAACGTTTAGAAGAAGTAGATGCAACGAATGGTACGGAAATACCAGCCGGACACATCGTAGAAGTGAAAGCTACACCTGATGAGGGTTATATGGTTAAGAATTGGACTGTGAATGGTGTGGTTCAAAATAATAAGTCGAACGTATTAACACTTACAGATGTGCAAGAAGATACAAAAATTAAAGTGGATTACCAGCTGATTGTACTGTATAATTTGCCTGCAGGTGCATCGGATTATACGATAACCAATATGAAGAGAAATCCTGAAGAATATGGAACGGGAACAGGTGCAAATGGTGTAGACCAAATTCGTGATGGCGGAAGTGCTTCATTTAAACTTACACCAATGAAAAAGGATGGAAAAGTTGCTACAGTGGAAGCAATCAAGATATTTGGTGTAGATTGTGCGGATGAGAAAAATAAGTATCCAGTAAAAGCGAATAACGGTTCTTTGATTACAGCTGTTAAGAATGAGGATGGAAGTTATACGATAACAGTTGATAATGTAAAAGCGGATATTACCCTTGATGTTGGATTACATTATCATGCGTATGATAACAAAGTGGTAACTGATCCAACTTGTACAGAGAAAGGCTATACAACATATTCGTGTCAGTGTGGAGATTCCTATGAGGCAGATTATAAAGATGCTTTAGGTCATAAACCTGGCGAAGTAGTAATTGAGAATAATGTTGAAGCAACGCATAAAAATGGCGGAACCTACGATGAGGTAGTGTATTGTACTGTTTGTAATAAAGAATTGAGTAGAAACGGAAAAGCGACAGACAGAAAAGAGGATTCTTCATTACTTTTAGTAAAAGCAACTGCGTCCAAGAAGAAAATCAAGTTGGATTGGACTATGGATAAGAGTGCAGACGGATACATTATCAAATACGCAAAATGTAGTACAGAAAAGTGGAAGTCAATTGTTATCAGTAAAGCTTCTACCACTAAGAAAACAATGAAGAACCTGAAACAGAATACTGCATATAAGTTTGTGATTTATTCTTATCAATTAGTAGATGGACAGAAGAAGATTGTAGATACTTCTAATGAGATTCATGTAACGACTATAGGTAAGAATTCCGCAAACGTGAAGAAAGTAAATGTTTCTCAAAAATCTATTTCATTGAAGAAGAAGGCAACCAAAAAAATTAAGACAACATTTATTAAGGATAATAAAAAAGGAAAGCTTCTTTCTAAGGATCATGGCAACAAGGTGGAATATATTTCAACAAATAAGAAGGTTGCAACTGTCAATAAAAATGGAAAGATCAAAGCAGTGGGCAAAGGTACATGTTACGTTTATGTTATTACATTAAGCGGAAATTATGCAAAGATTAAAGTGACTGTGAAATAAGCATTTTTCGTGTGAAGTAGAAAAAAGCTTTCAGTAGTACAAAAAGGAATGCAGCGGAATGAAGAATTCTTCCGCTGCATTTTTTATGTCGTATATAGAAATGGAATATCTCTTTTTGTAAAAATAATTGTCTATTGTGTGAGAATATCCAAATCTCCATAGAAGCTTGGATAAGATATATTCACACATTCAGCACCAAGGATTTCGGTGTCACCATCAGCTAATCCGCCAGCGATGGCAAAGCTCATTGCAATGCGGTGATCAAGCTTGGAATCGATAGTAGCGCTGTGAAGTGGTTTACCGCCTCGGATAATCATACCATCCTCCGTTCCTTCGATATCTACGCCCATTGCAGAGAGATTGGTCACCATTACGTCGATTCGATTAGATTCCTTGACCTTCAATTCCTGTGCATCCTTGATTATAGTGGTCCCGTTGGCAAAAGCTGCCATAATGGCAATCACTGGAATTTCATCAATAAGCTTTGGAATAATATCACCTTCAATGTTACAGCCATGTAAAGAACTGGTACGCACGGTGATATCTGCTACGGGTTCTCCAATATCGTCTTTGACGTTCGATAAAGTAATATCTGCCCCCATGCTCTTGCATACAGTAAGAATGCCATCTCTAGTTGGGTTGATACCAACATTCTTAATGGTAATCTCGGAGTTTGGTGTGATAAGGCCTGCCACGATAAAATAAGCGGCAGAGGAAATGTCGCCAGGTACTTCGATTTTCTGGGCAATTAATTCCTTGGCAGGTGTCACTGTGGCAGTGGTACCTACACTTTTAATGTCTATGCCAAAGGACTCAAACATCAATTCTGTATGGTTTCTAGATAGTGCTGGTTCTGTGACGCTAGTCTGTCCTTCAGCGTACAACCCTGCAAGTAAGATTGCTGATTTTACCTGCGCAGAAGCAACAGGAGATTCGTAGTGAATGCCCTGCAAATTGCCACCACTAATTTTAAATGGTGCACATTTGTCTGTGGCAAGGCTTTCAAACCTTGCCCCCATCATAGAAAGTGGGGTCATAATGCGTCCCATGGGACGTTTGCGAATGGAAGCGTCCCCATCTACCGTAGAAGTAAACGGCTGTGCGGCAAGGATACCGGACATCAGTCTAGTGGTAGTTCCGCTGTTTCCAACATCCAAAACGTCTGAAGGTGCAGATAAACCACGCAAGCCTTTTCCATGAATTAAGACAGTATTGGTTTCCGGATTATTGTCGATGTCAATTCCCATTTTTTGAAAACAGGAAATAGAAGATAGACAGTCTGCACCCTGCAGAAAACCAGTAACCTCAGTGGTTCCCTTTGCAAGGGAGCCAAGCATAATACTTCTATGGGAAATGGATTTGTCACCGGGTACGGTAACTTCGCCGTGCAATTTATTAAAATGTTTCATTATCATAGGTTTGTGTCCTTTCCATGGTTGTATGCTTTAATGATGTATAGCTGCAATCACCTTGCAGCATTATCTCTCGTATACTTGATAGTTATGCTCCCGCAACAGAGTAGCCGCTGCAATGGCAGATTCGTTATCATAGAAGGAAAGTCGTAAAACGCCTTCATTATCTTCGCGATTGTGTGTGATTCCGATGTTCTTTAAATTAATACCTGCTTCTCCGACATGAGAGATCGCTTTGGCAAGTGCGTTTGCCTCGTCAGGAATATCAACGTAAACCTCGTAATTCATGCGGATGACTCCAGTTGCATGTTCAGGAATAGAGTTGCGGTAATCCTTGGCAGAATCAAAGAAGGAATATATTTCTCTTGCGTTGTCTGATTCGATAGCTGAAATCATGCCTTCTAGTTGTGAAATAAATGTTCGAAGTCCTGTAGTTACGTGCTCTGGATTACTTAGCAAAATGTGCTCCCAAACCACAGGGTTTGAGGATGCGATTCTGGTGATGTCTTTAAAACCGCCAGCTGCCAGTTGCTTTAGCATACCGTTTTCGTCTTCCTTAGAAGCAACAAGATTTACAAGGGAAGAGGCGATGACATGTGGTATGTGACTGATATATGCTGTGATTTCATCATGTCTTTCGGGACTATATATAATCGGGATCGCTCCCAAATCCTCTAAGAACGTACGGAATTCATCTACTTTCGTTTTTTCCACTGTTTCTGATGGAGTTACAAAATAATAAGCATTTTCAATGAGTCGGTCATTGGCGGCCTCGTAACCACTTCGCTCAGAACCAACCATTGGATGTCCGCCTATAAAGTAATCTGTCAAATGATTATCTGCAATGGCACGATAAATATCGCTTTTTACGCTTCCTACATCTGTGAGAATACAAGATGGTTTCATAATTCTTTTTAAGATTGGAAGATATGCAATATTGTAGTGAACAGGTGCACATGAGAAAATATAGTCGCATGCATTCATTGCTTCTATAGAAGTAACAGTTTTTGTAAGTGTACCATCTTCTAATGCCAAAGATAATGCATTCTGATCTACATCAAATCCCAAAATCTCTGAATTGGGAAAAATGCGTCTGATGGATTTTGCAATGGAACCACCGATTAATCCTAAACCAATGAATCCAATACTAAAGTTTGCTGTTTCTTTCATAATTGTAATCTCCGTCATATTATGTAAACTGCGTGGAAATGCTATATAATATTTCATATAGCAAAACTAGTTATATTTTAGTATGTCATTAGAAATGTGTCAACACTTTAAATTGTTAAAGTGCTAAAATTCCTGTAACATCTTGATTTCTTCCTCTGATAATGGTCGATAGGAGCCTAGTGGTAAATCTGTTGGTAAAGTAATAGAACCAAATGCGATACGCTTTAAGTAGATTACTTTTTTGCCGACAGCTTGAAACATTCGTTTTACCTGATGGAATTTGCCTTCCTGGATGGTAACTTCCACGTGGGATAGCGCTTGTTCATTATCGATACGTTGTACCACTAACTTAGCAGGCATGGCAATATTCAAGTCTTCGTCTCCAATTTCTACACCCTTTTCAAATGTAGCAATATCCTCAGATGTAATAATACCTCCTACCTTGGCGTAATAGGTTTTATCTACATGGTGCCTTGGGGATAACAGCTTATGAGAGAGTGCCCCATCATTGGTAATAAGAAGCAATCCTTCTGTATCTTTGTCTAATCTGCCTACTGGAAAAAGATCCTTTCTGTTGCTTTTGATTAGGGAAAGCACAGTGGGCGCAGTGTTGTCCTTGGTGGCACTGACATAGCCGGCAGGCTTGTTTAAGAGGTAATACTCAAATTCTGCAAGCCCAATAGGTGTATTCTGGAAAGTGACCACGTCTGTTTCTGAAGAAACTTTGATATCAGGCTTTTTGGCAATTTCACCATTTACTGTGACAAATCCTTTTTTTATATAGTTTTTTACTTCGGTACGAGTGCCGATTCCGGCATCTGCAAGATATTTATCTAAGCGAAAGGTTGACATATTTTAGCCTCCTAATTAAATGTAAATTATTTGTTAATAAATGTACGAATAAAAATACAATTTTAAGTGAAATCATTGCTTTTCTACTATATATATGTGAAAAATATACATAACAATATGCCATTTTTGACTTTTTTAACAAAATGTAATGATATCTTAACATATTCATTATCGAAAAGATACCCAAAATGTTGAGAAAAATCAAAGCGTAACACTATTTGTAGACTTGACAAGCAATCTATTAAATGTTATATTACGGATGTAACAAGTTTGTAACATTTGGATTGACCCGATATTTTTGGAGGAAATTTGTATGAGACATAGCAGAAGAGCTGTAATGGCAGAACGCTATAAGTTGTACGCAAAGAAGAATATTTTTAACAGCAGATATTTGGTTCGTAATTTACAGATTGGTTTACTTGCATTTGTTTTAATGGCAATGTTGGTTGGAACAGTTGTTTTGGTGAATACTGATTCCAAGGAAGAAGTTGTGGTAGCTGATGCTAAGGTAAGCATGAAGGATGCTTTGTTTGGCAATAGCGAAGAGAGCGATGTAACATCAGAAGAAGTTACAGAGCAGCAGACTACAGCAGAAGAAGCAACAGAGAGTGTCATTGCAGAGAAGGTTCAGACAGAGTTGGATAACACGGTTACAGAGGTTGTAAGTAGTGTTACTCCAAAGGAAGAGGAAGAACCTAAAAGTGAATTTGATAATAAGTGCATCGCTAATGTTGAGGAGACTTTGAATGTTCGTAGTAATCCTAGCACAGATGCAGAGTTTGTAGGACAGATGAATAATGGTGCTATTGCGATTGTACAGGGTACAGAAGGTGAATGGACCAAGATTAAGTCTGGCGATGTTGAAGGTTATGTTTTAACAGAATATGTATTGACTGGTACAAGCGCAGAAGAGTTTGCAAAAGATTTTGTGACACTTCGAGGTACTGTATTAGAGGATGGCGTGAATATTCGTGCTGATAAGTCCACTGACGCTGAGATTCTTGTGGTAATGGATAAGGATGATATCATTACTGTTTTAGAGAATCCAGAGGAAGAGGATGTGGAAGAGGTTGTTGGAGAAGCTACAACAGATTGTCAGAAGAATACGGCTACAACTACGGAGGCAACTACTGAAGTTGCAACAACCGAACAGGTTTCAACGGAACAGACAACAGAAAAGATTGATACCGTAGAAAAGACAGAAACAGTGAAAGAAGAAACAGAAGAAATCGAGTGGATTTCGGTGATGCTAGAAGATGGTCAGACTGGTTATGTGGCAGCTGATTTGATAGATATTGATGAGTTATATGAAATTGCAGTTTCTGCAGAAGAGTTGCAGCGTCGTGCAGCTGAAGAAGCAGCTAGAAAAGCAGCAGAAGAAGAAGCAAAACGTCAGGCGGCAGCAGCGGCAGCCGCAGCTGAGCAAGAAAGACAGAACAGTAGCAATGAATATGAAGGTGCAACAACAAAGCCAGTCACAACAACAGAGTCTGGTGAGTTGATTGGAACATTTACAGTTACAGCTTACTGTGGATGTAAGAGATGTGGTACTGGTAGCAACAGAACAGCATCTGGTACAACTCCTACAGAGGGCAGAACCATTGCAGCGGACACAAGCATTTTACCATTCGGTACACAGGTTGTAATCGGTGGAGTTGTCTACACCGTGGAAGATTCAGGTAGTGGTGTAAGAGGTAATCACATTGATATCTTCTTTGCAACACATGCAAGAGCATTGGCGTTTGGTAGAAAGACAATGAAGGTTTACAAGTATTAATAAGACAAGCTAAGGAATATTTGGTAAGAGAATGATTTTAGAGGTTGGATAGTACAGGAGACTGTGGTATCCAACCTTTACTTTTTGTATAGGATTCGTTACAATATCGTTAAATGGTTGCTGTGAACTGGATGATTTGGAATATTATCTGAATACTGAAGAAGATAATTGGCTGGAATGGCATGACAATATGAGTGGGGATATAGTATGGAACAGAAGATTTTATTAGTAGAAGATGATTTTGCATTGGCGATGGGAACGGAATATGCTTTGCAGGCAGAGGGGTATGAAGTTGTACATGCCAGTAATTTGGCAAGTGCCAGAGAAGCGCTTACAAAAGACTTTGATTTAATTTTGTTAGACGTGATGTTGCCTGATGGCACTGGTTATGACTTGTGTAAAGAAATTCGTCAAAAAAATATCTTGATTCCAATCATTTTTTTGACTGCCGTGGCGGAGGAAGTCAATGTGGTACAGGGTTTAGAACTGGGCGCAGATGACTATGTGGCAAAGCCATATCGTGTGAAGGAATTGTTGTCTAGAATTGCTGCCAATATCCGTAGATATCAACTGCAACATCAAGGTAACCAAAACAGAAGTTGCAAGAGTTATGTTTTTGGAAAGCATGAGTTTTTGTTGGATGAATTCCGGTTGCAGTGTAGTGGTGTCAATGTAGATTGTACGCCTAGTGAGTTGCGTTTGTTAAAAGAGTTAATATTACACGAAGGACAAGTATTGTCCCGTAATCAGTTGTTGGAACGTTTATATGACGCAGAGGAGAACTATATCGATGACAATACCTTATCAGTGTATATGAAACGCTTGCGCGACCGCTTGGGAGAAGATGCAGAGTGGATTGAGACGGTAAGAGGCGTTGGATATCGTTTTAAGAAACGGGGATAAATAGTATCAGCAAAGAATGATCATAGGATAGAAATGTAAGTAGGAAAAACTAATGAAAAGCAATTATGAGCGTAATCAATTTAAAATCAAATATTGGGTAGCGTCAGTGATGATGTTGCTTGCAAGTATCGCATTTATATGGTTTCAACATGGTGAAGTGACTTGGAAAAATAGTAGTATTTTAGTGATATTTGCATTGTTTTTGATTGTGGTATACATGATTACATACAGAAGGCTCAATCAAGTATATACCGAGGTGGAAACTATTTCGGAATTGATGTCAGAGATGATGGAGGGTAAGGAAAACTTGCCAGAGGAACAGTACAAAGAAGGTGCAGTTGGAATCCTTTACTCCAATTTCTATAAAGTGGTTGGGATTTTGCAAGAAAGCCGTAATCGTGAGTTGAATGAGAAGATCTTCTTAAGAGATATTATCTCCGATATTTCCCATCAGTTAAAGACACCGCTGGCGTCCCTCAATGTGTTTGTGGATTTATTGTTAGAGGATAAGATTACAGATGAAGCCAAACGCAAACAAGTGCTGAATGAAGCAGCCAACCAGTTAAGTCGCATGGAGTGGATGGTACTATCTATGTTAAAGCTAGCCCGGATTGAAGCTGGTGCGATTCAGTTTGATAAGAAGAACATGCAAGTAAAGCCAATCCTGATGCAAGCTGCGGAGAGTGTCCAATTTCTTATTCAGGAGAGAAATCAGACCCTTGAGATTGACTGTGATGAAAGTATACAGATGTCATGTGACGGAGAATGGTTGACAGAGGCGATTATCAATCTCCTTAAGAATGCTTCGGATTATTCAGGGGAAGGAAAGCGAATCTGGCTTCAAGTAGAAGATAACAACGTCTATACTCGCATCTATGTGAAGGATGAAGGGGTTGGCATTGCAGAAAGTGAACTTCCGAATATCTTCAAGCGCTTTTACCGTGTACACCAGGAGGTGAATCCGAATAGCGTGGGAATTGGACTCTCACTTACGAAGTCCATTGTAGAAGGAATGGGTGGTATGATCCGTGTGCAGAGTGAAGAAGGGAAGTACACTTGGTTTGTGTTGTCTTTTGTAAAGTAGTGTTTTCTTACGAAATTGTAAGATAGACTGTCATGATAATGTAATATTGATATTTTATAATGGGTATAGCTTAGAAAAAGCTATGCCCATTTACTTTTTATGAAGGAGAGATTACAACGAATGGAAAACTACAAAGCACTTGGAATGCAGTATCTAAAGGTGAATAAAAGACGGACCATACTTACGATACTGGGGACAGCTCTAACAGTAATTATATTATATGTTCTGTTAAATGCACTATTTAGTTATCTTGATCACATAAAAGAGGATTACATTCGTATGTATGGAGATTATGAAATGATTCTCTATACGGAGACAGCCGAACAGATTGCGCAGATTAAGGAAGATTCCGTTGTAAAAGAAGCATATATTGGTAGCTATTATGAGTATCGCGAAAAGAAGACATACGAAAATGCGATGTTTATTAAGGGAGATAGTCCTTATCGGATAGATAAAAACTTTGAATACCTTACTGAAAACTATGGCGTAGATGGTGAGGTTGACCAGTTCATTGCAGCATTTTCCTTACAGGGAACGGATTCTAGTGTGGTATATGTATTGATTATATTCTCATTATTGGTTGCATATATCTTTGCGATATTCGGTGTAGGTGTAATCCGAAATTCGATTCAGCTATCTTTGTTTGAACAGATTAAGGATTATGGAAATCTAAGATGTATTGGTGCATCGAAAAACCAGCTACGTGCTGTAATTTTTACGCAGGGAGCGGTTATGGAGACTGCCGGTATTGTAATAGGCGTTGTAGTTGGACAGCTTGGTATGTCGCTTGTCAGTGTGTTTATTTCCATGAAATTATCCATGCATCTGTTACCGATAGTATTAATTGTTATTGCCTACTACGGAGATCTATACTTTGCAATGGAGGAGAACTGCAAATTGGTAACAGGAATGTCACCGGTAAGTGCCTTGAAAGGTGAATTTCGAATTAAGAAAGAAAAGATTAAAGTTCGAAAGAAAAGTATCTTTGGAAAGCTATTAGGAATAGAAGGAGATTACGCATATAAGAGTCTTATGCGAAGCCCGGGTAAGTTTTATAAAAGTATAGGGGCAATGTTTCTTGGAATTACAGCATTGATTGCATGTTTTGGTTCTGTCAAATTATTCGGTCGATATATGGATGATATAGGAGCTACGTATGGATATTACCAACATTATTACAGTTATATTTCTATGTTGGGTGAGGGGATAGATGAGATACAAAAAAATTTGCCGGATCAGGAATTTTTGAAAAAAGTATCGGAACATGAAAAAGTAACAGCAACCAAAAAAATGTATCAAAAAGAAACCTTGGTGGTGGATCCTGAGGCATTAAGGTCTCATTTGACGAATGAATATCTTCATGCAGAACCGATTGGTACGTTCTATCTAAAGGAAAAAAGCGAAGCAGAAAACGAGAATGCCTGGAAGTATATGAATAGTAGGATTGATATATATGGCTATGACGAAGAAGACTATGCAAGATTTGAGAATAGTTTGGTAGCCGGAACGTTAGATACCAGTGAGAACGGAATTGTGGTTGTCAATGGAACAACAGCTATGGTGGAAGTTGGTAATAGTCTGGATTATGAAACTATGTATACTTCGACAGTGGAAAATTTCACGATTACGAATTATGAAATTGGAGATACCATTGATATTGTGGATGTTGAAAAATTGAATACCTTAGTCAACGAAGAGATGAAAGATATTTGGGGAACGGAGGAAAATACCGGTTCGAATCGGATGGATATAATTGAAAGTTGTAAGCAGCAATTAATTCAAGAAGGAGCGTATACAACCTATACCATTGAAGGAATTGTAGATAGAAATGTTAATACGGAAACGACAACATTCTCAATTGTTTTACCGCTTGATAGATATTTTGAAATGACAGGAGAGAATGAAAATTCGGTAGTAGGGCTTGCATATCATATCGAAGGCAATATTTCTATGGAAGATATAGAAAGCATGAACTATTACAATGATGAAAAAGATTGTTATACATCTATGTATTTGGAAATGATATCGATCTTTGGCAGTATGAAAAAGACAAGTATGTATATATTGGTAGCGGTATTATTCATTGCAACGGTTAGCAGTGTAAATATCATTAATACGACAGCAAGTAATATTCACTTAAGAAGAAAAGAATTTGCACAACTTCGGGTCATAGGCGTATCGAAGCAGCGTCTGATAAAGATGGTGATGTTAGAAGGTGTGATTACAGCAATTATTGCCAATATTTTAGGATTTATAGTAGGAAATGCATTTAGCTATGGCGTGTATTGGTTTATGAGAATGATGTGGGACGTTGATTATACAATACCATGGTTGGGAATGGTATTGGGCATGATACTATCAGTCGTAGTATTATGTGGTTCGGTCTATTTTCCGTTAATGAACATGAAACGGACTATGGCGGAAGAGTTAGCAATAAGTGGAGAATAGAATTAGAAAAGAAAGGAAGTAAAAATATGGATATCGTAACATTAGAAAATGTAACAAAGATTTATGGTGAAGGAGATACCCGTGTATGGGGATTGCATGATGTGAATATGACAGTGAAGAAGGGAGAGGTTGTAGCTGTTGTTGGTGCATCGGGTTCCGGTAAAACCACATTACTGAATGTAATTGGTGGTGTAGACACACCTACCAGCGGAAAGATTGTTGTGGATGGTAAAGATATTACAAAATTAAATGATGAACAGATGTCGGTGTTTCGCAGAAGAAAAATTGGATTTGTATTTCAGGCGTATCATTTGATTCCGGTTTTATCCGTAGAAGAAAATATTATGATGCCGATATTATTAGATCACAGAAAACCGGACAAGGAGTATATTGACCATATTATGGAAATGTTAGGTTTGCAGGATAGAAAGAATCATTTGCCGAATCAGCTCTCCGGCGGTCAGCAACAACGTGCTGCGATTGCAAGAGCATTGGCAAATCGTCCGGCACTAATCCTTGCAGATGAGCCGACAGGTGCATTGGATTCGAAAAATGGTACAGAAGTTATTACGTTGTTACAGGATTCTGTGAAGAAGTTGAATCAGACGTTGATTCTTATTACACATAACTTAGATATTGCAAGAGAAGCGGATCGTATTATCCGTATTGCAGATGGTGAAATTATGGATAATATTTAACATTAGAATGTATGAAGAAGGGATAAAGGAATGATGAGAATGAGAAATCAATTGAAGTATACATATTTTTTTGTGTTGCTATTGTTAGGGGTTTTGATTAGTGTTTTGAAAATGCCTATAACATCGCTGGCAGCAACGCCGAGATTAATGATTTCAGACTATGAGGTTTCAACCGGATCGGTTGTAGGAGGTAAAGAATTCGACTTGCAACTAACGCTTAAGAATACAGCGTCTAAGAATACGGTTAAGAATATCAAGGTAACAGTATCTACGGAAAATGGTGAATTTTTGCCTGTGGATGGAGCAGGAACGGCATATGTAGAAACAATTAATGCGACAGAAGAAGAGAAGATAAAGATTAAGTTAAAGGCAATCAAAGGATTACAGGAAAAGTCTTACAAAGTAAAGATTAAAACAGAATATGAGGGCAATAGTGGTTATGAATACACTGTAGAAGAAGCAATTTTTCTGCCAGTTACAATGGAACAACGTGTTGCAGTTACAGAGCTTTTGACACAAGGGGCTGATGCGAGAATTGGCGATACTGTGGAGATTACGGCTAAGATAAATAATATGGGCGAAGGTTCCCTTTATAATGTAATGGCAACAGTCAAGGGAGATGGTATTGACGAAATGTCTACATTTATTGGAAATGTGGAAGCTGGAAAAAGTGGTAGTGTGGATATTATAACATTGGCATCGGAAGTGACCAATGATGCAAGTCAGTCATATCTTTATGTAACTTATGAGGATATTGAAGGTAATCAGCAGAAAATCGAACAGGAAATCAACTTTTCGATTTCAAGTCCGATTTACGATGACCTTGTTATGATCAAGGGAGAGGAAAAGAAATCAGTTGATTGGACTGTTGTGAAATGGCTTGTTGGAACAATTGTAGTAGTTGGAGTTGTAGCATTTTTTGTTATTCGAAGAGCAAGAAGAAAGAGAAAGCTGTTAGAGGAGTTTTAAGTATGGGATGGATATGGCGCTTGTGCATTACCAATATGAAAAAAAGAGGAATTAGAACCTTTCTTACCATTCTGGGTGTAGTGATTGGTGTTATATCGATTGTATCTTTGATTTCTATTGGTATTGGTGCCAAGCAATTAATTATGCAAGACTTTAGTGGTGATACTCTGCGAACCGTTGAAGTGACAAGTATGGAGAAGTCTAATCGACAAGAAAAAATGTTGACAGACGATGCTCTTGCTAAGATTGGTGAGATTGAGCATGTGGAAGTTGTCTATCCGATGATTTCTGTATATGGAATGATGTATGCAGGACGATATGAAGGTTTTGTTGACATTGTGGGTGTTCCGAGAAGCTATCTTGAAACGTTGACATTGGCTGAAGGTGAACTGCCAGATGATCAGGGTCTGACTCCACAGTTTGTCATGGGATGTGCAGCGAGTGATTGGTTTTATGAAAGTACGACAGGTATGTTTGTAGAGGAATTGGAAGAAGAGAAGAAACCTCAATTTTGTGGAGAACGTGTGGAAGTAGAATTGGATACACCTGACGGAACAGTATCAAAACATTGTATGTTAATTACAGGCACAACGGATAATGTCTATGATTACAATATTTATTGTGATATTAATATTTTAAAATCCTTTCTAAAACGTGTGAGTGAGAATACAATTATTGGACAACCGGTGAATAAAGATGGTGAAAACTATAAGCATTGGATTTATGGAAAAGCATATGTTTTGGTTGATGATGCAGAATATGTGGAAGATGTTATGCAAAAAATTAACAACAAAGGATTTCAAACACAGAGCGAGAAAGAATATGCGGATTCCATGAATAGAATTCTAAAGATTGCACAGATTGTTCTTGCAGGAATTGGTATGATTGCGTTACTGGTTGCAGTCATTGGCATCAGCAACACGATGATGACGGCTGTGTATGACAGATTAAAAGAGATAGGAATTTTGAAAGTGTTAGGATGCGACCCGGATGAATTATTGAATCTGTTTTTGTTAGAATCCGGGATTCTTGGTGCAATTGGTGGCGTATTAGGTGTAGGCATTTCCTATTTGATTACATTCGGTATTAATAAGATTGCAGAAAAATTGATGAAATTAGATATTGGAGAACAGATTGCAGTTATTCCGTGGTGGCTTGCGTTAGCAGCGATAGCATTTGCAATTGTACTTGGTGTGATTGCAGGATACTTTCCGGCAAGATGGGCGGCAAGGATGCGTCCGATTGAGGCAGTTAATAAACAATAGAAGTAAGAGGGGCTGAGAATAATCTTAGTCCTTCTTGACATTTCGGGCGGGTATTGTCAAAATAGAGTATTATGTGCACGGGTACAAGAATAATTGAATTGTGTTATGTAAACTGAATGATAACAAGAGAAGCGAGGACGACAAATGTTACGTATTGCAATTTGTGATGATGAAAGTCAATATGTAGAAAATCATGCGAAGGTAATAGAACAGGTGTTAAAGCAATGTGGGAGTGTTGGAGAACTATCAAAATACACTCACAGTGATAACCTGTTATATGATATTACAGAGGATCAATTTTTCTATGACCTTATTTTACTGGATGTGGAAATGCCAGAATACAGTGGAATGGAACTGGCAGCGAAGATTAAACCATATTTACCGAATGTGAAGATTATATTTATTACATCGCACATCGAGTATGCCATTGATGCTTTTGAGCTATCTATCTTTCGTTATGTTCCAAAGAATGATATGGAGAAGCGTTTGCCTGTGGCAATCCGCGATGCGGTAAAGCTTATCGAATTGGAGAACGGCAAGGTCTACACGATTCAGACGAATACTAGAATGGAAAAGATACCATATAAAGAAATATATTACATTGAAAGAGATGGCAAAAATGCAAGGATTGTGACTGAGTCGGGTGAATCCAAAGTGCGAAAGAGTTTGCAACAAGTGTATGAGGAACTGGATTCAGAGGAATTTATCTTTGTGGAACGTGGATGTATTGTGAATATGATACATATTGTACAGATTAAGGAAGGAATGGCAGTATTAAAAAATGGAGAAAGCTGCGTTATAAGTCGTTCTCATTTACAGTCTGTAAAAGAGCAGATTAATGCGTATTGGGGGGCACATATATGACAGAGTATATTGTTTTTGTATCTACATTATTATCAAGTATCGTACATGTGTTACTGGGCATGTTATTGCTAGCCCGTTTTTATAGACCAGGTCGACTTTCGAATAAGAAGATGGCAGTTGCCGGTGTTTGCGGAGGTTTGGTAGCAGTTGTCTTAGCTATATGTTCATTATCCCAATTACAGATGGTATATCTAGAAATTCTATTATTGATGATTTTGGCAAAGATACTTTTGCAAATTGAAATTCGAAATAGTTTGCTGGTTGTTATGTTGTATGAAATTGCTGTTTGGCTAGGTGTATTTATCGTAAGTGTAGCGAGTAGTGTGTGGTGGAAATCCGAATCATTTATGAATACAGCACATTTGTATGGGCAGCTGCCGATTTGGATTGTACATATATTGTTTGTAATCATTTTGACATATGTGATAAAAAATGCGGATATAGGTGCCAAAGAAGTATTTCGAATGACCTCAGTGATAGCAATCATTGAAATGTTTGCCACAGTTACAATCTCCGGTATGGAGATTTCGTATATTTCCACAGATACCGTTTATATGTGGCTGATATTTTCTATGGTTTTGTTTATGAATGTTCTTTTTTTATATATCCTTTACCAGAGAAGGATGGAACAGGAAGTAGTAAAACTGAAACAGGAACAGGCCGAACTTCTAGAAAAAGATTACAAGACACTGAATCAGGCTTATGAAATCAATGCCAAGCTGTTTCATGATTTTCATAATCATATTGGTGCTTTGCAACAAATGCTTGCTCATGAAAAATATGAGGAGGCTGTCGATTATCTGGATGCACTGCAAGAGCCGGTAAAGGGAATGACGGATACGGTATGGACTGGCGATGATACAGTGGATTATCTGATTAACAGCAAGATGACAGCTGCATCTGCGTGCGGTATTGCATTCCATGTGGAGGTGGAATTTCCACGGAATACCAATATTCAAGGAGTAGATTTATGTGCCATTATTGGCAATTTGATTGATAATGCGTTAGATGCCACGAAACAAAATGAGAAAGAAGAGGATAGAAAAATCTCATTAACAATAAGACGAATTCACCAAATGCTTGTAATCAAAGTGGAAAATCCCTATACAGTACCGATAGAACAAAAGGAAACGGGAGAGCTGCAGACGACGAAAAAGCAAGACGGTTTGCACGGATGGGGCTTAAAGAGTGCGCAAACAGCTGCCAAGAAGTATGATGGAATGGTGAGAACCACTTGTGAGGACAATATCTTCCGGGCGGTTGCAACATTATCTTATGAAGGAGTTTCTAGAGAATAGAATATTGTGATGATAAAGAACATATCCGACATTGGTTTACATAAGTTTGATATGTTCTTTTATTGTATAGAAAATTCTGCTTGGGTGGAAAACGATGCAAGTGATTCTTTGTTCTCGTATCAACAATTCGCGGACAAAAGATGACCATTTACGGACATTTCATAAAATATAGGAAAAATACAGTATGATACATACATAGCAAACAAGAAAGTATATAGATTCGTAGATGTCTTATGTCGACATGGTTTACACGAATCTAGTAAGAAGACTTGTAATAAGTCATAAAAAGGATTAGGAGGAATGTGTTATGTATCGCATGTATTTACGTTTAGTATTAGGTTTGATTTGGATGGGAGTAGCGATTTTCGGACTTGTATCCGGTAATGTGGGAATGGCTGGTTTATTTGTTGTCGTTGGTATTGCATATCTTTCATCTGGCGTTTCTATGTGGAAGAAAACAAAAGAAAATTAAGCAAGGAGAACAGGGAAAGTGGAACATACATTATTATCGGTACAGCATTTGAATGCGTGGTATCAAAAAGACAAAAGGATATTAAAGGATTTATCCTTTGGCTTACAGGAGCATGAGGTCGTAGGACTGATTGGATTAAATGGTGCTGGTAAAACAACATTGTTAAAGTGGCTATCGGGTTTGCTTGATACCTATGAAATGGAAAACATTTCGTTACAAGGAAGTAACGTTAATCTGAAAAAGAATGCTTTTAAAAGACAACGTTATACTGTGTTTTCGGATGATCAAGCATTTGGTTATTTTACCTTTGAAGAATACTTATCCTATGTATTTGATTCCTACGGAAAGAAAAAGGTGGATGTGGAATCCTTGGTACAGGGATTTCATTTTGAAGAATACAGAAATGTACTGATTAAGGATTTGTCCTTGGGAAATAAAAAGAAGGTGTTTTTAATTACAGCCTTTGCATTAAAACCGGAATTGCTATTATTGGATGAACCGGTGAATGGATTAGATTTTCAAAGTACAGAGTTTTTATATCAGATGATTTCAGATTACAGGGAATACGGAACGGTATTGTTCTCTTCTCATATTTTAGAAAGCATTACGCTGACATCGGACAGGGTGCTTGTGCTACAAGAAGGAACAATTAGTAAAACCTTTGAAGGAAATGAAATTGATGCAGTGACAATCAGGGAGGTATTGAAGGTTGAGGAGCTTCATGAGAGTGTTCAGTAAAAAAATGCTTGGAGCAAACTACGAAAAGGCGAGAAAGAATATACTTGTTTGTCTGTTCTTGTTTTGGAGTTTGAAGATGGCAGAATTTCATATTGTGATTGCACCATTTGTTTTATATCTCATGTCATCTATGGTGACAGCGGGTGCAGCTTGGCAAGCATTTTCATCTAGGAATAACATGGAGGAAATGAGACATGTGTTGATGTTACCTACTTGTAACCGAAAGCTTTCCTTAAGCTATGCAATGTCAGTTGGAATCTATGCCATTGTAACAGTCAGTGGTCCTTTACTATCCATAGTCTTTGCAGTTGCCGATTGTAGAGGGATGGAAATTGTAACAAGTTTGTTCTGTGTAATCAATGCGATTTTTATGAGTGCGTGCATTTATGTACATCGAAAATATAGGATTCTTGGGATAGTGTGGATTGGTCTGTTGTTGGCAGTTACCTATTTTGGAAACCAATGGAATATGTTTTGGTTGGTTATCTTGGTAAATGCAGTAGTAGCTGTAGGTTTGTTGTCCGCTGCAAATGTCTATGATTTTATAGACAAAGGCAATGAAAAAAGCGGTGTTAACCACGGAGAAAATCATCACTCCATCTGGCGATATATGCTGCGTTATCTGATGTCTCACAAGAACTATATCGTGAATACTTTTGCCATGTGGGGCGTGGCAATTTTGTTGCCAATGCTGTTAGGTGAATTGGGGAGTACCTTTGTATTACCAATCGGATTTGCAATCTTAACGCTAAATACGCCGATATGTATTTTACTTTCCTGTGATCCTTCTTTGGAACAGGCAGTGCGAAGTATGCCTAGCCAAATGAGAAGATTCATTCTTCCATATGGTTTCTTTATATTTATCTGTAACAGTATAGCCGATTTGATTTTCTTGATAAGTTGGCGTGTGCAGATTGGGGATGTATCACCGGTGCTTATGGGCGTTGCATTTGGATTTGCGTTACTTAGTGCCATTGGCTCTGTGTTGTTAGAGTGGTTTTGTCCGCTTAGAAATTGGAAAATCGAAAGTGATCTATGGCATCATCCAAGAAAATATGTGGTGCCAGGGATTATGATGTTATTGGCAGGTGTTGTAGGAGTGTTACTGTGTTAGGTGACACTCCTTTTATATGTTATAGGAAATTCCGTTGGAAATTCCTTGGTTTCAGGGGAAAGCTGGTTGTAAAGTTTAACTTGACAAATATATCAGAGTGATATATACAGATACATGTTAAAGCAATGTATGATACGGAGGAGATGATTCGAACATGGCAATAGAAAAGAAGATGGATTGTGTGATTTTGGGTTTGTTAAGTCATGAAGATTTGACTGGGTATGAGATCAAGAAACGTATGGATACTTCGTTGAGATATTTTTGGGGAGGTAGCTACGGAAGTATCTATCCAACCCTTAGTGATTTGGTCAATCGCGGTATGGCGGTAAAACGTGATGGAGCGGAGAACAAGAGAAGTAAAATGATATATTCTATTACGGATGAAGGAAGAAAGTATCTAAAGAATTGGCTGCAAGTTCCGGCGGAAAAGGATGAATTACGATATGAAACACTTCTAAAATTATTTTTCGGTAATGAAGCAGGTGCATTACAAGCTTCCACGCACATAGACGCATTTGAGGAAAAGATTGAGAAGGAGTTGCAATATCTCATAAGTGCAGCAGATATCCTTAAACGGAATGCTTCGCAGGATGCCACACATAAATATTATTTGTTGACTGTTGAATTTGGGATTAAGACATATGGTGCGTATCTGGAATGGTGCAAAGAAGCAAAGGTAATGTTACAAGAGGAGGTCTAATATGTTTAAGTGGATAAAGCTTTTTGATAATCAATATCTCGGTTTTTGGATTTTGGGATTAATATTGTTTGCAATACAAGAGATTCCGTATATGATTATGCCGTTGTTGAAATTACAAAATAATCCAATTATGAATATGCAAGAATCCTCGGTGATATTGAATACATGTGAGAAAATACTGGGTTCTTTGTGCATTGCTTTTATGATGTTTATAGTCTGTGAGGATAAGATGATATTCTCAATAAATGGTACTTGGGAGCTACGATTTTTTTGCATTGCAATTGGAGTATTATTATTGAACTTTTTAGGTTGGATTTTATATTTTACAGGTTATCAGAGCATTTTTGTAATGATGTTTTTTATTGTTATGATGCCGCCGTTGTTTTATATGTTTATTGGTTTGTGGAGAAGCAACATTCTTCTAACCATAACCGGATGTATCTTTTTGGTTGTTCATTTTACACACGTTTTGGGGAATTTGAAAATGAGTTAATAAGGTAGGTAAGTGGAAGGAGTAATTATGAGTTACAGTTACATAGGTGGTGCAGATGGTCCCACATCTGTCTTTATAGCAGGAAAATTAGGTATGAGTTGGCTGAATGTTTTTGGTTTAATTTTGATTATTTTACTATTGATTCCGAATATTATATATGCTGTGAAATGCCGTGATGTAGAGAATTTGTGTAAGAATAGAGCAATGAATGTGTTAGAGCAGATCGGTCGATATGGTTCCATGTTCTTGATGGTGTTCAATATTGGAATTGCAGAGTTTGGTTTCTCATCTGTCAATGCATTTGTGGTCTACTTACTTGGTAGTATAATCCTTATGCTAGCCTATTGGATTATATGGATCATCTTCTTTGCAAGACCAAGCATGTGGAATCGTATGGCATTGGCAATTATTCCAACGTTGCTATTTTTGCTTAGTGGATGTACATTAAGACATATATTGTTAATTATAACAGCGATTATATTCGGCATAGGACACATCTATGTGACCTATGTAAATGCGAAATTGAGCGCAGAGGAATGATTGATTTAAGGTATGATACAGATGAAAAGGAGAGAAACGTATGCAGACAAGAGTGGAAGAAACGATAAAAAGACACAACAAGGGTTATAACTGTGCTCAGGCAGTTGCCTGCACCTATTGTGATTTGGTGGGAGTAGATGAGGAAACCATGTTTAAAATGACAGAAGCCTTAGGACTTGGTATGGGTGGCATGCAGGGAACCTGTGGTGCTGTGACAGGAGCCTGTGTATTGGCAGGAATGAAAGCTAGCACCGGTAATTTGGAACAACCAAATAGTAAGATGAATTCCTATCAATTGGCAAGAGAGATTACAAATCGTTTTCAAGAACAAAATGGTTCTTTAGTATGTAAGGAATTAAAGGGTGTGGAAACCGGAAAGATGTTGCGTTCTTGTCCGGATTGTATCAAGGATGCAGCGGGACTTGTAGAGCAAATTTTATTTGTAGAAGAATAGTCGAGTAGAAATTCAAATGTTGAAGATGCTTGCTTTTTTACACAAATTTACATGTATTTTACTTGTTGTGGGATTGTAGAATTGGTATCATAAGAAAAGAGGATAAAGTAATGTACACGAGGGGGTGCAGATATGGAATACAGAACACAGATTGTTTCATTAGCGGTAGTAGTTACAATTATATTCAATTTCTTTCGCAATAAACGAATGCCGTTTTTGTCCACAAAGCTGTTTGCGGCATTTTTGGCAAGTGCGGGGCTTAACATTGTATTTGAGTTATGTTCGCTTTATACCTTGGTGCATATGGATGCGGTGATGCCGTGGTTGAACCGTGTTGCACATCAGTTTTTTATCGGAACCTTGGATTTGACTATTTTCTTTCTTTATCTCTATGTGGATGTGAAAGAAAGAGAGCAAAGACGTTATACCATGAAGGAATTGTTACTTCGCATGATTCCATTATTGATTGCATTTACTATGGTTGTCTTTGGTGGAATTCAGTACTATGTTGGAGAAGATGGAATGTATTCGTACGGAACGATGGCAATGACAGTTTATATATCCGTTGCGATTTATATGTGCATGATTTTGATTCGTTTGTTCCGAAAGAAGATTTGTTTCGTACCACACGAAAGAAGTACCATTACCATAGGGATTGCGGTGTGGCTAGGTATTGCAGTGCTACAGTTTCTGTATCCGCATTTATTGTTGTCTTCCATGGCGCTCGCGTTGATGACATTGTTTGTCTATATTTCCATGGAGAATCCAAGAGAATACATGGATTGTGATATGGAGAGTGTATTTAGCCAGAAAGCGTATGGTCTTGTGGTGACAGAGAAATTAGAGTCTAAGCAGACATTTTGGATTGTAAATGTTGCCCTTATGAATGAGCGTTTGGTGCGGACTACATACGGCAATTCAGAGCTTGCGCACATTTTGGAGCATATTGCAAGAGCCATGTCTCGCTATACAGGAGAGGATGCTTATCATAGTCACAGGCAGATGGTTGCGGTGATATTACATGACAAAAAGGAATGTGAGCAGCTTCTATTAGATGGTTTAGTGGAAGCAATCCAGAAGGAACTAGTGATAGATCATGAAATGGCAGATTTGCGCTTGACAGTTTTGGAATGCCCAACGTATGCAACCACTTATCTGGAAGTGGAGAATGTATTTGATTTTGTCAACGGCAACCAGTTTGATGCGAATGGTAGAGTACAGTTTGTGATTAATCAGGAAATGGTTGAAAAGTATCAATATTATGCAACAGTAGAGAAGCTTGTACAAAAAGCAATTAAGGAAGATGGTTTGGAAGTATTCTATCAGCCAATCTATTCAACAAAGAAGCAAAAGTTTGTGTCAGCAGAAGCTTTGGTTCGATTGAAGGATAAGGAAACGGTGGGATTTGTATCACCGGAGCTTTTTATTCCTATAGCGGAGCGCAGAGGATATATCAATGAACTAGGTCAGATTATCTTTGAGAAGGTTTGTAAGTTTTATAAAGAAAATAATTTGCAAAACATGGGTATTGAATATATTGAAGTCAACCTTTCGGGAAAGCAGATTGTAGATAAACGTTTGCCAGAACAGCTTCTTGCATGTATGGAGCAGTATAAGCTTTCGCCAGCCTGCATTAACCTAGAGATTACAGAGACTGCAGCAGTAGAGGCAGAAGAGATTCTTGAACAGAATATGAAGTGTCTACAGGATGCGGGATTTGGATTTTCCATGGATGATTTTGGTACAGGTTATTCCAATCTATCTAAGATGGCAGAGGTGGGCTTTGACTTGATTAAGCTAGACAAGAGCTTGATTTGGCCTTGTTTTGATGGAGATAGTGAAGGTGCGAAAGTAATTCTTAATTCCTGTGTGGATATGATTCATCGTTTGGGCCGTCATATCGTTGCAGAAGGGGTGGAGACGAAAGAACAAGTGGATATGCTGACGGAAAAAGGTGTGACTTATTTGCAGGGATATCATTTTTCCAGACCACTGCCAGAGGAACAGTATCTGGAGTTTATGAAACAAGCTACACAATAAGTAATTATTCATTGTTATAGTCTAAGAATATTCTACGCATAAGTTGGTATCTTATGTGTAGAATATTTTTTTCTCTGGAATTAAGTGTATGAAAGTAAAATTTATCAATTCATTTTTATTTATGAGTAAAGCTAGTAAAAAAGGAAAACACTATGAATAAGATGAGGTGGTGATTTTTTTGAAGCTTTCTATAACACAAATAAGACGTGCCAATCGAATACTGTTGTTAAATTCCTTAAAAATCATCCTCGCAGCAATAGGAGGAATCGCTTTAGCGGAGTCTTTGCATTTACAGCATTCCATATCTGCTGGGATTGTTGCAATCCTTACCATTCAACCGACGAAGAAGGAAACATTGGAAACTGCCCTCACAAGGTTTTACGCATTTGTTGTATCACTGATATTGGCATATGTTTGTTTTCAACTGTTCGGTTTTTCTATATCGGGTTTTCTGATATATTTTTCAATCTATATTGTTCTGTGTCATATCTTGCATTGGCTCTATGCTATGACGATTAATGCAGTGCTCATTTCACATTTTGTTGCGTATGGAGTGATGAATGGACAAACTATTATGAATGAGGTTTTGATATTTGTAATTGGTGTTGGTATTGGCATCATTGCCAATCTGCATTTAAGAAAAAATGTGGACGCCATCGAGAATCTAAAAGAAGAAGCTGACACGCAGATTGTGGAAATTTTGAATCGAATGTCTGAGCAAATTGTAAATGTCGATATGACAGACTACAATGCAGAAAGCTTTATTGCGCTGCGTAAAATGATTCGAAAAGCCAAGAATCTGGCAGAGGAGAATTACTTAAACCAGTTTAACAAGGACGACCGCTATGATATCGAATATATTTTGATGCGGGATCGCCAATGTCAGGTGCTATATGAGATGTACAAGAATGTGCGAAAGCTTAACAGTACACCAGAGACGGCCAGAGAAATATCTCATTTTCTTAAGATGATGGCTATGAAACTTCACAGGGATAATGATGGACATGAAATGATGAAGCACTTTCGGGAGATGGATTTGTATATGAAGAAAAGACCGCTTCCGGTGGAACGGATTGAATTCGAAAATCGGGCAAGACTCTTTGTGGTAATGAGAAATATTGAGGAGTTTATCGAGATTAAGACAGATTTTGCCAAGGAACATCTCTCTTTTATTTTGGGGAATAATAAGATATAATAATAAAAGTGAAATATAGGAATCAATGCAGATGATTGGTATTAATATTTTATAGAAATTTTATAGAAAAAACCAAAGGATTATAAGGAGAATAGAAATGAAAAAAGGATTATTTGTAATGATGTTGGCCTGTATGTCTGTGGCACTGATAGGATGTAATAATCAGAAGGATACAACAGTAGAAAACAATGCATCTACGGAAGCACAAGGGACAGAAAATGAGGTTGTGATTGGAGATGCTTTGGAAATTCTTACAACTGTCTGGGGAACTTATGAAGAGGCGGAAAAGTTTCCAGTGGCTGGTGGTGATTCTACAAACCAGAACTTTGAGGGACCGGCAGCATTTGATGCCACCAATGCAGAGGAATTAGATGTTACCTTGGGGTTCCCGGCAGCACAGGTGGAGAACATTGATGATGCCGCTTCTATGATGAACGCTATGATGGCAAATAATTTCACAGCAGGGGTGTACCATGTAAAGGCTGAGAACAAAGAAGATGTGGAAGCAGTGGCTACAGCGGTGAAAGACAATATTATGGCAAAGCAGTGGATGTGTGGTATGCCAGAGAAGATGGTGATTATTGTGATTGATGATTATGTGGTTTCTGCATTTGGTTTGGGTGATACCATCGATGTGTTTAAGACAAAAGCGATAGAAGCATATGGCAATGCTAATGTCTTGTATGAAGAGGTGATTGCACAATAAGGCACGATTGTTATCGATGTTGTGCGGAAGCGTATTACTTTTGAAATGAGAATGAGATGTATGGAAAAGTCCTATGGTTCATTAGGACTTTTTCCGTATTTGCATATAAATGATATGTTTTTGTAGATTTCGATTCGGAGGAGCACATTAAGGGCAATGGTATTCAGTAGCATTACATTTTTGTATTATTTTTTACCCATTGTACTTGGCTTGTATTACATTACACCATCAAAGGGAAAGAATCTGGTATTATTTCTTTCAAGCCTTGTATTCTATGCATGGGGAGAACCGAAATATGTATTCTTGATGCTTGGTTCCATTTTAATTGGCTATGCAGCGGGAATGCTTATGGATCAGCTTCCGAAGAAACTAGTGATGACAGTTTCTGTGGGGGCTTGTTTGCTTGCGCTTATTTATTTCAAATATATAGATTTCTTGGTGAGTAATATCAATGTAGTACTGAAAACGGAATTACCACTTTTGAATGTGGCATTGCCTATTGGTATCAGCTTCTATACCTTTCAGATTATTAGTTATATTGTGGACGTGTATCGTGGTACAGTGGAGAAACAAACCAGTTTTTTGAAGCTAGCCACCTATGTGTCTATGTTCCCGCAGTTGATTGCAGGACCGATTGTTCGATATAAGGATATCAATGAGCAGCTGGAAATGAGAACGCTAGAGTCAAGATGTATCGCAGATGGAATTACTCGTTTCTCCATTGGTTTAGGAAAAAAGGTACTGATTGCCAACCAGCTTGGAGAATTATGTCAGGTGTTTCGCGCATCCGATGGGAAAACCTTTGTATTTTATTGGTTGTATGCCATAGCCGTTTCCTTGCAGGTATACTTTGACTTCAGCGGTTACAGTGATATGGCAATCGGACTAGGTAAGCTATTAGGATTTTCCTTTCCGGAAAACTTCAATTATCCGTTTATGAGTAAGAGTGTCACAGAGTTTTGGCGAAGATGGCACATTTCCTTAGGAAACTGGTTTCGTGATTATGTGTATATTCCCCTCGGTGGAAATCGTAAAGGAGTTGCAAGACAGATGGTTAACATCTTGGTGGTATGGATGTTAACCGGGTTTTGGCATGGCGCGGAATGGAACTTTGTGATATGGGGCTTGTTATTTGCAATTCTTTTGGTTATAGAAAAAATGTGGTTGTATGACAGGTTGCAGGTAAGCAGAGTTGGAAGTCACATTTACATGTTTTTCGTGGTGACGGTGAGCTTTGTTATTTTCAGTGCTACGAATATGAGAGAATTGATGATAGATGTGGGGAATTTATTCTTCTTAGGAGATGTAGCAAGTAAAGAGCTTGTGGGAGCAGAGGGCTTGTATTATCTTAGAAGCTATGGAAGCCTTTTGGCGATAGCCATACTAGGGGCAACGCATTTGCCAAAGCTATGGTATCAAAAGCTGAGGGGCAGGATGGGACATGCATATGCGTGGGCTATGATAGAAGCGGTAGCAGTAATTACAGTATTGCTTTTATCCACTGCTTATTTGATTGATGGTTCCTTTAACCCGTTTTTGTATTTTCGATTTTAGGAGTTGCGTATGGAAGATCAAAGAGAGAAAATGTCAACCGTACAATTCAATATATTCATTGGCTTTGTTGGAGTTATCTTTGCTCTGCTTTGCATTTTTGTCTGGATAAAGCCAGATGCGGAGTATTCTGTCTCGGAACGAAGACTGCTTAAGCAAATGCCAGAGTTTTCAAGCAAAACATTGTTAAGTGGAAGATTTATGTCTGCATTTGAGGAGTATAGTCTAGATCAGTTTCCATTTCGCGATACATTTCGCAGTATGAAAGCAATGACATTATTAAAACTAGATAACAATGGAATTTATGTGGTGGACGAAATGATAAATGGAAAAAATCATGAAGTAATCTGTGACATGGATTATCCATTAGAGGAAAACAGTTTGGAGTATGCCAGTAAACGGTTTCAGAAGATGTATGATATGTATCTGAGAGATAATAATTGTCAGGTATATATGTCCATTGTACCGGATAAGAATTATTTTTATGCCAGCGAACATGGTTACCTTGTTATGGATTACGATGAATTGGTTAACATAATGTTGGGTAAAAATATCAATATGACTTATATTGACATTTTTCCATATTTATCTGGTGAGGATTATTATCGCACAGATATTCATTGGAGACAGGAGCAGATTGCAGATGTGGCAGATGTGCTTTTGAATGAGATGAATAAACATGCAGGACAGGAAAAAGCTGAGCAGGAACAGATATCTCTATCGCAATATCATACCATGAAAGTAGATGGTAATTTCTATGGGGTATATTACGGTCAGGCAGCATTGCCAATTGCACCGGATAATCTACATTATCTCACCAATGATACGATTGAGCAGATGCAGGTATTTGATTACCAAAACAACAAGGAAATAGCAGTGTATGATGAGGAAAAGATACATGAGAATGATCCATATGAGTTGTTTGTGGGAGGACCCATTTCCCTTGCGACCATTGAGAACCCAGTTTGTGAGAATAGAAAACAGCTTATTATCTTTCGTGATTCTTTTGGAAGCAGTATCGCACCGTTGTTGGCACAAGGGTATTCGAAAACAATATTAATTGATATTCGCTATGTCCAGCCTGCTATGTTACAGAATTATGTGGATTTTCAAGATGCAGATGTGTTGTTTTTGTATAGTACGCCTGTGTTGAATCATAGTGACACGTTGAAATAATAAAGAAGTATTTAATCCAGAAATGACGCCGGAGCGTCTTAATGATTTTTTGTCACAGGTTTTAGGACAGAGAGTGAAGGTATTAAAGGTGCTTCCCAATGATACGACGAGAATTGCAGATGAAAATGCATTACTTATTACAGACATTGTGGTGGAGTTAGAAGATGGAAGTATTGTTAATGTGGAAGTGCAAAAGATAGGGTATATGTTTCCAGGAGAGCGTGCTGCTTGTTACTCAGCGGATTTGCTTCTGCGGCAATATAAACGTATTAGAGACGAGAAGAAAAAGAAGTTTACATACAAGGATGTAAAACCAGTATATGTGATTGTTCTCTTTGAAGATAGTCCGGCAGAATGTAAGGTATGCAAGACATCTTACATCCATCATTTTAAGGCGAGTTCGGATACAAAAATCAAGATGAATTTGTTGCAGGAGTTCTACTTTATATCCCTTGACATCTTCAAGGAATCATTGCAAAATAATGGTATTACTAATGAGTTGGACGCGTGGCTCACATTCCTATGCATGGATGATTTGGAGTACATTGATATGTTGCTTCGGGAATATCCCAAATTCAAACCCTTGTATGAGGATGTGTACCGTCTTTGTTTGAATGTGGAGGATGTTATGGGATTATTTTCGGAAGAATTGAGAATGTTAGATCGCAATACAACACAGTTTATGATTGACACCATGCAGGAGAGAATAGATGCTCAACAAGAGATGATTGACGAACAGCAAGGAAAGATTGACGAACAGCAAGAAATGATTGATGAAAAGCAAAGTGAAATCGATAAACAGAAAGAACGCATTCGACAGTTACAAGAGCAATTAAAAGAAGCACAATCGCAGTAGGGTGTAGGGGCTGTAAAGTTCTAGATTTCTTGACAAAATATCCCTATGTGGTTACAATGTATAAGTTAAAAATTGTGTTGTTAAATGTACACAGGAAGTTAGAAGAACAATAGGATTTTTAGCAAATAATGAGTGATGTATAAAATGCGGGCACAGCCCAATGACAATAGGAGGAGAAACGATGGCAACAGCATATAATCACAAGCTGATTGAAGGCAAATGGCGTAAGAATTGGGAAGCAAACCCAATCAATGTAGAAGACGGTAAGAAACCAAAGTATTACTGCTTGGATATGTTCCCATATCCATCTGGTAACGGATTGCATGTAGGACACTGGAGAGGATATGTTATCTCTGACGTGTGGAGCCGTTATAAGATGATGCAGGGATATTACTTGATTCACCCAATGGGATGGGATGCATTTGGTCTACCAGCTGAGAATTATGCGATTCAGAATGGAGTACATCCAAGTGTAGCAGTTGAGCGCAATGTAGCAAACTTCAAGCGTCAGATGAATGAGATTGCTGCAATTTATGACTGGGATAGAGAAGTGAATACCACAGATCCAGAATATTATAAGTGGACACAGTGGATTTTTGTAAAAATGTTCAAGGAAGGTCTTGCTTATGAGAAGGAGATGCCAATTAACTGGTGTCCATCTTGTAAGACTGGTCTTGCAAACGAAGAAGTTGTAGATGGAAAGTGTGAACGTTGCCACAGTGAGGTGACTAAGAAGAATCTTCGTCAGTGGATGTTGAAGATTACGGCGTATGCTGATCGTTTGTTGTCTGACCTTGATAAGCTTGACTGGCCAGAGAAGGTTAAGAAAATGCAGTCTGACTGGATTGGAAAATCTTATGGTGCAGAGGTTGACTTTAAGGTGGATGGTATGGATGAGAGCATTACAGTCTATACTACACGTCCAGATACATTATGGGGAGCAACCTTTATGGTTCTTGCACCAGAACATGCATTGGCAGCAAAGCTTGCAACAGACGAGACGAGAGAAGCGGTTGAGAAGTATATTTTCGATTCTTCTATGAAGTCAAATGTAGACCGTATGCAGGATAAGGAAAAGACTGGTGTATTCACAGGTTCTTATGCAATCAATCCATTGAATGGTAAGAAAACACCAATCTGGTTAGCAGATTATGTATTAGCAGATTATGGTACAGGTGCAATCATGTGTGTACCTGCCCATGATGATAGAGACTTTGAGTTTGCAAAGAAGTTTGATTTGCCAATTATCCAGGTTATCGCAAAAGACGGCGTGGAAATCGAGAACATGGAAGAGGCTTACACAGAAGCAAGCGGAACCATGATTAACTCTGGTGATTGGAATGGCATGGAGTCTTCTGTATTGAAGGTGGAAGCACCAGCTATGATTGAGAAGATGGGCTATGGTAAGAAGACCACCAATTACAAGTTACGTGACTGGGTATTCTCTCGTCAGCGTTACTGGGGTGAACCAATTCCTATTATTCATTGTCCAGATTGTGGAGCAGTTGCAGTTCCAGAGGAGCAGTTGCCAGTATTACTTCCAGATGTTGAGAAATATGAGCCAACTGGAACAGGTGAATCTCCACTTGCTGCTATTGACTCATGGGTGAATACCACATGTCCATGCTGTGGTAAGCCGGCAAAACGTGAGACAAACACAATGCCACAATGGGCTGGTTCTTCATGGTATTTCTTGCGTTATGTGGATAACAAGAATCCGAATGAATTAGTAAATAAGGAAAAGGCTGACAAGTACTTGCCAGTTGATATGTATATCGGTGGTGTAGAGCATGCAGTATTGCATTTGTTGTATGCACGTTTCTATACCAAGTTCTTAAATGATATCGGAGTAGTAGACTTTGATGAGCCATTTACCAAGTTATTTAACCAGGGTATGGTTTGTGGTCGTGATAAAGAGACAGGAGCAGCTACCAAGATGAGTAAGTCTCTTGGTAACATTGTTTCTCCAGATGATATGGTAAACGATTATGGTTGTGACTCTTTGAGACTTTACGAGTTATTTATTGGACCACCTGAGTTGGATTCTATCTGGGATGACAGAGGAATTGATGGTGTATATCGTTTCCTTACCCGTCTCTATACGATGGCAGTTAAGAATATTGAAAATCCAGGTGCAGAGACTCCAGAGCTTATCAAGCTTCGTAACCGCATGGTTTACGATATTACAACTCGTTTGGAGAGCTTCTCTTTGAATACAGTTATTTCTGGTTTCATGGAGTATAACAACAAGTTAGTTGACCTTACAAAGAACGGTGGCGTTGACAAAGAAACCATTAAGACATTGGTTCAGTTAATTGCTCCATTTGCACCTCATATGGGTGAAGAACTTTGGGAGATGTTAGGCGAGATAGGTTCTGTCTTCCATACAACATGGCCAACCTTTGATAAGGCTGCTATGGAGGATGATGTGATTACCATTCCAGTACAGATTAATGGTAAGACAAAGGGAACCATTGATATTGCCAAGGATGCAGCAAAGGATGATGTCATTGCGAAGGGTAAAGAAGCAATTGCTGACAAGCTTGAGGGATTAAATGTTATCAAAGAGATTTATGTTCCTGGCAAGATTGTGAATATTGTTGCAAAATAAAAGAAGATAAAGGGTCAAACGCATTATGCAGATTGTCATTTTACACATATAATTATGTTTTGCTTAAGTCTACAAACATAAGGTTTTCTAAGTGTTTTTAGGTAGACTTGGGCGAATGACGTGACCGGCTTACATTCGCCATCCATGGCTCAAGTAAGCCTTTTGCCAACGTCCTGTTGGCAACTCACTGTTTGTTAAGCAAAACACTAAGAAAAACTAAATGTTTTTCGCAGGGCGCAAAAGCATAATTATTGTGAAAATGACAGAAAGGTGCATGATGCGTTTGACCCTTAGTTATATTTGTGAGTAGATTATATGCTTTAGCGTAGTGTATTCGCGCATTTTATTTTGAGTTGAGTGTGATAGACAGAAAAAGAATTTAGGAGACAAACAATGGCAGATTTAAAGAAAGAGATTGAAAAGAGAAGAACCTTTGCGATTATTTCCCATCCGGATGCTGGTAAAACCACTTTGACAGAGAAATTCTTGTTATTTGGTGGTGCAATTAATACTGCAGGTTCCGTGAAAGGAAAAGCAAATTCCAAGTATGCAGTTTCGGATTGGATGGACATTGAGAAGGAGAGAGGTATTTCCGTAACCTCCTCTGTATTGCAGTTTGAATATGATGGATATTGTATTAACATTTTGGATACACCAGGACATCAGGATTTCTCGGAGGATACCTATAGAACCCTTATGGCAGCAGACTCAGCTGTGATGGTCATTGATGCGTCTAAGGGTGTTGAGGCACAGACCATTAAATTATTCAAAGTTTGTGTGATGCGTCATATTCCGATTTTTACATTTATTAACAAAATGGATCGTGACGCAAAGGATACTTTTGAGTTGTTGGATGATATTGAATCCGTGTTGGGAATCCAGACTTGCCCAGTAAATTGGCCAATTGGTTCTGGTAAGGAATTTAAGGGTGTGTATGATAGAGAGACCAGAGTGGTTTCTAAGTTCCAAGCAGTATCAACAGGTGGAGCAAAGAAGGCTGCAGAAACGGATTATTCTATAGACGACGAAAGTTTGCAAAATGATATTGGTGAGATTTTATATAATCAGTTGATGGAAGAAGTGGAGTTATTGGATGGAGCCAGTGAACCGTTGGATTTAGAGAAGGTGAATCGTGGGGAATTATCACCAGTATTCTTTGGTTCTGCTTTGAATACCTTTGGTATTGAAACCTTCTTAAATCATTTTCTTGCAATGACATCATCACCATTGCCAAGAATGTCAAATGAGGGTGAAATTGATCCGATGTCAGAGGACTTTTCTGCATTTGTATTCAAAATTCAGGCAAATATGAATAAAGCACATCGCGATAGAATTGCATTTATGAGAGTTTGTTCCGGTAAGTTTGATGCGAGTAAGGATGTGTATCATGTTCAAAGTAAGCGTAAGCTGAAATTGTCCCAGCCACAGCAGCTGATGGCACAGGACAGAAAGATTGTGGATGAGGCCTATGCAGGAGATGTTATAGGTGTTCATGATGCTGGTTTATTCTCTATTGGAGATACTGTATGTCAGCCTGGCAGGAAGTTTGAATATGAGGGTATTCCAACCTTTGCACCAGAACATTTTTGTCGTGTTGTGCAGATGAATACCATGAAGCGCAAGCAGTTTGTACAGGGCGTTACACAGATTGCTCAGGAAGGAGCAATTCAGATTTTCCAGGAGTATACTGCAGGAATGTCTGAAATCATCGTGGGCGTAGTAGGTGTGCTTCAGTTCGAAGTGCTGAAATATCGTTTGGAAAATGAATATGGATGTGAGATTAAGCTCGAGCCATTGCCATATAATTTTATTCGTTGGATTAAGGATCCATCTACCGATGTGAATTCTTTGAAACGTGTAAATGAAGTGAAGAAGGTAAAGGATATGAAGGGCAATCCGCTTTTATTGTTTACAAATCAATGGACTATCAATACAGTACTTGAGCACAATGAAGGTTTGGAACTTCTTGAGTTTAGAAAGAACTAAACTTAGTTTCATTCGTAAAGAACGTAATACAAAAGATTAGGGGAAAATAGTTTGAAGAAAAAAACGATTGTAATGTTATTATGGTTCTGTTTCGCATTGATATGGCAACAAGATATCGTATATGCGGCTTCTTCCATGTCAGTTTCTACTACAAAGCAACCAGATGAAAAGGTGAAGGTTGCGTGGAAACCTGTAGAAGGTGCAGTGAAATACACGATATGGGTGTCGGTAGGAAATAAAAAGAGCTTTAATAAAAAGTCGACTGTTGCTGCAGACTCTACAAAATCAGATGTCACAGAAAATGCCTCTACTATAGACACAGACGCAACCGCAACAAAAGAAACGGTGGAGCAAGAATTATCAGTAGTTATTTCGAAAATTACGAAGAGAAAAACATATTATGTGAAAGTGCAAGCATTGAATGACGCGGATACTGTCTTAAGCCAAGATACAACAAGCTTCTATAACGGAAACATTGTGTCCACCACAAAGCAGAAATATTCTTATAAGGATATGCAAAAGGATATTAAGCAGCTGGAAAAGAAGTATGCTGATTATATCGAAGTGGAGATGATTGGCACAACAGTGGATAATCGTAATATTTATGATGTGATATTGGGTAATCCAAATGCGGACAAATGCGTTGTGTTCCAAGCAAGTATTCATGCTCGCGAGTATATGACTTCCCAGCTTGTTATGGAACAGGTGGAGTATTATCTGGATAATTACAATCAGGAGTACAAAAAGAAAACATACAAGGATATTTTTAATAAAGTATGTGTGCATGTGGTTGCTATGTCGAATCCGGACGGTGTTACCATTTCCCAAGAAGGAATCAGCGGCATTCGCAAAACGTCTCTTCGTAAGAAGATTAAGAAAATGTATGGAGCCCAATATACCACTACATGGAAAGCCAATGCCAAAGGTGTGGATTTGAATCGACAGTTTAATTATAACTTCAAATACAAAACAAAAAAGAAGTATAAGAAGGGTGCCTATGCAGGATATGGTGGTAAAAAACCGGTGTCTGAGAAGGAGACCAAGGCTTTGGTGAAACTGGTAAATGATGTGAAACCAAAAGCAGTTGTCAATTACCATGCCATGGGCAATGTGATTTATTGTAATTATGGTGGTCCGAAGAAGATACAGAAAAAAGTGTATAAGTTGGCAGGTGAGATTAGAAGCTTGACAGGTTATACCTATATGGGTTTGGATAAAGCACCAGGCTTTGCTAATTGGCTGGTATGTAAAAAGAAGATTCCATCTTGTACAGTTGAGATTGGAATGTATAATACACCTGTTCCGATTAGTCAGTTTCCTACAGTGTGGAAGCAGAATAAAGATGTTATGGTGGCAACTGCGAGATTATATTATTAAATAGGTTATAAAAAATATTGAAAAAGGGATATCATTGGTGATATCCCTTTCGGTTTTTATTCAAAGAAGGACATTAGGAAGTCATCGAAAGAACCCCATTAACATATCAACTTTTTTTTGTTCTGCAGAGGACATACTTTCTTTTAGTACATTGATTAAAAGCGTGGTTTCTTCTTTTGTAAAGTTCAGATTGCGTTTGGATAGTTCTTTGTTAATCGACATAATTTTCGGTAACATGGATTCGATAGAAGCGTTTTGACTATTTCCTGCTACTTCCTTAATGATTTGCTGTTTCAAAGGGTTCAAATTTTTGAATTCGGGTGCATTGATTAGTTCTTCATAACTCATAAGAAAACCTCCAGGATATATTATATTTTATAGATTAATTAGCATATTCTTCGGCTTGTGCCAAATCATATTCAGCAAAAAGATGTTGTATACTGGATTCGAAATCGTCGCAGCATGATGCGTTGTCTGTGAAGGTATGATTACAGTCAGGGGAGTTGTTTGTGGAAGAATCTGTGAAGTCTGCTTGTGTATTTTGGAATATATTCATCATGTTGGAAATGTCAGTATTTCCGCTAAATAGATTAGAAAACATGTCATGATTGTCTCCGTTCATCATAGAAAGCATTATTTTCAGCATATCAGAAGACATGCCAGTCAGGGCACAGACCATATCCAATGGGTCGTTGGATGGATTATGTAAACCTAGTCGCACTAGATTTTCCGTGGATTGAAAGCATTTGATAATAAGTCGGATTTCGCTAAATTTGATAAAAAGCGCCAGCGGTAATTTGAGAGATGGATCCACGAAGGGAATTAACATTTCTAACATAGAGAGATTGTCATATCCATCTATTGCATTTAAAGGATGACGATTTGCGAAATCCATATCAGATCCTCTGGTCTTTTCTACTTAGTATATGCACGAAGTTGACGATTATGAAAGATTTTCTTATAATGACATAGGAGTAAATGTGATAGGAGACAGACATGAATTTGCAGAATTTTTACAGTGGTAATGAATGGTTTGCATATCGTTTTTTTGGCGCACATCCAGAAGATGGTGGCGTGCGTTTTACTGTCTATGCCCCGAAGGCAAAGAAGGTCACATTGATTGGAGAGTTTAGCCACTGGCATGATTTGAAAATGAATAACAACGGCCGAGGTGGCATTTATAGTCTATTAGTAAAGGATGCCAAGGTTGGTCAGATGTATAAGTATAGAATCTACCATCATGATGGCACAGTTACAGATAAAGCAGACCCTTATGGGTTTGGAATGGAGCTACGCCCATGTTCTGCATCGATCATTCGAGATATGCAGGCATATACATTTACTGATGATAGATGGATGAGTCAGCGAGAGAAGAATTATAATAGACCGATGCATATCTATGAGTTGCATTTCGGCACATGGCGTGCCAATGGAGAACAGTGGTATCGTTACGAGGAGTTGGCAGAGCAATTGATTCCATATTTGAAGGAAATGGGGTACACTCATGTGGAGCTCATGCCATTATCGGAATACCCATTAGATGAATCTTGGGGATATCAAAGTACAGGATTTTATGCACCCACGGCCAGGTATGGTGATTGTGATGGATTGAAAATGTTTGTGAATCAGTGTCATCAGGCAGGTATCGGTGTGTTGCTGGATTTTGTGATGGTTCATTTTGCAGTAGATGATTATGGCTTGGGATATTTTGATGGTTCTCCGTTGTATGAACTGCCTTTTGAGGATGCCGAGCGAAGCGAATGGGGTTCTTATCAGTTTGCTCATGGAAAGGGAGAGGTGGCAAGCTTTCTGAAGTCTTGTGCCAATTATTGGCTTGCCGAATATCATTTTGATGGACTTCGTATGGATGCCATTTCTAATATGATATACTGGAGAGGGCAGCAAGAATGTGGTGTCAATGAGGAGGCTTTACAGTTTGTTCGAACTTTAAATGAAGGTTTACATAATCTTCATCCTACGGCGCTGTTGGTGGCGGAAGATTCCACCAGCTTTTTGAAGGTGACTGTGCCAGTTTCCTATGGCGGACTTGGTTTTGATTACAAATGGGATCTGGGTTGGATGCATGACACGCTACAGTTTTTTGCATATTCCCCTGAGGAACGAAAGAAACATTATCAGGAACTCTTGTTTTCGATGCATTATTTTTATAACGAATTGTATTTGTTAGCGTTATCCCACGATGAAGTAGTACATGGAAAAAAGACCATATTAGATAAGATGTATGGAACCTATGAGGAAAAGTTTGCTCAGTGTAGAGCACTGTTCTTGTATATGATGACACACCCAGGAAAGAAACTGAATTTCATGGGAAATGAAATTGGACAATTTCGTGAGTGGGCAGAGTATCGACCGCAGGATTTTGATGTGTTGGAACAGTTTCCAATGCATACAATGTTCAAACGATTTTTTCGAGATGTGAATCAAGTGTATCTGTCTCATCCAGCGTTGCATAACGAGGAGTATAACAGGGACTGTTTTCATTATGTGTTGGCAGACAGACCGGAAGATTTGGTGTATGCTTATTCAAGAACTGCTGGTGGAGAGCAGATACTAGCAGTATTCAATTTTGGTCATCAGATGCTACACGGCTATGAGGTGAGGTTGTCTGGTAATCATATATTAAAGGAGCTTGTGAATAGTAATAGCGAGATATATGGTGGAACGGTTTCGCAGAGTGGTGGTTTTCATGCAACAGGTGTAGAGATTCCATTGAGAAGTGGACGATGTCAGATGGATTTAGAACCATATTCTGGAAGATTGTTCCAAGTAATATAATAAAAGCTGTGGAATGCGTGTTCAAAACGAGATGTTATGTAAACAATGAATGATGTAAATGTATAAAATTAACAGATGAATGGAAAGGGAACGATGTTATGTTAAGTGACTGGATTACAAAAATAGACTTCAATGTGTTGAACTGGATACAGGAGAATATGAGAAGTGATGTATTAGACATCATTTTACCTGCTATCACCTTTCTGGGTGATAAGGGCTGGCTATTTATTGTAATTGCTGTGATTCTTGTATTACTTCCCAAAACTAGATTTTGGGGCGCGAAGCTAAGTACTAGTTTGATTTTAGGGCTAGTATTCGGCAATATGCTATTAAAAAATGTAGTGGCTCGAATTCGCCCCTATGACGTGATGGAGAATGTGACACTGTTAGTAGATAAGCTAAGTGATTATTCGTTTCCATCTGGACATACTATGGCATCTTTTGAGTTTTTTACTGTGGTTTGTTTTATGCCAATCAAGAAAAGATATAAGGTGTTGGCAGGAATTCTAGCATTTACCATAGCATTTTCAAGATTATACCTCTACGTGCATTATCCAACGGATGTGGTTGGCGGAATGTTTTTTGGAACGCTTTTTGGTATTATGGGTGTAAGGATTGTAGATATGATATATGAGGAGAGAGTGGCAAAAGAAAAACAAGCAGAGAAATAAATGAGAAGAGGCTTAACATTACAATATGGAATGTTAAGCCTCTTTTGCGTTTTGTAGCTATGATTGTCTATAATGTTCCAAGAAATCACTTAATCGGTCTGTTGCAACCTTCAAATCCTCAATTCTTGGTAAATACACGATGCGGAAGTGGTCTGGCTCATGCCAATTAAATCCGCTACCCTGTACAATTAATACATGCTTTTCTTTTAAGAAATCCAAAGCAAACTGCTCGTCATTTAAGATGTTAAACTTCTTCACGTCCAGTTTAGGGAAAATATAAAATGCAGCTTCTGGTTTCACAGCACTGACACCAGGAATATCATTTATTGCGTTGTATATGTATTCGCGTTGCTCATAGATTCTTCCCCCTGGTAGCAACAATTCGTCTGCACTCTGAATACCGCCTAGTGCAGTTTGAATAATGGACTGTGCTGGTACGTTGGAACAAAGGCGCATAGAGGATAACATATTCAGTCCTTCGATGTACCCCTTGCAACGGGATTTGTCACCGCTTAAGCTCATCCAACCGCTACGGAAACCAGCAATACGATGTGATTTGGATAGTCCGTTAAAAGTTACACACATTAAATCTGGTGCAAGGGATGCAATGGAAATGTGTTTCTTACCATCCATAACCAGACGATCATATATTTCGTCAGAAAAGATAATTAACTCATATTTTCTTGCAAGATTAACAATATCTTCTAATACTTCCTTTGGATAAAGAGCACCAGTTGGATTGTTAGGGTTAATGATTACAATACCTTTGGTGCGGTCTGTAATCTTGCTTTCCATATCCTTGATATCTGGATACCAGTTTGCCTGTTCATCACAGATGTAGTGCACTGGCTTTCCACCTGCAAGATTAGCAGCAGCAGTCCATAATGGATAATCTGGTGCCGGAACTAAAATCTCATCGCCATCATCCAACAAGCCTTGCATACTCATGGTAATCAATTCAGATGCACCATTACCGGTGTAGATATCATTAATACCAACATTGGGAATGTTTTTTAATTGACAGTACTGCATAATGGCTTTTCGTGCACCGAAGATTCCTTTCGAATCGGAGTATCCTTGGGATTCTAACAGATTATACTGGATGTCCTGAATGATTTCATTGGGTGCATTAAATCCGAATGGATAAGGGTTACCAATGTTTAACTTTAATATGTCAATGTTATTTTCGCTCATGCGGTTGGCTTCTTCCACAACCGGGCCACGAACATCATAACAGACGTTATCTAATTTGTGTGATTTTTCAAAATGTCTCATGTTATTCACTCCTTCAATGAATTGCAGTTGTTGTTCGCAAAAAGAAAAGATTTAGTTTAGCGAAAACAACTAGAGAACATTATAGCCTTTTTTTTTCGTTTTGTATATGGTACAAATAATATTTTTGGTATAAGCAAATGTTTTTAAATACAAGATAAAAGTATTGACATATAAAAACCCATGTGTTATAACTGTATCATAACAAGTGGTACAGCTAGTACAGTTAGGAAGGAGGAGCACAATGATTATATTAGATTATAAAAGCAGCAAGCCGATTTATGAGCAAATCATAGAACAGGTGAAGTTGAATGTTATGAGACAGTATCTGAAGCCAGGGGATGCAATTCCTTCGGTTCGAAAGCTTGCATTGGAATTAGAGATTACACCGGGAACAGTGGCAAAGGCCTATCAAGAATTGGAACGTCAGCAGATTATTGAGACGATAAGAGGAAAGGGAACGTTTATTGCTAATGAAATTCAGATAAAGCCAGACGAGAAGAAACTTTTTGAGGTGAAGAAGAATCTGCAGACTGAGCTTATGGAGCTTAAAATGATGGGCTACAGTAAGAATATGGTGGTTGAATTAATAACGGGGATTTATGAGGAGATGTGCATATGTTAGAAGTGAAAAATGTATTCAAAAGCTATAATAAGAATCAAGTGTTGAAGGATGTGAGTCTAACTGTACTTCCAGGAGAAATTCATGGTTTGATTGGAGAGAATAGTGCGGGAAAGACGACCTTAATTAAATGTGTAACGGGAATTTACAAAACAGATGAAGGCAGTGTGCTGTATGATGAGAAACCAGTATATGACAATCCGGAAGTAAAGGAACGAATTGGTTATGTGGCGGATTATAATGAGTATATTCGGTATTATACGGTTTCTCAAATGGTACATATGTATGAAAAGTTCTATCCAACCTTTAATAAAGAGAAATTCAATGATTACAATCAGATATTTAAGTTACCAGTAGATAAGAGAATTATGATGCTTTCTAAGGGACAGAAGATGCGTTTGGCATTTATGTTGGAAACTGCAAAGGAACCAGACTATTTGATTTTGGATGAACCGACTTCTGGTTTGGATCCAGTTGCAAAGGCAAAGTTTTTCGAATTGTTAATTAATGAGGTGGAACAAAGAGAGATTGGTGTGTTAATTAGTTCTCATCATTTAGATGGATTAGAGAAAATCTGTGATTCGGTAACGATGATGCATGAGGGTGTTGTAGAACGTCAGATGTCCATGGAGGATATGAAGAGTGAGCTTGTGAAGCTGAATGTTGTATTTGAAGGCGGTGCAGGCAAATCGGTATATGATTTGCCACAGATTCTTCGTATCAGTAACGTGGGTAGCATTTACACCATGGTAGTGAAAGAGTATGATGAGGAATTTGCCAGACAGCTTCGCAATTTGGGAGCAAGCCTTGTAGAACCGGTGGATATTTCTTTAGAGGAATTGTTTGTTGCGTTGGAAGAATCCAAGGAAGCGTAGGAGGGATGGAGATGAAAAGTTTTAGACGTTTATGGAACGAGTCCCGTCGATTTTATCTCTGTGTATTGGCAATTGTCGCTATATTTGTCTTCGCAGACTGTATGTGGATTTGTATAGACAACAATGTTTCCCTGTTAAAGTCAGAAGTAGTGCAGGTAGTGCAGAATGTGTTATCGGAAGAAAATGGTGCTGCCATGTTGGAAAACCGTTATTTGTCCTTGGAATATACAATCATTCATAACGGAGCAGAATTTGGACTGTTTTTAACGATGGTAGGTGTGATTGGGTTACTATTTGCAAGGGAGATTGCTTTTACCGATATACGGACATTAGAGTTCCGATGTACATGGCCAATGAAAAATTGGGTGCGGGAGATGTATGATTATGTAGCAATGTTAGGTGCAATTTTATTCGGAGTTCTTTTGCAAACAGTTATCTTATTGTTTGTGCAGAATCGATATAATCATTTGCTTGTTGAAGTGTTGGCAGAACAAGGAATCACCTCAAAGGTGACAGATGCAATGGTTGAAGGGAACCAGTACTTGCTGATAGGAATGTCTTATTATTTGATTGCGATTGTTGTCTCGTATACATGGATTAGTCTTGGCATGAGCCTTGCTAAAAATCCCATTGTGGGAGCAATCATATCTGTAGTAGTGAAAGTGTTGTTGCAATTAGTGTGGGGCAGTTTGGGTTGGACGGTTATAGCAAATCTTACCAGTGATGCAGCACCAACACAATCCGCTTACTATTATAATGATCTTGCGTATTATATTGAAAGTATAGGAGATTATTTGCTGATTTACGAGGACTTTTTCTATAGCGTGGATGTTTCTAGTGGAACGATTGGCGGATATGAAGAAACATTTACAGTAACACATTGGCTCGTTACGCAGGGCATTTTCTGGGTGCTCTTGATGATTGGTATAGTGGTTTGCGCAAAGAAAAAGGATTTGGCAAAGGGAAAATTGTTATATTTTCCTGTATTAGGGTATCCATTGGGCATTTTAGTAGGGCTTGGAGTATTTGTTTTTTGTGTGGATTGGTTCTTTTATAATACTTCAATAATAGGATTGCTTGTAGTTATCATACTTAGTGTTGCTTCGTCGATTGGTACTTGCCTCTTGTGTCATCCTTTTTCAAAGAGTCAGTCTGTACGTCTGGAGGTGAAGTAATATGAGCAAATTATGGAGACAGGAGTGGAAGTATCATACGATATTTCTTATTATAACAACGCTTGCACTTTTTCTAATGTGTCACGCTAATTTGACGAGAGAATGTCAAGATTTATTTGGTTCAAACACAAATGAGGAGCTGCAATCCTGGATGATGTTGGAGCATTGCAATTGGATTATGACGAGCCTTCATTACTATTTTCTCGAAATGGTGGGGATGGTTACGTTTGTATGTTTATTGGTAAAGAAAGTTTTTATCTATTGGACGGAACAGAACAGATGCGGTAGGGAATTTTTGCAAAGCTTGCCAATTAAAAAAATCAACCGTGTACAATTTCATTTGATTATGGATTTGTTACAGTTGGTGTTGCCTGTGCTGATTTATGGACTATATGAGTATGTGCAGATGCATACGTTCTTAGAAACAGTAGCAAAACTTCATATTCCATGGTTGTTAGCGTCAATGTTTGGTATGATGCTAACCTCAATTTGTTACACAGTAATGTTATTAGGTGTTTTGTATTTGATAGAAGCATTTTTTGTTAGTGGTAGCATGAAACTCATGGGTTTTGTTGGTGTTTATATCATGGCAGGAACCATATTCAATTGTGTGTTTGATCAATTATATGCTAACAAATGGGTACAGAATATCATGGGATTTTTCACTATGGAGTCTGCAGGTGGTGCGAAATATGATTTATTAATGGCTACAGAGATTGCGTTTGAAGATATATGGTCATGGGAATACGGTAGTCATTTTGCTTGGTTTTACGAGCATATGTCTCCACCGCTTCGTTATATGGGTGAATGGTTTGATTATTCATCCTTGGGGACTACTGCGCATGAATCCAAAGTATGGTTGGATATGATAAATGGTGTGTATGCGTTTTCTAATGTGAATAATTATATCTACTATGCATTGGGGTATTTGGCGATTGGCCTTGTGTTAATTGGATTTGTAATCGTACTTACAGATAAAAAAGAATTGTCAAAGGATGGATTTTACTTTGATTTTGGAAGATATCTGATGAGTGGAATGATTGCTTTGACAGTGCTTTGTATGATTACCGACTGGCATGGAAAACTATGGTTGATATTATGGGATGTTGCAGCGTCTTGCATTGTGTTTTTCCTTATGTTGTATCTGTTAGATTCTCATAGGAAAAAACTTTTTGCAAAGAAATAGAAAAATGTATAAAAAAGTAGCGGAACCTAAGGTTCTGCTACTTTTTTGTTGAAGGTTAGAATAGGTTTAGATATAGATTTCTTGTTGCAATATATTGAAAATTCACTATAATAAATGAAGAGAAAGGGGTTTGTTTATGAAGAGATTCCATATATATATTTTCATGATTTTTGCATTGGTGTTGATGTGTGGTGGAGAAGCAGAAGCAGCTAAGGTGAAAAAAATCAAGACGATTGCATTTAAGAAGTATGACAAGACATTAACAATCAAAAAAGGAGAATCCTTAAAATTAAATGTTACGATTACCCCCAAGAAGGCTACAAATAAGAAATTAAAATGGAAATCAAGCAAGAAAAAAGTGGTTTCTGTGAATTCCAAGGGTGTCATTAAGGGAAAGAAAAAAGGAAGTTCCACTATTACAGTGCAGACTACAGATGGTACCAAGTTGAAGCTTAAGTTAAAGGTTACTGTTGGCCAAAAGGTGAATAGCATTGCTTTTTCCAATAGAGATCAATTGAAGGAATTGGTGGTAGGAGAAACGTTTCGGTTGAAAACACAGATTTTACCATCCAATGCATCGAATAAGAAGTTAATATGGACATCAAGCAATGCGAAAGTTGCCACGGTGGATTCTAAGGGAAATATTACTGGTAAATCTAATGGTGTGGTTAAGATTACAGCCAAGGCGACAGATGGTACTAACAAGAAAGTTTCTACCACCATTACAGTAGTAACGAAAATGAAATCCGTGAAGCTTTCATTGAAATCGAAATCAGCGTACTGTACAGCACTGAACGAATATGCTGTTTATATGAAAAAGGGTTCAAAATGTACGTTGGAAACAGAAATCAAACCAGCAACCACATCCAACAAGACATTGGAGTGGAGCTCCAGTAATCCAAAGGTTGCAACAGTGTCATCGGATGGAAAAGTACAGACGGTAGGTGTAGGTGTTACATTGATTACCGCGAAATCTATAGATGGCAGTAATGAAAAGGATACCTTTACCATATATGTGGGACGATTGAAAAAGGAAGATTGCAAGTTTGTTGCCCATCGTGGTAGAAGCGAAAAGGCACCAGATAATTCCAAAGCAGCAATCCAATTAGCATTGGCTAGTGATTTTGATTATGTGGAGTTTGATATATGGAAGACTTTAGATAATCAGTTTGTGGTGACCCATGATGAATCCTTAAAAGAAACATGTGGGGTGGACGTAAAGGTGACAGAGATTACACTACCGCAAGCTATGTCCTATAAAATAATAACGGGTAACAATATTGATACATATCCCAATGAATATATTCCTTCGTTGGAACAGATTTTAGTTATGGCACAGGCTTATCCGGATAAGCATCTATTCATAGAATTAAAGCAAGTCATGCCAAAGGAAATTTTACAAAGCTTGCTGGATTTACTCGAAATATATGGTGTGATGGATCGTGTGACGATTATTACCTTTTATGAGAATAATATCAAAACCATAAGAGCGATAGAGGAAGCGAATAAGAAAGTCAGTGAAGATGCAAATGAGGAACCTGGCGAAGAAGCTGGCGAAGAAGCTGGCGGAGAAGCCGAGAACGTATTACCGATGCAATATCTTTCTAACACACCAGACGACAAGACGGTACAATTTTGTATTGATTACAAGGTTGGATTAGGTGCCAAATATAATAGCATTAGTGAAGACCAGATTAAAGCTTTACATCAAAGTGAGTTAGAGGCGAATGTTTGGGGAGTACCTAATTTTTTGACGGTTTGTTATATGGTAAATACCATGAAGGTGGATTCAGTTACTACAGATTATCTGTTTTTTGAATAAGTGATAATCGATGGTTCACTACAAATATGATTACATACAGTGAGAAGGAGAAAGTTTGTGAGAAATCTAGAGACCAATGTTAAGAGATTACGAAGACAAGTGTTTACTGAGGTTGCCAATGTGGCATATAACTCAGAGAATATCAATGATGACATTGAAGCAATTCCATACAAGATTACACCTGGAGATACTCCGCAGTATCGTGAAAGTATCTATCGTGAGCGTGCTATTGCAAGAGAAAGAATACGTCTTGCGATGGGTATGTCATTGCGTCCGGAAGATAAACCAGTTCATTTAACCCATGGTATTGAGGAGAGCAATATTGATGAGAAATATTATGAACCACCTCTTATGCAGGTGATTCCAGCAGCATGTAATGCCTGTGAACATAATGTGTATGAGGTAAGCAATCAGTGTAAAGGCTGTGTGGCACATCCTTGTATGGAGGTTTGTCCTGTTGGTGCGATTCGTATGGAGAATGGCAAATCCGTAATTGATAAAAATGTTTGCATCAAATGTGGAAAGTGTAAGAACAACTGTCCATATGATGCTATTTCCCACAAACGTCGTCCGTGTGCGGATGCCTGTGGTGCCAATGCAATTATTAGCGATGATTTGGGGCGTGCAAAGATTGACCAGAATAAGTGTGTATCTTGCGGTCAGTGTATGGTTAGTTGTCCATTTGGTGCCATTGCGGATAAGTCTCAAATTTTCCAGTTGATTCGTGCCCTTCGTTCAGGTAGGGAAATCTATGCAGAGATAGCACCAGCATTTGTAGGTCAGTTTGGAGATCATGCGTCACCAGATAAGATAAAGGCAGCATTACTGAAGCTTGGCTTTAAGGATGTAGTAGAGGTTGCAGTAGGTGCGGATATGGGATGCGTAGAGGAAGCAAAGCATTATGTAGAAGATGTGGCAACAGGAAAGGTTCCATTCTTACTTACTTCATGTTGTCCATCATGGGCAATGCTTTCTAAGAAACATTTTCCGGAGATTATTGATAATATTTCCAATGCATTGACTCCAATGGTTGCAACTGCTAGATTGATTAAGAAAGAACATCCAGACGCATCGGTTGTGTTTATTGGACCTTGTGCTGCTAAGAAGTTAGAGGCAATGAGAAGAACGGTGCGAAGTGATGTAGATTTTGTTATTACATTTGAAGAACTAGATGCAATGTTTGTGGCAAGAGATATCGAGTTTGATGATTTTCGTGTGGGTGTTCCAATGGAGGATGCAACTGGTGCGGGTCGTGGATATGCTGTTGCAGGTGGTGTGGCGAAAGCAGTGGAAGCATGTATTAACGAGTATTATCCGGGAACCGAGGTGCATATTGAGCATGCAGAAGGTTTGGATGAATGTCGTAAGATGTTAATGCTTGCCAAGGCAGGAAAGAAGAATGGATGCTTGATTGAAGGTATGGCGTGTCCGGGTGGTTGTATCGCAGGAGCAGGAACGAATATTCCGGTAAATAAAGCAACAGTACAGGTACGAAACTTTGTGAATTCTACAAAGCAGATGTTACCAACGCAAGAAGTGTTGAAGGATTATCATCCGGAAGAGTAATGTTTGTTAGAGAGTTTCTTTCATGGAACTCTCTTTTCATATAAGAGTAAGAAATGGAGAGATAATTATGTATAATACAATGTTAGCGTTAGCCCAAACCGGCGACAACTCTAAACCATGGTTGATAGCAGTTTGTATGATTGTGTCTATTGTAGTGGTGGTAGCACTCTTTATTATCGGACAAAAGGACAAATCCCAAGATGAGGATTTGGAGGAGTAAATGCATGGAGAACTTTATATACAGTATCAATGCCACGATGCCGGTATTTCTTGTGATGATACTGGGGTGGTGTTTGAAAAAAATGCGATTTGTAACAGATGAATTTGTTACAGTAGCGGATAAATTAGTATTTAAAGTTGCGTTGCCTGCGGTGGTGTTTCGGGATATTGCAGCCGCAGATTTGTCCAAGGATTTTGAATGGAAATTTGTATTGTTTTGCTTTTTGGGCACTTGTGTGTTTTTCGGTGTGACGTGGTTGTTTGCGGAACTTTGTATAAAGGACAAAAGTATGATTGGAAGCTTTGTGCAGGGGGCGTTTCGTGGAAGCGCTGCAATTCTTGGACTTGCATTTGCAGAGAATATATATGGAAGCTCTGGATTGGTACCTATGATGATTGTGGCCTCTATTCCATTGTTTAACATTTTCTCCGTCATTGTGTTAATGAGAAGTGCCAATGCAGGAGAGACCAACAAAAAAGCGGTTGTCAAGAAGACTTTGTGGGGCATTGTGACAAATCCAATTATTATTGGTATTTTTGCAGGTGTTCCATTTGCGTTATTGCAGGTGGAATTTCCGGTTATCATTGCGAAGGTCATTAACAGTGTTGGGAGTCTGTCTACCCCATTGGCGTTAATTGCCATTGGAGCAGGTTTTTCCACTGGAAAGGCGCTGGAAAAGTGGAAACCAACAGTGGTGGCATCGGTTGTCAAGTTGGTTGTCATTCCTGGGATTTTCCTTCCGTTAGCAGTATGGATGGGGTTTCGCAATGAAGAGTTAGTGGCATTGCTTATATTAACGGGAGCACCAACTACAGTAAGCTCTTATATTATGGCAAAGAACATGGGAAATGATGGTGTGTTGGCTTCTGGAATTGTTGTCATGACCACATTACTTTCTTCAGTGACATTGACGGCGATTATATTTGTTTTGAAGAGTTGTGCATATATATAAAAATTTCTCATTCTTTGTTTGACAGAAACCAAGATTTCCCATAAAATAAGCGGTACGAAAGAGAGGTAGAAAATGGAAAATCGTTTAGTAATTAATAATGAAAAAACAAACTTATTAGAATTAGAAGAGCATATGTATCATTTGGTGGATGTGGATAAGCCAAATGTATTTCGCAATTTGTTTCCATATGATGAGGTTCCAAAGATTGCATTTAATGAGAGAATCGTTCCGCATAACATGCCAAAGGATATTTGGATTACAGATACGACCTTTCGCGATGGACAGCAGTCAAGAGAGCCGTATACAACAGAGCAGATTGTAACAATCTATGATTATTTGCATCGACTTGGTGGACCCAATGGCCTGATTCGTCAGAGTGAGTTTTTCTTATACAGCAAGAAAGACAGAGATGCAGTATACAAATGTTTGGAAAGAGGGTATCGTTTTCCGGAAGTGACCAGCTGGATTCGTGCTACCAAGCAAGACTTTGAGTTGGTTAAGGATATTGGTTTAAAGGAAACTGGTATTTTGGTAAGTTGCTCCGATTATCATATTTTCTACAAGATGAAAAAGACCAGAAAGCAGGCGCTAGACCAGTATCTGTCAGTGGTTCGTGATTGTTTGGAGATTGGTATTAGTCCAAGATGTCATCTAGAAGATATTACAAGAGCGGATATTTATGGTTTTGTGGTTCCGTTTTGCTTAGAGCTTATGAAACTGATGGATGAGTATAAGATTCCGATTAAGATTCGTGCCTGTGATACCATGGGATATGGTGTGAATTTTGCAGGTGCAGTGATTCCACGTTCTGTGCAGGGAATCATTTATGCATTGAATAAGCATGCAGGCGTGCCAAGTGAGCAGTTAGAGTGGCATGGTCACAATGATTTCTATAAGGCAGTAACGAATTCTACGACTGCATGGTTATATGGTGCTTGTGGTGTCAATTGTTCCTTGTTTGGTATTGGAGAGCGTACTGGTAATACGCCGCTTGAGGCAATGATTTTTGAGTATGCACAGTTGAAGGGTAATTTGAATGGTGCAGATACCACGGTGATTACAGAGCTTGCGGAGTATTATAAGAAAGAGTTAGATTTTGATGTTCCAGACCAGACACCATTTGTTGGCAAGAACTTTAATATTACCAGAGCTGGTATTCATGCGGATGGTCTTTTGAAAAATGAAGAGATTTATAATATTTTTGATACTGATAAATTCTTGAATCGTCCAGTGCAGGTGGCGGTGTCCAATACTTCTGGTTTGGCAGGTATTGCACATTGGATTAATACACACTACAAGCTTCGTGTGGAAGAGAAGATTGATAAGAGTGAGCCAATTGTTGCAGCAGTGAAGGAATGGGTAGATCAGGAATATGATGAAGGTCGTGTAACTTCTATTACTGATGAAGAGTTGGAACGTGTAGTGGAAGAGCATGCGAAGCAGTTAGGTGTGAAGTTGCCTGTTACAGAGAACTAAAACAATAGACTTTGGCATAGTTAAATGTTGGTAAAAAAGTCAATATAAACGTTGGCAAAAAAGTCAACTTATGATTGCCAGAACTGGGATTTTCTGATATGCTATACGAGGTATTCAGAAAGGAACTTGAATGAAGATAAGCCATAAGTGAATACTATGGCTTATTTTTATGAAATAGAATAAAGATTATTTTTAGGAGGACAATACGGTGGATAAGATTAAAATGATAACCCCATTGGTAGAGATGGACGGAGATGAGATGACAAGAATTCTCTGGAAGATGATTAAGGATGAACTTTTGGAACCATTTATTGATTTGAAGACAGAGTATTATGATTTAGGTCTTGAGTATAGAAATGAGACAAATGATCAGGTTACTTTTGATTCTGCTGAAGCAACTAAGAAGTATGGTGTAGCAGTAAAATGTGCTACCATCACACCAAATGCTGCTCGTATGACAGAGTACAACTTGAAGGAAATGTGGAAGTCGCCTAATGGAACAATTCGTGCAGCATTGGATGGTACAGTATTCCGTGCACCAATCGTTGTGAAGGGGATTGAGCCTTGTGTGAAGAATTGGGTGAAGCCAATTACACTTGCAAGACATGCTTACGGTGATGTATATAAGAATACAGAAATCCGTGTTCCTGGTGCTGGAAAGGCTGAGTTGGTTTTCACAGCTGCTGATGGAACAGAGACAAGAGAAGTCATTCACGAGTTTAAGGGTCCTGGTATTCTTCAGGGTATGCACAATTTAGATGATTCCATTGAAAGCTTTGCAAGAGCTTGTTTTAATTACGCATTAGATACGAAGCAGGACGTATGGTTTGCAACAAAAGATACGATTTCAAAGAAGTATGACCATACATTTAAGGATATTTTCCAGGAAATCTATGATGCAGAGTATGATGAAAAGTTCAAAGCAGCAGGCATTGAGTATTTCTATACATTGATTGATGATGCAGTGGCTCGTGTTATGAAGGCTGAAGGTGGATTTATCTGGGCATGTAAGAACTATGACGGTGATGTCATGTCTGATATGGTTTCTTCTGCATTTGGTTCTCTTGCTATGATGACATCCGTACTTGTTTCACCTTCTGGTGTTTACGAGTACGAGGCAGCTCACGGAACGGTACAGAGACATTACTACAAGCATTTAGCTGGTGAAGAGACATCATCAAACTCTGTAGCTACTATCTTTGCTTGGACAGGT
>JAZSPZ010000049.1:0-4208 GCA_045537735.1 Lachnospiraceae bacterium
AAGAACTCACTCTTCATAATGGCTCCTGATTTAATAACACTCCTCATTCCACGTCCAAGCCCACTCGCAGACCTTCGCTTCTTGCTCATGTACGGCTTTCGCCGTATGTTGGTACATCGAAAAAGACTTCATGGCAAGCAAGCTTTCCAGAAGTCTTTTTCTCGTCCCACCGCACGGACTCAATGCTCCAGCATATTTTCGATAAATATCCCATACCCCCTCGTCGGGTCTTTCACCAGCACATGTGTCACGACACCGACCACCTTCCCGTTTTGGACGATGGGCGATCCGCTCGCGCTTGTGTCAAGTAGGGAACAACAAATTTTGACATTTTAATAGCTATAACAGAAATCCTATTATGGCTATTAAATATCCCTATTTCTTGTTCATGTAAGCTATTATTTTGTCTATATCACGACTTGTTACCAAATCTGTGCCCTCTTTTAACAAAACATTTTCATCTGTGACCGCAACATCTGCATATGCCGGTTTCTCAACTATCTCTGTGGCCAGCATCTCAAACAAATCATAAACATTTATAACAGAGGTCATATTCAGGTAATCAAACAAAAAATCAAGCCGCGTAGTTCCTGCTACATGAGCAGACATGCTGTTTGCCACATTTAGCCACACAAGTTCATTGCTCTCCATATCGATTGCAAAAAGATAAGCAAACATACTGTCACTATTAATCGCAAATGCTGACTCCACAGTCTTTGGCTCAAAAATCTTACCACTTTCACCATCTTGTCGTACCATATATCCAGCCTTACAATCAAATAACCGAAAAGGTACCTGAGAATATACATTATTACAAAATACAAGATAGCGTATCTGCGGATATTGGCATTTAAACAACATAGTATCAATGTCAAAATATTCTGATGCACCCTTGAATCCATCGGTCATATCCCCAGAGTACACAATTTCCGGTGAATTTTTTCCGGCCATTGTTCTCCATGAAAATTCATGCTGTTTCCCATCCTCAGACAAACCTATCACACTCAGATCGACATCATCCACACCTTCCCAATAAGTGAAGCAACGAAGAATCTTTGTTGTTTCTAAAGAGATTCGAGACCCCTTAGGTAATATCCCAAAACCTCCCGTAGCAGTTCCCTCCTGTAGTGGTAATGCAATTTTTCTCATTTTTTCATGAACATATACTCTTCCCAGCTTGTCACGATAAATCTCCTTTAGATTTTCCATAATAATTTTTACAAGCCTACATCGGACCTCATTCGAAATGAAAGTTTTTCTTCTGCGTGCCTCTACAAAACTTTCCCGATGCACCACTAATGTGGCATTTCTGGTAAATCGAAATGTCCTGCAGTAGGAATCATTATAGTTGACATAATGTATGTACAATTGGAGCAAAAGAATAGGATTTTCCGTATGTATGTGTTCTAATACATAATCTAAATCCTCCAAATTAGTACAACGACTCAACAGGTAATCTAAATTTCTGATTACCGCACCACTTCCCTTACCTTCACGCAGGCATGAAAGAGCCTTTTGAATATTGCCATTGCCCATCTCCTTTTCGAATTTGGCATACACCGACCCGTTGGACTCCTCGCGCATAGCCTTCACAAAGCTTTTACCCAATTCATTTTGTGGCTTGTAATGAATATGATGTAATAGACCACACCAACGTTTTTGTTTTTCAAAACATTCTTGAATATTACACTGACCTGCACCCAATTTTCGATCAAGAACTGCTTTTATAATCTTTCTATCCTGATTCCTTAAATTCAACTTACGATTATTTGCATTATTATATCGACTTAGATTTATATATTCTACAAGTTTTAATATATCAGAAAAGCTAATAAAGTCAGCATATTTATAATCCTCCGTATCCAAAAGCAACCTAATTGCTGTATCCTTACAAGGACACTCGGATATCTCAAGCTTATACTCCTTCATATATTCCAACACAAGATTATACATTGAATCATTTAATGGTCTAGTGCTCTTCATCGCAGCCTCTACATAACCCTTAAGCTTATTAACTGCATCTGATTCACTAACAACCTCGAATTCTTTACAGCTTTCAACTTCCTTTAAAGCTGTACGCTCAAAACTTTCTTCAAAGACAGAATGGCTTGGATTTCCAAAATCCCCATAACCATATGTTTTATGATAATGTAACAACTGATCCAATAATCTCTCTTCAAACGAAAGCGCAAGCACACTTCTTGGAAATTCCCTATAAAAAGGGTCAGGTACATTTTCCCCCAGTTTCTTTGACACAAAACGAATATGCTCCACTGTCGCAAGCTCTCTACCATTTGTAAGCCTAATATTAAATAGTTTTGCCATAGAAAGCATAACTGAGAAAGCTTCCTCTACACGTATATTGGTATCATTTACAAGAATTTGTTTAGAAAACAAGTAATTTTTGAAAATGTCTTGCATTGGTGTTCCCCCATAAAATGTAATAAAAAAGGTATGTGAATCGTAACACTCTAAACCGGATTGCGCCGCTAAGCGCGAAATAAGCATTACTAGCTACATACCTCCTATATTGTACAATAATTAACGAATTTTTTCAATAATCTTCTTCATAACCATATTGCATTATAACTTTTTAAATATTAATATGATTTATCCCTCTCCAAATATTTATCCAAAACATACAACGGCACATTTACCATCCAGTCCTGCTCCCTATAATTTGACATAGAAGATCTTATAGCAATTTCCGGCTTATACTTATCGCAAAAAGCTCTAAGGCTTCTTGCCCGTAAGTTTTCTTTTGCTTTTACCTCTATAGGAACACAATGCATCTCCTGCTGAATGACAAAATCAATTTCACCGGAAGAATTCTCAGTAGAATAGTAATATAACTCTCTGTCGGAAGCTTTTAGCTGCTGGGCTACAAACTGTTCTGTTAAAGCACCCTTAAATTCCTCAAATATTCTACATCCATCCAATAACACTTTTGCGTGTATATTTGCTTTCGCACCAAGCAATCCTACATCCAGAGTAAACATTTTAAAGCTATTCATTTCCATATATGCTATCAAAGGAATATCAGGTTTTGTAATACGATAACTGCGAATAATCAACCCAGCATCCTCAAGCCATTGAATCGCCAATTCAAAATCCTTTGCTCTGGCACCTTCTCTCATACAACCATATATAAATTTTCGATTTTCTTTCGCAAGTTGTGACGGTATGGAATTCCAAACCATCATAATACGCGGAACCACTTCTTTCGGTGCATGTTTACTAAAGTCCTCCTCATAATACTTAAGCAGATTCTTCTGCACTTCACGAACCTCATAAAAATCATCTGTATCAATAAATGTCTGTACTACTTCCGGCATCCCACCAATATAATAGTATTTCTTCAGCAATTCAGTATACTTAGTTGAAAATGCATTAATCATTTCATAATCACCCGACTCAAGCAGCTGTGCCAACTGACTATCTCCCATTGCACAAATAAACTCATAAAAATTAAGCGGGTACAAATGCATAAAATCCACTTTCCCTACCGGAAATGAAGTTCCTTGATGAAGTGCCACTCCAAGTAATGAACCGGCTGCCATAATTGCATATTGTGGTGCATTCTCATAAAAATATTTCAAAGAAGCTAATGCCTTTGGTGCTTCCTGAATCTCATCGAAAATAATGAGAGTATCTTCAGGGGCAAAACTCTTCCCATACTCAATTTTAATCGAAGAAATTATACGTGCGATATCAAAATCAATTTCAAACACTTTTTTCATAATTTCATTGTTATCAAAATTAATATAAATTGTATCTTTATAATATCTTGCACCGAATTCCTTCATAATCCAAGTCTTACCCACCTGTCTGGCTCCTTGTATAATCAAAGGTTTTCTCTTTTTCTTGTTTTTCCATTGTTCAAGCTTTATAAATAAATTTCTTTCCATAACTTATATCGCCTCCAATTTATTAAATACTCTTAACATTATTTTAAACTATTTCTTCTATATTATCAACATTTTCAAGGCGTTGTTTTTATCTATTTGTACATTTTTAAGGCGATAATTCGCGCTTTGCCTTCATTTTTAATGTCCTATTTATAATATCACTTAACTAAAACAGGCGCATTCAAAGTCAATGAACCGTTAACACGCAAAAACAAGCATATTCAAAATTTATGAATACGCCTGTTTCATTACACACATCTATAAATCCATCAATATTTCCATTTTCTCTGCCTTGTCCCA
>JAZSPZ010000008.1:0-3205 GCA_045537735.1 Lachnospiraceae bacterium
GAGTGTAAGGACACGAAAGTTACGCTTACCCCTGATCAGAATGTTGATCTTTGTGCTTTGCAGAGCAATAATAAAATCAACTGGAGCTATATCAAAAAGTATGGCAATGGATCAACAGAAAAGGTGGCTATAGAAAATGAAAATGTGACTTGCAGTGATGGCAAGCTAACACTTTCATATCATTTCCCTAACGATGATTTTGAAAACATCACTTATGCTTTCGTTGCTGAACTTGTTGGCGAGAACAGTTGTGTGGCTGAGATAAAGAGTGAAGAGTTTAAGGTCGCAAAGTCGACAGATTATTATATCAGTGGACCATCTCATGTCACATCTTGTTCGAAAGTAGAATACAGATTGTTGAAGAGAAGTGACAATACTCCAATCAGTTGTTCTGATTGTTCTGTGGTTTGGAAATATGTATATAAAGACGGTACTGTTGCTCCAAACAGTGGCACTTCATCGTTGTCTATGTTCAGCCCTGTGATCAAGGATAATTCTGATTTCAAGATACAGGCATATGTCACAGAATTGGGTTGTGAGTCGATGTATGAAACGGATGGAACATCAGAGGTGGTTGATCCTACATTGTCGATAGACGGTCCGGATGAGATCTCTCTTTGCCAGACTCTTAGCTTTACAGCGAAGGCAATGGCTGAAATCACTGCTGGATCACCTGTTGATGTGATAGATTCCTATAAGGGAGTCAAGTGGTTGTCTGCGACATCTGAGGATGGACCATTTACAGAAATTAGCGGACAGACTAGCAAGACATATTCTCCAGTATTGGAGTCGGTAGGCACTTATTACTTCAAGGTTCAATTATATAATACCGACGGTAATGACATTTGTGTCAAGGAGAAAATTCATAAGGTGGTTGTTTCCAATGTCGGAAAAGTCTCTCTTATCGCAAATGCGGTAGAGGTATGTGAAGGAGAAAACATCACTGTCAAGTTCAACTCAGCTATTTCCGATAATTTCACTACAGACTGGAATTTGAATGGATCTCCGGTTGTCGCACCAGGAAACACATTGGTTATTTCTGAGGCTGGCTCATATACGTTGAATTTTAAGGCTACAACAAATACAGGATGTAAATATGAGCGTGATTTGACATTCCGTATTAATCCGAATCCAGAATTCACACTTACTGAGGACACTGTATGTTCGCAGAAGGAGGTTTATTTCTTGGCAAATACAACTCCTGAAAAAGATGAAAATATTATAAGGGATACTATTAATAAATCAGTAAAGGGATCTCACGGTTTTGCTTACTACGACCGTCGTATGGACAATAAGTTGGGTATAAGCACGTCTGCGGATGACATATCTGATTATAAACCTTATGATTTGACTCCTGCGACACAGAAGTTTAAGGAGATAGTCTCTTATATCAATTATTTGTTGGCTTCAAAACAGATGAATCTTGATTCAGAATTGGTTTCTTACAATTCTTTGGTTAAAGGTCAGATTGCCAACAATCGTGGCGGTGTTCTTGGAGGTCAGAATCTGGTCATCGCAAACCAACTAAATAGACTTTTGATTGATAGGTTCGGACAGGATGAGATTGATGCTGTCTATTGGTCGCTTTATAACGACGGTACTCCGGATGATCCAAGTGTGTTTATTATGGTGAACGCAAGAAAACCTGGCAAGTATGCGTCTGAACTTTCTTGTGTCAAGTATGTCACTGTAAGAGAATCATCAGCTCAACCTGCGTATACTACTGGTGAAAAGTCGACACAAAGAGTCGGTTGGTATATCTTCGGTACGAAAGACGATACGGATCAGGATGCTCCGTTTACCGATGGTTTGATTTCTGATGCTGAATATGTGCGTAGAATGTACGACCCATCTCTAATGACTCCTGTTGCCGAGAATCGTGGATTCAAGGTCACAGCGAATGTGTCAAACGCATCGACTGGTGATTATTTCGATTATACATGGGATAATGAGGCAGGAAAGCCATGGGGATCTTCTGCAAGTAAAGACGCTTACATATTCTCTGATATTTGTGAGGGAACCATTCCTTACACATTGACTGTTGTCAACAGACGTACATTATGTCATACAACAAAAACGGCGAATTTGCCAGTTAAACTTGGAAATCTGTCTGTCAAAGGGGCAAACGGCGTGACTTATAATGTGGTGGGCAAGGATGATCATCTTTCAGCTTCCGCAAAGAAAATTGCTGATGTCGAAGCATCAATGTCTGCTGGATGTAAGGTTACGGCTCCAGAGGTAGATCCATTGGATGCTACGCTTTCATGTGGTGAAACAAATATTGTCGGCACTCCTGAATGGACACAATCTCCAGCTGCAGGAACAGAAGTCGCTAACGGATCTCAGATCACATTGACAGTCAAGTTTACAACTGCATCAGGATGTACGATAGAGAAGAAAGTCGATGCATATTATATTGTTAAGGTTCCTGATGCAATGACTCTTACAGACGTTGCTGATGCTAAGGTGTGTGAAGGTGGAACTTATGCGGCTGAATTCACTATTGAACATGGAGCAGGAGGTTATAATGTCGCAGGTCTTCCAGGTGGAGTGACTCCAACGATTACAGGCAACAAGGTCGGAATTGATGTCCCTGCTGGAACGCACAATTTGAGGGTTACAGACAAGAACGGATGTTCTGCGGATGTCTCATTCAATGTCGACGAGATTGTTGTGGCTAAACCGGAAATTGTATTCAGTCCTGTCTGTGACGACCAGACTGTTGATCTTGCTGTGAAAGATCCTGACAATACTAAATATACATACTCTTGGAGTCTTGTCGAACCTACGACATCATCAAATCCAACGGTGACTGGATTGACAAGTGCTTCAGCAGGAAATAAGTATGTGCTGACGGCTTCTGCAAAAGAACTTCCTACTAGTAACGTCGCTTGTCCAAAACAAAGTGATCCAGTGACTCTTACATTCAAGGCTAAGCCAGTCTTGAGTTGGGCTGACAACAATACATCAGGAAACTCTGTTTGTCCAAAAGAGAGTGGGGCATATCCTCTTGGTGTTGTCGCCACAAATACGGATGCTGAAGTGTCTTATGTTTGGAGTGTCACCGGTGGAACTTTGGATAAGAATAATGAAAAGGATGTGAATGTTACTCCATCCGACAGATGCTCTGGCAATGTCATATATCAAGTTTTGGTGAAGAATGGAAATGGATGTCAGACTACTGATTCTAAATCGTTTACAATCA